>JBIQMO010000021.1:0-32815 GCA_044463245.1 Gemmatimonas aurantiaca
CGCGCGAGAAGCTCCTCGAGCCGCGCGCCGTGGGGCGCAAGCAGCTTCCGTCCACGGTGCTCGGCCTCTACTCCCACGCTGCCGAGCACGCGATGCGGCACACGGGGCAGCTCATCACGACGGCAAAGATCGTCCGAACGAGCGCCTGATGGCCGTCTTCGACGACTTCCTGAAGCTGGACATCCGCGCCGGGGTGGTGGTGGATGCGGAGGTCTTCCCGGAGGCGCGCAAGCCGGCGATCAAGCTGCGCATCGATTTCGGCGAAGAGCTCGGGATCAAGCGCTCGAGCGCGCAGATCACGGCACGCTACACGCCGGAAGCGCTCGTGGGGCGGCAGGTGGTAGCAGTGGTGAACTTCCCGCCGCGCCGCATTGCCGGATTCGAGAGCGAAGTACTCGTGCTCGGTGCCTACTCCGAGGCAGGCGAGGTCGTCCTTCTCGCACCTGATGCGTCCGTCCCGCGCGGGGCGGTGGTGGGGTGAAACGCACTTGACAGCGATGCGTGCACGCTCTCAACTTCGGGCAGCGATGCCGATCGCGCCGCGTTGCGCACGCGCTTTGGCGAACGTCGGCAACCGATGCATGGAACTTCCGACTGTACCAGCGACATGATCTTACAGGCAAAGAGGTCCGAGCAATCCTGCACCGCCGCGTGGAGCATCCGCCCCCCTCACCGGGGGGCCGGATGCGCATGCGCCATGTGTGGTTGTCCTCTTTGCAACGCCGCCGAATGTCGGGGCGGGGCGGGGTGTCGGACGTGACTGCGTAGCTCGCATCTTCGACGTTTCGACTCCGCCGGCCCCTCCGAAGAGTGGCCGGTTTCTTTTTCCCAGCCAGTGAGGGCGCGGTCTCACTGGCGGTACCAGGTCCGCGCGAAGTCGAGTTGGACAACTACAACCCGGGGGATCAGCCAATGACGACCGCCGCCGCACCCGACAAATCGCTTCAGGACCGAGGCTACGCACGCCCCGATGTGCTCGTTTCCACGGATTGGCTGGCCGAACATCTCAACGACCCGTCCATCCGGATCATCGAGAGCGACGAGGACGTGCTCCTCTACGACATGGGCCACATCCCGAACGCGCAGAAGGTGGACTGGCACGCCGACCTCAACGACCCCGTGGTTCGCGATTACGTGAACCGCGAAGCGTTCCAGAAGCTCCTCCGCTCGAAGGGGATCGACGAATCGAAGACCGTGATCTTCTACGGCGACAAGAACAACTGGTGGGCCACCTACGCATTCTGGGTCTTCCAGCTCTTCGGCTTCACCAACGCCCGGATCCTCGACGGCGGGCGCCTGAAGTGGGAGCAGGAAGGACGCCCGATGGTAACCGACGTTCCGCACTTCGAGCCCACCAGCTACACCGCCCCGGAGCGCTCCGACGAGGAGATCCGCGCGTTCCGCGATCAGGTGCTCGAGCATTCGAAGTCCGGCAGGCCGCTCGTGGATGTGCGCTCCCCCGATGAGTTCTCCGGTGCGAAGACCCACATGCCCGACTACCCGCAGGAGGGCGTGCTGCGCGGCGGACACATCCCGGGCGCAAAGAACGTCCCCTGGTCGCGAGCCGCCAACACCAACGGAACCTTCAAGAACGCCGACGAGCTCCGCAACATCTACGAGAAGGAGATCGGCCTGAAGCAGGGCGACGACGTGATCACCTACTGCCGTATCGGGGAGCGCTCGGCGCACACCTGGTTCGCGCTCACCTACCTGCTGGGTTACGACAACGTCCGCAACTACGATGGAAGCTGGACCGAGTGGGGTAACTCCGTGGGTCTACCGATCGAGAAATGACTACATCGCCGATGTCGGATACGAGCGAGCCATTCTCCGAAGCACCGCCCGACAACATGATCCTCGCACGGTGGCAGGGCGACCGTCGATTCGACATCGGCCGCGAGGGTGGTCCGGTCGTGCGCGTCGATGGCGACGCCGCGACGGGCCCGTCGCCGGTCGACACCCTCCTCGGCGCACTCGCGACGTGCGCCGCCGTTGACGTGGTGGACATCCTGGCGAAGAGGCGCACGCCGGTCGCCACTCTCGAGGTGCGCGTCGAGGCGCGACGGGCGAACTCCGTCCCGCGCCGACTCACTTACGTACGCCTCGCGTTCAGGATCACGGGCGAGGGGGTCGAGCGCGACCATGCCGAGCGCGCCATAGATCTCGCCATCAACAAGTACTGCTCCGTACGCGACTCGCTCGACCCGAATCTGCCCGTCGAGTGGACTCTCGCGCTCGACGATTCCCCGATGCTTCGCACTACCGACTGACCATGCGAGTCGCAGCACCCGGCGCCGTTCGCATTGACGAGTTCATAGGCCACACCCCCACGGTCCGGCTCGAGCGAGTGACGGATCCGGCAGCCGCGGAAGTGTGGCTCAAGGTGGAGGGGATGAACCCGGGCGGTTCGATCAAGGACCGCACTGCGCTCGGCATGGTGGCGGATGCCGAGGCGCGCGGTATCCTCAAACCCGGTCAGGCGATCGTCGAGCCCACCTCGGGGAACACGGGGATCGGGCTCGCCCTCATCGCCGCCGCGCGCGGCTACCCGCTCATCCTCTGCCTCCCGTCGAGCATGAGCGAAGAGCGGAAGCGCACGCTCCGAGCGTACGGCGCGGAGCTCGTGCTCACAGACCCGGAGCTGCGCATGATCGCCGCCATCGCCGAGGCAGAGCGCATCCGCGACGAGACGGGCGCATGGATGCCCAATCAGTTCTCGAACCCCGCCAATCCGCGCGTCCACTACGAGACGACCGCGCCCGAGCTCTGGGAGCAGATGCAGGGGAAGATCGATGCGTTCGTCTACGGCACCGGAACTGGCGGGACGATCTCCGGAGTGGGTCGCTTTCTCAAGGAACACGACCCGGACATCAAGGTGATCGCGGTGGAGCCCGCACGCTCGGCGGTGTTGAGCGGCGGCGAGCGCGGCCAGCACCAGTTTCAGGGGATGGGTCCCGGCTTCATTCCCGACAACCTCGACCGCTCGCTCATCGATCGCGTCATTCCCGTCTGGGAGGAGGACGCCTTCCCTCTCGCGCGCCGCCTGGCGCGCGAGGAAGGGCTGTTCGTGGGGATGTCGAGCGGCGCCATCACGTGGGCCGCGCTTCAGGTGGCACGCGAGCTGGGCCCGGGGAAGCGAGTGGCAATGATCAGCCCGGATTCGGGGGCTCGCTACCTCTCGACATCGCTCTTCGCGGATGAATCGGACGAATCGGAGGAATCGTAGCGTCTGACCTGGCGCAGAGGCCGGCTGTCAGCTCACGGTGATCTCCTTCGCCATCCCGTGAATGAAGTGCGGTTTGCCATCACCGGCATCGGGGACGAAGCAGATCAGGGCGTACCTCCCGGGCGTGAAGTCGGCGCTGAAATAGGCGTCCTCCCCCGGAGCCATCGTGGCCACGCCGCCCAGCGGCTCGCCGGGGGGCGGCCCCTGCTGGGAATCGACCCACTTCTCCAGATCCACCACCGTTTTCCCATCGGCGAGGCGAACCAGCTCGAGCTCGTGCGGCTGCGAGCCATCGTTCTCGACACGAAGCCGGTGCTCACCCACCGTGATCGGCGAGGAGAGCTCGTAGCTGTACTCGTCCATGTGCGCCACCAGATCCGCCTTCGGCTCCGCGGCTTCGGAGCCCGCGGCCGGTATGACCGTGAGAGGATGCACCATCCCTTTCATGACGTGCGGTACGTGGTCAGGACCAGGGATCACGCAGATGATCGCATAGTTCCCGGGCTCCAGCTCCTCGGTGGCTTTCGCAACACCACCACCGAGCCGTGGGGCGTTCGGCCCCCCGGCGAAGACCATCCAGCTGGGGACGGGGCCGCCCTTCTTCATCGCGTTCTCGAGGTCGGCCATCGTCTTCCCATCGTTCAGTCGTACGAGCTGGGCATGGTGTAGCTGCTTGCCAGCATCGACGAAGCGAAAGGTGGTGAGTCCCGCGCGGATGGTGTCCGGAGCATCGAAGGCGAACTCGGTAGCCCGGATCTCCACCTCGTTCGCTCCCGCGATGGCGGTACTCGAATCGGCGGCGGGAGTTTTCGCGCTCGCCTGCGACCTCTCACACGCTATGACCGAGAGAGCCATGAGCGCGGCCGGTATCAGCATGGATCTTTGCATACGTGGATTCATCGGAGTCCTCGAGTGCATATGGTGGGGTGGCGCGCCGGGTGATGAAGCCGTGGAGGTTCTGCATCAGGGCAGCTCCACCGGCGCCGGACCGAAACGCCTCGCGAATATAGGATCTCCTGGTCACCGGGATGTCAACGCGAGTCAACTGGCCGACGGGGTCAGGTCTTTAATTTCGAGCCGTATGGGCTGCAGCCCATACGGCTCGAAATTAAAGACCTGACCCCGTCGGCCCCTTCTAGCGCCGGGGCCGCGACTGTCCGACATCGAAACATCCAACGTGGGCGCCTACCAGCACTATGTGAGCGCCATCCAGGCCGGCTACGATGGACGCTTCGTTGAAGTAGCCGATCAGGAGCTGTACAACGCCTTTCACGGCGGCGAGCGACTCCGCTCGGAGCGACTGGCGCGCGCGCTGGTCGCGAATCATCCACACGACCCGCGCGCCTTCGCGTGCTGGCAGACTCGGTGGAGCTCATAAGCACGCGGAGCTACTACGGACGCGATCGGCGGCTGTCGCATCACATTCGCGGGCTGATCGCGATGAGAGGCGGCCGCTACGCCGATGCGGCTCGCGAATTCCGGCAGGCGATGTGGGGAGCGAACGGGTGGACGATGACCAACGAGCGCCTCGCGATCGCGGAGCTCGAGCTGCACCACCCGCACGGGGCGATCGCCGCCCGACGCGATGGGGCGCTACGTATTGCGCAGCGAGCTGGACCTGTTGATCGCTACGCCGGCAGATGGAAGCAGCACCAGCGCGACCAACCTACCTGCAGTCGACCCCGCTGGGGGCGCGAATAGGCACTGCACGCCACCCGTGCCCTCGGCACCACCTCGCTCTACTCCTCGCGCAACGCCTCCACGGGATCCAGACGCGACGCACGCCATGCCGGGAGGAAGGCCGCGCCCATCGCCACACCGCCGAGCACGCACGCCGAGATGACCAGCGTCACCGCGTCGGTGGCCTCGAGTCCGTATAGGAAGGATGAGACGAAGCGCGTCGTCGCCAGCGCCAGGAGCACACCAGCGATCGTACCGATGAGGACCAGTCGCCCCGCTTCGCTCACGACCATCCGCATTACCCGCTCTCGCCCGGCACCGAGCGCGAGCCGGATGCCGATCTCATTCCGGCGGCGCGTGACGCCGTACGACAACGTGCCGTACAGCCCGATCACGGCCAGCAGCAGCGCCAGCGCTCCGAAAAAGCCGGAGAGTGTCGCGAGGAGACGGGGACGAGCGAGCGATGCGGAAACCTGCGCATGCAGTGTCGTGAGGTCGACCGAGATGGCGGGATTCACCGATGCCACTACATCCCGCACGGCTCCGGAGAGATTCGTGAGCGGGCCGTCTGCTCGCAGCTCGAGGTTGATGAACTTCTCCGGGTCACTCCCGGCACCGAAGGGAATGTAGACAGTGGGCTGGTTCTCCTCGGTGAGCGACTGGTACTTCGCGTCCGCAACCACACCCACTACCTCCATTTCGGGGCCAGTGCTGTCGCCCCGCTGTACGCTGAACGTCCTGCCGATCGGGCTCACCCCACGGAAGAAGTGGCGCGCCGCCGACTCGTTTATGATGGCCACCGGCGCCGGTCGCTCCTGATCCGCCGGTACGAAGTCGCGACCGGCGAGGAGAGCTGTCCCCAGAGTGGCGAAGTAGCCGTCGCTCACTTCGTTGAAGAATGCCAGCGCATCGCGGAACCCGCCGGGCGTATAGCCGGGGACGACGAGCGCGTCGTTCCACGACATCCGGCCGATCGGCGTGGCTATCGAGGTGCTAGCGGACCGCACCCCCTGCAGCTCGCGAGCGCGCCGCAGAAGCTCGTTGTGCGCGTCGAGGAGTCGCGGACCGGTGTAGCCGGCCTTCCCCAGGTCGAGTTGAGCGAGGAGCACGCCCTCGCGACGGAAGCCGGGATCGAGCGTAGTCAGCTTGCGGAAGCTTCCCAGCAGGAGGCCGGCTGCCATCACGAGCAGGAGCGAGAGCGCTACCTGTCCGACGACGAGCAGCTTCCCTGCTCGCTGGCGTCCCTCGCCGGGTACCACCCCACGACCGCCCGCCTTCATCGCCTGCTGCGGATCCACGCGCACCGCACGCCAGGCGGGAGCGACGCCGAAGAGGATCCCCGTGACGACCGACACGGCGACCGTGAACGCCAGTACACGTCCGTCGATCCCGAGATCGAGCCAGATTCCATTCCCCGAGCCCGTCGAGAGGTAGCGAACGAGAAGCCGGCTCGCCCATTGCGCGAAGAGGAGCCCGACACCGGCGCCCAGCAGCGATAGCAGGAGACTCTCGGTGAGAAGCTGTCGAACGAGACGCCCCCGGCTCGACCCTATGGCAAGGCGCACCGCGATCTCGCGCTGGCGCGCTGCCGCGCGGGCGAGAAGCAGGTTGGCGATGTTGGCGCAGGCGATGAGGAGTACCACGCCTACCACTACCATGAGCGTGTACAGCGCTCGCTCGTATCGGTCGCGCAGCGTCGAGAGCCCGCCCGCAGCCGGCTGAACGCCGAGGGTCATCTTCAGGTAGTCGTCCTGATCGACGGCACGCCAGTTGGGTGGAAGAGTGGCCGCGAAGATGGCTGGCGATCGCGCTTCGAGTGCCGCGCGCACCTGCGCCTCGGTGAATCCAGGCGCGGGACGGCCAACGACGGTGAGATACCAGCGGCTACGCGCATCGAGCACTTCGGGCCCCTGGACAATGGCCTGGGCGCAGATCGGTACGTACACGTCGACCGAGCTCCCCACCTCCATTCCGAAGAACGACGGCTCCACTACTCCTACGACATCGAACAGATGGCCATCGAGGGAGATGGGGCGGCCCACGGCACTCGCTGCTCCGCCGAGCTCGCGCTGCGCGAATGCGTCGCTCACGACGGCCACGGGCGCGCAGCGGCGCTGGTCGTCGCTCCGCTGCAGCAGGCGGCCGCCGCCGGGCGATGGATGAACCCCCAACGTGGAGAAGTAGTCGCCGCTCACCCAGCTTCCATTTGCGTAGCGGACGAGCCCTCCGTTGGAAAGGTCGAAGCGGGTATCTCCGTAGGCGAAGACGCCCGAGAAGACCTCCTTCCCCACCCCGTCGCGTATCTGTTCCCAGATCGGATTGGTGAAGATCGGGTTGCTCATGCCCCCGTGGGACTCGCCCTGGCGGGAGTTCTTGCCGCCCGTCGTGACGTCGAGCAACTCCTCGGGATCCTGCACGGGGAGCGACTCGAGTACCACGGTGTTGGTGAGGCTGAAGATCGCTGTGTTCGCGCCGATGCCGAGCGCGAGCGAGAGGATGGTCACCAGCGCGAAGCCCGGGCTGCCACGTAGAGCACGCAGTGCGTAGCGAACGTCGGCCGCGGCCGATTCCAGCCAGACGATGATGTCCGTATCGCGCGTGTGCTCCTTCTGGATGGTGCGATTCCCGAAGCGACGCCGCGCCTCACGCGCGGCCGACTCCGGGTCCATCCCGCCGCGCACCAGCTCATCCGCGCGCTCGGCGATGTGGAACTCCATCTCGCGGTCGATGTCGCGCGAGAGACTGCCCGGACGCAGGAGATTTGCTAGACGGTTGTACCACGCCATTGGATCTCTCCTCGAGCTGGCGGATCGCTGGATGCGAGCGCGCCTGTCAGGCGAAGCGGAGCACGCGGGCCACTCCGTCGGTGAGCTGCTCCCACTGCTCTTCCTCAGCCGCCAGCTGTTGCCGTCCGGCAGCCGTGATGGCGTAGAAGCGCGCTTCCCTGTTCTTGTCCGTGGTCCCCCACTTTCCGCGAATCCAGCCGTCCTGCTCCATGCGATGGAGCGCGGGGTAGAGCGACCCCTCCTCGACACGCAGGAGGTTGTCCGATGTCTGCTGGATGAGCGCGGTTATGGCGTATCCGTGCAGCGCGCCGCGGGATGCGAGCACCTTGAGTACCAGGAGCGCGAGCGTGCCGCGCAGGACGTCGGCTTTCTGTCGGGGCATGGAGATCGGCCGGTTACCTAGCTGGCTATGTATAGCTGGCTATGCAAGGATGCGGATCGGCGAGGCGGCTGTCAATACCGGGTCCGCGGAGTCAGGGTAGGATGCGCCTGTCCGCCGCGATCAGCCCGAGTGATCGTTTATCATCCGCCACCCGTCGCTCGTGCGCGCCCAGACGGTGGAGAAGAGTCCCCTCCTTTCGGGGCGATCGCCGCCGGTCAGCACGAATTCACCGTTGACGAGGGCGTAGTCGGCGCCGAGCATGCGCACGCGGATGTTCTCGTAGTGCAGCTCCTGTGCGGGTCGGCCGTTGCGCCAGAAGCCGGCGCGCATCGTCCGCTCTATCGCCGCCTTGCCCACGTCGAAGCTGCCAGCCCCGGCGCCGACCGCCGAGTCCGCGTAGGGCGACATGTAGACGGCCAGGTCGCCCCGGTTCCATCCCGCGGCCGTGGAATCGAAGAGCGCGTGGATCGCTGCCTCGTCGCCGGCGGACGGTGTCTGCCACGGAGCGCCGCTCGATGACTGGAGCGCGCTCGTGTCCGCCGTACACGCAATCATCACTAACGCCGCGGCTCCGATCGCCGCGAGCTGTCGCAGGTTGGACATACGAAGCTCCATGTTGGTATCCGAGGAGTGGAAGCTCGAGCGACAGCCGAGCGCGAAGGGCACCATGTGGATCGGCCAGCGCCTGCAGACCGCGCCGGCCTCGCTACAGCGTCCGAACTTCGGCCACCGCGGCGAGCGCGTCGGCAATCTCGCGCGAGAGCACCCGTGCCTCCCGGGTGGCCGAGGACACATCCGAGAGCACGGACTGGAGCCCCGATGAACGGAACTTCACGAGGTCGAGCCGCAGATTCCCGAGCATGAGCCCCGCGCTGTCGAGTTGTCGCGAGAGCGCGGCGCGACGCTGGACCAGATCGTCGACCGTAGCGCGTTGACGCTCGAGGAGCGCGAGCCGCCGCTCTCCTTCCGCCGTCGCGGCCCCTCCCTGCCGCTTCACCTCGGCGATCCTTGCATCCAGCTCACCGAGGAGACGCCAGTCGATGCTCCCGTCCAGCTCGTGCAGCGCGCGAGCGAGATGCGCGACGCGATCCACGAGCGCGTCCACCGTGGAGCCCATCTCCGGAAGGAGCGCGCGATCGGCTTTCGACATCCCGCGGACGAGGTCGAGAATCGCCTTCCGGTCTTCGGCCGCACGGCGGATCGTCGCTCCGTGCTCGCCGTCGAGAACCTGGCGCGGTGCGAGCTTCAGCAGCTCGTCCTCGCGCGGGGGTTTGGGAGGTGCTGGGATCACCCAGCGCGCGCGTGGCATGAGGAGCACCCGGCGCAGGCGAAGGCCGCGCTCGCGCAGCGACTTCCCACGACGCCAGAGCTTGTACGACATGTACGCCGGGACCAGGGGAGCGAGGATGAGCGGCGGCACGTCAGGAGCACCCGCGAGCGCGCCGATCCCACAGCACGCGGCGGCCGCAGTGAGCAAGGTGTAACCGCGCATCGCCTTTATCCGATCGACCAGATTCACCCGTCCATGCCAGAGCCGGAGATCGTTGCGCTGCTCCTTGGTGAGACCGGCCAGGTGCTCCGGTTCCAGCACGATCCCCCCGTGCTGCACCGTGGCGGCGGACCGCTGCGATCGACCGCCCTGCTCCACCACTATCGGACTAGCACCAGGGCGCTCCGCGGGGCGCATGACATCGCGCGGCACCCGGTTCGCCCTTCCGAATGCCGGTACCGGCGATATGTAGCGCACCGGCTCGCGACGCTCCGAACGCCACGACACGTTCGCGGCTTCCGTTGCACCCAGTGCATCGCTGAACGCCGTCGCGGTGGGCCAGCGATCCTCCCGCTCCTTCACCAGTGCACGGTCGATCGCGTCACAGAGCACGCGCGGGGCATCGGGGCGCAGCTCCGGGATCGGCCGCGGCGGCTCGGTGATGTGCTTCAGGAGGAGCGACATCGAGTTCCCGCCCGTGAACGGCACCCGGCCCGTGAGCATCTGGTATCCGAGCACGCCGAGCGAGTAGATGTCGCTCCTTCCATCCACCTCGCGCTCGCCCACCGCCTGCTCGGGCGACATGTAGGCCGGAGTCCCCACCGCGATCCCGGTGGCAGTCAGGCGGCCACCCGCCTCCATCGCGCGCGCGATACCGAAGTCGGTCACGATCGCCCGGCCGCTCTCGGCGTCGAGGAGGATGTTGTCCGGCTTGATGTCGCGGTGCACGACCCCGCGCTGGTGTGCGTACGCGAGCGCATCGCAGATCTCGCGTAGGAGGCGGCGGACGTCGTCGATCGGCGGCCGCGGCACGTGCGCGAGAAGCGCTGCGAGGTTTCCACCCGTAACCAGCGCCATGACGAAGTAGGCGATGCCATCGCGCTCGCCCACGTCGTAGATCGGAACGATGTGCGCGTGCGAGAGCTGAGCCGAAGTCTGCGCCTCGCGCGTGAAGCGCGTGCGGATGGCCGGGTCGTAGGCAAGCTCCGGTGGCAGCACCTTGATCGCCACCGGCCGGTTGAGTCGGCGGTCGCGCGCGCTGTACACCACCGACATCCCGCCGCGGCCGATCTCTCCACCGAGCTCGTAGTGGCTGCCGATGGCGGCGACGACCCGATCGTCGAGAGGCTCACTCATGTATGATTTCCAGACGGTGGGCGTCCCGGGGAAACGCGTGCGTGCGTCGGCCTCCGGGCGCGTGAGGTGAGGGCGGACCGCGCCACGAGCTAAGGATGTACCACGACCGCCTCTCCCGCTAGCGCCTGCCACCGCCGCACTCGCGAATATGCTGGCGCCGCGAGCCGCTAGCGTGCACTTTCCGGATCGTGCTCCTCAGTACATCCAGCCGGATCGCGTTCCTCCGTGGATCGCGCTCCCCACGTACGCCACTCCCCAGCGCTCCAAACACCGTGCCCAATCCGCGTCACACCCGCGCCGCGCGCGTCGCCGCCGTCGCGCTCGCAGCGCTCCTCCTCTCAACGAATGCGACCCGCGCGCAGAGCCCGAGCCCGGCGCACGCACTCGCCCGGGAGATCTTCGCCGAGCTGGTCGGCATCAACACGACCTTCCACCACGGCAACACCACCCCCGCCGCCCGCGCCGTTGCGCGCCGGCTCCTCGCCGCGGGATACCCGGCCGCCGATGTCCACGTGATCGGCCCGGACAGCAACAACCAGAACGTGGTCGTCCGCCTGCGCGGCACTGGCGCCAGGAAACCCGTGCTCCTCATCGCCCACCTCGACGTGGTCGAGGCGCGTCGCGAGGACTGGTCGATGGAGCCATTCACGCTGACCGAGCGCGATGGCTACTTCTACGGACGCGGTACGAGCGACGACAAGCACATGGCGGCGATCTTCACCGCCACCATGATCCGGCTGAAGCGCGAGCGCTTCACTCCCGACCGCGACATCATCCTCGCCCTCACATCCGGCGAAGAGGACGACGACGCCTACAACGGAGTGAAGTGGCTGCTGGAGAACCATCGCGAGCTGGTGGACGCGGAGTACTGCATCAACGGCGACGCCGGCGCTCCGCTGGCCAACGCTGGAAAGGTGTTCTCGCGAAACGTGCAGGCGAGCGAGAAGATGTATCTCGATCTGCACCTCGAGGTGCACAACCCCGGTGGACACAGCTCGGAGCCGGTTCCCGACAACGCCATCTATCGTCTCGCTTCGGCTCTCGGTGCGATATCGCGGCTGGAGTTTCCGATGCGGCTCAACGAGGTGACGCGAACGTACCTCGAGCGCGCCGCGGCCCTCGAGTCGCCCGACGTCGCCGCGGACATGAAGCTCGTCGCCTCCAGCGGTGACACCACGGCAGGGCGTCGGCTATCCACGCGCTCGGCGGCGCTCAACGCGCAGTTACGCACGACATGCGTGGCAACCCGCCTCGAGGGCGGCCACGCGAACAACGCGCTCCCACAAAGCGCGAGCGCGATCGTCAACTGCCGCCTGCTCCCGACCGACAAGCAGGATGACATCGTTGCCACGATCCGCCGTACGATCGGCGACACCGCCGTGAAGGTATCGGTCGTGAACCCCGTGAAGCCGTCGCCCCCGTCGCCGCTCGTCCCCGAGGTCATGGGCCCGGTGGAGCGTGTGAGCTCGAAGTACTTCCCCGGCGCGCCCGTGGTGCCGGCGATGTCGGCCGGCGCGACAGATGGGCTGTACGTCCGCAACGCCGGCATCCCCGTGTACGCCGTCTCCGGCGTACCGGTGGATGCCGACGATCACCGTGCACACGGCCGCGACGAGCGGATACGCGTAGCCGCGTTCTACACGGGAGTGGACTACACCTACGACCTGGTGCGCGCGCTCACGTCGGGCGGGAAGTAGGTCGCTGCTCGAGTCAGCGCCTCATCTCGATGTCTTCTCCGTGGTTGTTCCGGCAGCTCCGCTGACCGCCGCAGCGGGCTCGCCGGAGCGAGCGAATTTCAGTCTGCGCACCCGCCCCGTGCTCACGCGCAGCGCCGTGACGCGCTTCCTCCCGTCGCGCTCGAAGCGCACGGTGCCCATGCCGCGGCCCCGGAAGAGATCGGCGGACATCGGCTCCAGCGGATACTCCGCGCCGCGCCGCGACACCGCTACGAGCGTGTCGCCGCGGACGATGAGGTCGTACGCGGTATTGATCTCCTCGGAGAAGTAGCGCCCGGAGTAGGAAGCGAGGTCCCTGGCGGATGGCTTCGATGGCCCGAGCCGCTCGAACTCCCGCGGGCGCTCCCCCGCGACCACGAGCCGAAGCCGGCCGACGGCGTTAGGCTGACCGGTGAACGTCAGCTCGGCGCCGCCCGGGCCCACGAATCTATCGGCGCCCACCGGCGTCAGAGAAATTCCACCACCGATCTGCAGGACGAGAGTGTCTCCACGGACCTGGAAGCGCCACACATCGTCGGTGCGCGAGTTCCGGTACACCCCGGCGTAGCGCGAGAGCTCACGCGCCGAGATGGCGATCGACTTGGGAGCAGTCCCCGTGCTGTCCGAGCGCATCTCGCCACCCAGGTATACCTCGGCCACGCGCCTCGTGAGCTCGCCCGGATCTATGTTCGCGAGGTTGCAGAGCGCCGCGACCGCGAGCCGCTGATCGGGGAAGCGCACCACATCCGCCCGGTAGCCAGCGTCGGCCCCGCTGTGCCCCACGGTCGCGAGTCCGCGATACTTACCGACCACCACGCCACGCGCATAGCTGATCGGCGTGCCATCGGTGAGCACGCCCGTGGTGGTCAGCTTCGCGATGAGCGCAGGTCCGCCCACCTTCGTGTCGGCAAAGTTCTGCTCCCAGGCCAGCAGATCTCCGATGGTCGTGAAGAGGCTCGTTGCGCCATACGTGTCGAAGACCGGAATGCTGATCCGCCACCCGCCGCCCCGGCGCGGCTCGTACGCCTGCGTGCGACCGGGGACGATCATGCTGTGATCGTCGTGGAAGTGGGTGGCGTTCATGCCGAGCGGTCTGAATATCCGCTCGTCGGCGAAGTCGCGAAGGGACTTCCCGCTCACCCGCTTCACGATGATGGCGAGGAGCGTATAGCCGGTGTTGCTGTACAGGTACTCGGCGCCAGGCTCGAAATTCAGCTCCTTCTGCCGCGTGACCACGCGCAGGACGTCATCCTCCGTGATCAGGTCATCTTCCCTCCAGTCCGCGAGGCCGAGGAGGTCCCACTGATCACGAAGCCCGCTGGTGTGATGAAGAAGATGGTCGATCGTGATCGTCTTCCCGTACGACGGCAGCTCGGGGATGTACTTCCGGACGTCGTCGTCCACCGAGAGCTTGCCGTCTTGCTCGAGGAGAAGGATCGAAAACGCCGTGAACTGCTTCGATATCGAAGCTACGTGGAAGATCGACGGCGGCGTGATCGCTATCGCATGCTCGAGGTTGGACATCCCGTAGCCGCGCTGGTAGACCATCTCGCCATCCCGGCTCACGCCGATAGCGCAGCCGGGCGAGTTCACGCGGTCCCACCGGGCGAAGACCCGATCGATGCGGCCGGGGATGGAGTCGGGTGCGAGCGAGTCGACGCGAGGCGTGGGTGCCTGTGCTCGTGCCCGTGCCACGCCTGGGCCGAGTAGCAAGCCTGCACACAGCACAGGCGCGATGGCCCAGGGCAGGCGGCCGGCGAAGGTCGTATCTCTCACTCTGGGATCCTCTATATGTGATGATGTGTGATCGACCGCCCCCGTCCGGCCTCGTCCCACAAGGCAGTTCGGCTCGGATGGGCGCGACGATCGCCGAAAGTCCCACCCGGTTGCATCTGCCATGCAGTACCGCGAGCAATTCTTACGACTCACCGGCGTTGCTGATTGGCGGGTGGGCGCGCGAGATGGAATACCACCGTGTCCGTTGGCGCCACCGCGCCGTAGGGCGCGAAGACGACCGGTAGATCGACGGAATCCGCGCCGAGCACCGGCTGGGGCACGCCCAAAGGGACCTGCCGGGATTGATCGAGCCAGGCCGCGGTGATGGGCACATGGAGCGTGTCGGCAGGCGATGTAGAATCCCCTGTGTACTTCAGCAGCAAGAAGTCGAAGTGGCCCGTACTATCGGCGCGCTCGAACACAGGAAGCACGTCGGGCAGCCTGTCGATATGGCGCGCACGGATGAGCACGAACGCGTGGCGCGGAGTCGGGCGTCCGTCGGGGCCGACGACATGCCCGACGATTCGCGCGCAGGCGTAGCGTCCCCATTCATCGTGGACACGGCAGCGCACCGCATCGCCCTGGGCGCGAAGCGACGCGGTGCCGAGCAGCAATAACGCGAGACAGAGCTGAGATCTCACCGGCCAGGCCCGGGGAGAGGTGTCACGAAAGTGTTGTGATCCTGCATGATCAGCCAGCGATCACCGCGCCTGACCAGGACGAAGGTATGGGTGAGCCGCTCATTCTCGTGCTTGACATCATCCGGGGTGGTGAACGTGCTCAACTGGCTCGCCACGGTCGCCACGGCGACATCTTCGCTCGCGAAGCGTACATCCATTGCCTCGATTCGGTCAGTGACGCTCTGGAGGAAGGTGCCGTGCACCTCCTGCAGCTCCGCGAGCACCTCATCGCGCCCACGAGTCCGACCGCCGAGTGGGTTGATGTGGTTCCAGTCGTCGGTCGTGATATCCACCACGTGGTCGAAGCGGTGTGAGTTGAAGGCGGCGTAGAACACCTGCACCGTCTGGCGCACCTGCGCTTCGGCGCTCGATTCCTGCGCGGAGAGCGCGCGCGGAACGATGGGGGCGGGACAGGCCACGAGCAGGGCAATCGACCTCATACGCCCTCCATTCTCCCTCGGTGGGCGGGCACATCTTTGATTCGACGATTCCGAGTCCGGCGAGCGGGATCCATCGAGCCGGCCTCGGAGTGGCGTCAAAATGCGACTCCGTCAGTGTACGCGCCAGTGTTCGGATCTGCGAAGGAAGAGCCGGCCGCGTTAGGCCGACGGGCAGAAGTATCAGGCCGACCGGACCCGGTCGGCCTGATACTTCTGCCCGTCAGCCTAACGCGGCCACCGGTCAGCCTAATACCGCCAGCGCTCAGCGCCCAGACTGCTGCCGCCGGCCCCTCCCCTCTACTTCTTGAGGTTGAACTCCGTAGTGGCCAGCGTGATCCCCTTGTAGGACACTGCCGTCTGCCAGCAACCGACGTCCCACCCGGTGATCGTCTTCAGGTTGAAGATGTACTGCCCGCCCTCATCGTCGTAGCGCCACGTCGTGGAGCCTGCCGAGTAGTCGTTCACCTCGATCGCACCATCTTCCACGGCGCCGTCCAGGTGTGTGATCACGAGACGGAGCCCCGACGCCAGATCTGTTGCGGGCGTCCCGTCGGCGTAGGTGGGCGGCAGGAACTTGTGAGGGATGGTGGAGCCGCGCTTGTGGGTGCTGAACGGCCCCGCCATGCGCAGCGGGGAGAGGAAGCCGGTACCGCTGACGTTCAGTCCCACGAATACGTCGAAGGTGCTCGCCTCGCTCGTATTGCCCAGGGCGTCGCTCGCCGTACAGGAAACCGTGGTGGTGCTGCCGATCTCGAGCACCGTACCGGCAACGTAGTCGCAGCTGTAGGAAGCTGGCTCCGAGACATGACCCACATCCTCCACCGCGATGCCGAGCGACCCGACATCGAGCGTGGCGCCATTGATGTCGGCGGCGATCAGACTCACGGTACCGGTCGGGAAGCTCGTGAAGTAGGCCGGTGTGGTGTCGACCACAGTGATCTCGAAGCTGCCAGTGGTGGTGAGCCCACCCGAATCCGTCACCTCGCACACCACCTTCGTAGTACCCAGCGGGAAGGTATCGCCGCTGTCGTGGTCGCAGCTGACCGCCGAGGTGAGATCGCCGTCCTCCAGGTCGTTCGCGGTGACGGTGAAGTTCACCACTGCCCCCGCGCTGCTGGTAGCTTCGACGTCGGTAAAGCCATCGGGTAGCACGAGCGTCGGCGGCGAATTCTGAATGGCGCAACCATCGAACGCCACGTTGACCGTAACGTCCGCATTGTTCATCTGGAGTGCCGGATTCCCCGACGTCTGCAGGTCGAATGGATCGATGCTGAACGATGAGATACCGGTGCTCACATCGCTCGCGTTTACCAATACCACCGTCACCGGGTAAGTCGTCGTGGTTCCACCACTCTGACTCGGAACCACTACGGTGGTCGGCGCGGACCCGACCCAGGCAGTGCCGTCAAAAGTCCACCTGGTGTTCACTTTGAAGCTGGCGTTCTGCGCCTGGTTGTTCCTTACGGAATACGTAACCACGACGACCTGCGACGCCGTCTCCGAGCAGCTCTGGGCCGTGAGAGTCACGGGCGTGGTAGCCGAGCCTCCCATGTTGACTGTCGCAGTTCCGACGGAGAGCGACGGCTTCCTCGGCGTCGGGGCCTGAATCGGCACCGGCACCGCCGCTCCAGCGGTGATGACTATTTCACTGGACGACGAGAGGTCCTGCGAGACTCCGGTGGGGCTGTCGCTGCTACAGGCGGCCACGATCGCGAGCGCGGCCAGGGACAGAAGGGGCGAGTACCGCACGGGGGTGACTCCACTGACACGGGTTCCGGCTCATCGTGGCCGGGCGTGCCCTCCTTCGGTGGCCGGGCGGTCTTACGGGAGACCCCTGGCTTTGCGGACCGGCCTCGCGGCCGGGGTGCCATTCTCGGTCGGGCGGGGACGCTAACGTTGCTCCCCACTCCAGCGTCACCCCACAGCGAAGGGGTCTAGCGGTGACATGGAGCGCAGCGAGCGAAGGCGAGCTTGGCAATACAAGGGCCCTGGCGCCTCCGCCCTCCAGACGAGATCGCCGTACGGCGGATCGGCGCATCCACCCGCCCGCCGGGCGCTCGGATGCGCATGTCCGCGACAGGGTTATACGGTGTGACCGCGATCCGGCGCGGATCAGCTCCTATACAATGATAGGGGAGGCCGTTCGTTGGATACCACCCAACCGTTGTAGCGGTGCCGCGCCCAAGCGTAGCACCCCCTCAGCAACAGACGGGTAGCTGGAGGCGGGAGTCCGGCGGCTCACGGCCAGCCGAAAACGTGCAGACCACCACCGCCGCTCGATCCCGGCTTACGCCGCTCACCCGGCGGCACGCCCTCGTCGCCCCACGAGTACGCAGTCTTCTGCCCGTCCTTGGCGCTCCACACGCACCAGACCCGGTCGCCGACCCGAATGTCCGCGAACTTGTCCTCGCCCACGAGGCAACGGCTCCCATCGGCGGCGATGAGCGACGTGGGCTTCTCCTTCGTGAGAACCGCCTTCCGGTCGAGCGCAGGGTCCTGGTGCCGGTCCCTGTGCCAGCGATGGAACGGTAGACAACCCGAAAGAAGCAAGACGACGACTGCAACGCCCGGAGCACGCATGGCTCGCCTCCCATTCTCGAGGAGTGCGCGGTGGGCTGCTTCCACGCGCCCCCGCATGTTCCCAAATTCAGACATCACCGCCGAAACCGCAAGCTGAACATTTCGTGCCTATCCATATGCCGGAACGCTATACTTCATGGATGTCCAACCTCTTCCGCGCGCGAAGCCTGACGCCGGCCATCCTGGCTCTCGCTGCCGCCGCCAGCGTGGCATCCGCTCAGCAGGGTGGGAGCCCGACCGCTTCGAAGCGCCAGAGCGACGCCAGTCAGAGCGCGCTCCCGGCAACCGCCGCCCGCGTGCGAAGCACGCTGGAAAAGGTCATCCACCGGGAAGTTCTCCCCAATGGGCTCGAGGTGATCGTCGTCGAGAACCACGGCGTCCCCCTCGCCACGGTCGAGATAGACGTGAAGAACGGTGCCTTCACCCAGACCCCGGAGTACGAGGGGCTGGCGCACATGTACGAGCACATGTTCTTCAAGAGCGACTCCGCCTATCCCGAGCCCGACGCCTTCACTCAGCACGCCGCGGAGCTGGGCGCCGTCTTCAACGGGAGCACTCGCGAGGAGGTGGTGAACTACTATCTCACCCTCCCCGCCGACAGCCTGGAGGCGGGGATGCGCCTTCTCGAACCGGCCTTCCGCGCACCGCTCTTCCGCCCCGACGAGCTGGCGCGCGAGAAGGAAGTGGTTCTCGGTGAGTACGACCGCCAGGAGTCGAGCCCCTTCTTCAAGTTCCAGGACGAGATGAACCGCCGTCTCTGGCGCTCCGCGTACAGCCGGAAGAACACCATCGGCAACCGCGAGGTGATCCGCACGGTCACTCCGGAGAAGATGCGCGAGATCCAGAAGCACTACTACGTCCCGAACAACGCCGCACTCATAGTCGCCGGCGACGTGCAGCCGCAGAAGGTATTCGCGCTCGCGCGCGAGATCTTCCGGATGCCGAAGGGCGCGGACCCCTTCGCCACACAGCCGATACCGGACGTGCCGCCGCTACCAGCGGACGACGCGGTCATAGTGGAGCAGCCGGTGAGCACGGTGCTCGTGATGGAGCAGTGGCTCGGGCCGAGCGTCGGCAAGGACCCGGAGGCGACCTACGCGGCCGACGTCTTCTCGGACGTCATGAACCAGGAGGGATCCACCTTCCAGAAGCGTCTCGTGGACAGCGGTCTCTGGCACTCGGTGGTGGTCAACTACTACACGCTCGACCACACGGGTCCGATCACCATCAGCGGCGAGACCACGCCCAGCAAGCTGCGCGAAGCGCTCGCCGCGCTCGATGAGGAGATCGCCAAGTTCGACGACCCGGGCTACTTCACGGCGGCCGAGATGGCGCTGCAGAAGCAGCAGCGCGCCGTTGGCACGGCGCTCGGCCTCGAACGCGCATCGGGCTTCGCTCACGAGCTGGGATTCTGGTGGAGCGTCGCGGGACTGGACTACTACATGGGATACGTGGACAACATGGCGAGTCAGACGCCGGAGCAGCTGCGTGCGTACGTGCGCAAGTACATCGTGGGGAAGCCGCGCGTCACCGGCGTGCTGATCTCGCCGCGGGACCGCCAGCAGATACGCCTGACGCTCGACGATCTCCGTCACGCACGGATCACCAGCTCCTCGGCGGGAGGCAACCGCTGATGCGCCGCACGACCATCGTCGCCGCGGCGGCGGCCGGCGCGATCACGCTCTCCGCCTGGGCGGCGCCCGCGGCGAGCGCCCGCCCGCTCGGCGTGGAGGGCGCGACCGCGGCCGCCGCTCTCCCGGACGGATGGCCAAGCGGGATACCGGAGTCGCGCGACGGAGCGACGGCGCCAACCCGGGGCCCCGCACCCGATACGATGACGTCGAGCTTCGACGTCGCCGGCGTGCACGTCATCCTGCGCCGCAACACCGCCAACGATGTGGTGGCCGCCAACCTCTACCTCCTGGGCGGCACCCGGGAGGTGGCTGACTCGAACGCCGGCATCGAGCCCATGATGCTCTGGGTCTCCGAGTTCGGCACCAGGCGCTACTCGCGCGAGGAGCTGCGTCGCAAGACCGCGGAGCTGGGGAGCACGATCGTGGTGGAGCCGCGCGACGACTGGACGATGTTCGGCTTCCGCGGCGTTCGCTCCACCTTCGACAGCACCTGGATGATCCTCGCCGACCGCCTCATGGAGCCCACGCTCGACTCGAGCGCCGTAGAGCTGGTACGTGCACAGGTGCTGAGCGCCGTCCGGCAGCGCGACGACTCGCCGGACAACCTCGTCCAGTATCTGGCGGACAGCATCGCCTTCTCGCCGAGCCACTACGCACTCTCGCCCGCCGGCACGGAGAGCTCCATCGAATCGCTCTCCGCCGCCGAACTGCGCCACTTCCGCGACACTCAGCTCGTCACATCGCGCATGCTGCTCGTGGTGGTCGGAAACGTCGAGAGGTCGCAGCTCGAGAACCTGGTGCGCGGCACCATCGGCAAGCTCCCGAAGGGGGATTACAGATGGACTGCGCCGGAGGGCGTGGGTCCGCGCCCCGGCGCATCGGTGCTGGTGGAGCGCGCCCTACCCACGAACTACATCCAGGGCTACTACTCCGGCCCCAGCGCGACCAACCCGGACTACCAGGCGCTGCGCGTCGCCACCGCGGTACTCACGGGGAGGATGTTCGCGGAGATCCGCTCGCGGCGAAATCTCACCTACGCGGTGGATGCCCCGTTCGTGGAGCGCGCGGTGGCAGCCGGTGGGCTGTACGTGACGACCACGTCGCCCGACACAGTGTTGATGCTGATGCGCCAGGAGATCTCGGACCTGCAGAACGGCCTCGTGGACGCCGACAACCTGCAGGTGATCATCTCGCAGTTCATCACCGAGTACTTCCTGAACACCGAGACCAACGCCGCGCAGGCGGACTTCCTGGCGCGCGCGCAGCTCTACCGCGGCGACTGGCACGCCGCCGACAGCTTCGCCGACGAGCTGCGCCAGGTCACTCCGCTCGACGTCCGCAACGCTGCCCGGAAGTACATCCATGGGGTGCGCTTCGCCTACGTGGGCGACACGAGCGATGTGACGAAGGCGCTGCTGGACGCGTTCTGAGCGGACGCGGTACGGCTTCCTCACGGGTCGGTGTGCTCGATGCAGCGCTCCGACCCGCGCCGCATCACACCTCCTGCATCAGCTCCCGCTCGTACGCGCTCAGCACATCCGCGCGACTCAACAGCCCCACGAGCTTGGGGTTCGCCTCGCTCTCCACGACCGGGATCACATCTATGGCGCGCGTGTTCATCTTGCGCAGCGCGTCGCGGAGCGAGTCGGTGGGGACCACGACTTCCGTGGGTTCGGCGATGTCGGCCGCCATTATCAGCGGCGCCAGCTCACCGCGATCGAGCATTGCCTCGCGCAGCTCGGCGTAAGTGATCACGCCGAGCAGTATCTGCTCCTCATCCACCACCGCGAGAGTGGGGTGGCGCGTACGTCCCGCGGCCGCGACGATGTCGGAGAGCGTCGCGCCGGCAGCTACGGTCACTGGATCCGGCTCCAGCGCATCCTTCGCCTGAATGCGGTGCATGAGCGCGCGATCCGCACCGTGCGCGAGATGCTCGCCGCGTCGCTCCAGCCATCCGTCGTAGAGACCGTAGGGCGCGAAACGGCGCGCGCTGGCGTAGGCGATGACCGACACGAGCATGAGCGGCGGCACGAGGCCGTAGTCGTCGGTCATCTCGAATACCATGAAAATGGCGGTGATCGGCGCACGATTGGCCGCGGCCACGAGCCCCGCCATCCCTACCAACCCCCACGCGGTAGGGTGCAGTCCGAAATGCGGGAGCAGCGTATCGGCCAGCCGCCCCATCGAGCCGCCGAGCGCAGCACCGATGAAAAGCGTGGGTGTGAACACACCGCCGGAGCCGCCCGAGCCGAGCGTGAGGTTGGTGGCGATGGTCTTTGCCAACGTGAGCGCGAGCAGGAAGTACCACGCGGTGCCGCCGAACACCTTCGTCGGGATCGCCAGGTGCCCGTTCCCTACGAGAAGGCCGCGCGAGAAGTAGACGATGAGCCCTACCGCGAGCCCGCCCACCACGGGCCTCAGCCACTCGGGGCCGGGCGCCTTCTTGAAGTAGTCGGCGGTGGAGAAAAAGGTGCGCGTGTAGAACGCGCCCCAGAGCCCACACGCGATGCCGAGGAGCGGATACAGAAAGAGGATCGCGAGCGGCCGGATCTCGCCGTACTCGGGGATCTGGAACGCGGGGTGCGATCCGAGAAAGGGTCGCACCGTGAGCGCGCCCGCCACGCTGGCGACGACCACCGGGCTGAACGCGCCGATCGAGAAAGTGCCCAGTACCTCCTCGAGCGCGAAGAACGCACCCGCGAAGGGTGCGTTGAACGCTGCCGAGATTCCCGCTGCGGCGCCGCACCCGGCCAGTACCTTCAACCGGCGCGGCTGGAAGCGCAGCGCTCGGCCGATGACCGAGCCGATGGCGGAACCGATCACCGCCGTCGGACCCTCGCTTCCGGCCGAGCCGCCGGAGCCGAGCGTCACCGCGGAGGCGACGGTGCGTACGGTGGATGGCCCGAGATGCACGATCCCGCCGCGCTTCGCGACGGCCAGCTTGAGCGAGGCGACGTTCTGCCCGTCCGGGATGCGCCGCACCATCGCCCATGCGACCCATAGACCGAGCGCCGTGAGGAATGGGCGATACGCCACGTGCGAGGTGACGCCGAGCTTGTTGCCCATCCAAACGATGAAGAAGCCGTAGGCGAGATCTATGAGATGATAGAAGCCCACGACTCCGAGCCCGCCCGCGACCCCGATGATGAGTCCGAACACCATCAGGAGCGCGCCCTCGTCCCAGTCGCTTCGCGAGATGAGAGTGACGATGCGCGCCCATGGGGCGCTCAGCTTGCTGATGAGAGCGTCCTGGATCGGCGGCAGTCCGCGGATAGGCGAGTGTCGATGCCCGTCTTGCTCCACCGCGTCGTGAGCGCGCGCCGCCGCTTCGTCCGCGCTTCGTGCGCCGGTCTCGTCACTCACCACGCGCGCGCGCTCCGCTCGAGCTCGTCGAGCAGCCGAAGGTAGCTGTCGTAGCGATCGCCGCTCACCTCGCCGGCGGCAACCGCATCACGCACCGCGCACCCCGGCTCCGCGCGGTGGAGACAGTCTGCGAAGCGACACTGCTCGATGTATGGGCGGAGCTCGATGAAGCACTCGTCGAGCTCGCGCGGGTCGAGCTCCCAGATTCCCACCTCGCGCAGCCCCGGCGTGTCCACCACGAAGCCTCCCTCCGGATCGGGGAGCGGGTGCATCGACGCACCCACCGTGGTATGCCGCCCCTTGTCGACGGAGCGGCTGATCTCTCCGACGCGCAGGGCGAAGCCCGGATAGATGGCGTTCAGGAGCGAGGACTTCCCCACTCCCGACGGCCCCGAGATGGCCGTCGAGCGCCCGTGCAGCGCAGCGGCGAGCGAATCGAGTCCCGCACCGGTAACGGTACTGGTGAGATGGAGCGGATATCCCGCGCGCTCGTAGAGGGAGAAGCGCGCGCGGACGTCGTCCTCCGTAACGAGGTCGACCTTGTTGATCACCACGCGCGCGGGGATCTCGTTCGCCGCGGCGATCACGAGGAAGCGATCGAGCATCCGTGGGTGCGGCTCCGGCCGCGCGGCGGCGAAGACGACGAGCACCTGGTCCACGTTGGCCACGACAACGCGCTCGCGGTACTCGGTGCCGGGGGCACGGCGCGCGAGTCGCGAGCGCCGCGGGAGGATCTCGGCGATCGCCCATGCGTCGCCGCGCTCGGCCCTCTCCAGAATTACCTCGTCACCCACGGCCAGCTTGAGCGCCTCGCCGCCGCTTCCCTTTCCCGACTGCTTGAGGCGACCGCGCATCGACACATCGCGTGTTACGCCGTTCTCATCGAGGGCGCGCCAGACGCCGCCCGTACCGCTCAGGACGGCCGCCTTCAACCGCACATTCCGACCTGGCCGTTACCTGTCACTCGCATCATCCGCTCGGGGAACGTCACCCTCGTCGCCATTCTCGTCGCGCATCGCTTCCCACCACGGCCTCTCCGGGCCGGGCGCATGCTCGCGTATCAGCCTTTCGAGTATCTCGCGCACACGAGCGAGCGGCAAGTCCCCCACACGCTTGCGTACCTCCGCCTCGCTGGCGCCACGCACCAGAAAATCGCTCTCCAGGTGCCCGCTCACCCTGGGCTCGCCGCTCGACCACTTCACGAACAGAAGAAACGCCCCCCAGGGCGCCTCCACGTCGTCCGTCTCATCCGCCTCTATCTCGACACTGTACGCCGCCCCGTCGCTCCCTTCGAACGCAGCCGGCCGCGCATGCACCGCCCTGTACCCGCCGATCGTGTTCTCGTCGCCTTTCGAGTGGTCGGGGGGGATGAACACTGCAGGGTTCAGGAGGCAGGGTTCAGGGTTCAGGAACTGCCTCGGGGGAGAGTTCTCTCCCCCGAGGCAGTTCCTGAACCCTGAACCCTTTGGTTGCTGAACCCCGTTTCACTTCCCCACCATCTCCTTCATCACGCTTCCCGCTATGAACGCCACATTGGCGGGGCGCTCGGCGAGGCGGCGCATGAGGTAGGGGTACCATTGGGTACCAAATGGGACGTAGACGCGGAGGTTGTAACCCTCGCGCACGAGCTGGTCCTGGAGGTCGCGGCGGATGCCGTAGAGCATCTGGAACTCGAAGCGGGAGCGGTCGATTCGCTGGTCGGACACGAAGCGCTTCGCCTCGGCGAGCATCTCGGGGTCGTGGGTGGCGATGCCGGGGTAGTTCCCGTTCAGCAGGAGCTTGTGCATGCAGCGAACGTAGTTGGCATCCACGTCGCGCTTCTCGGGATACGCCACCGCGGCGGGCTCCTTGTAGGCACCCTTGCAGAGTCGCACACGGCAGTGCAGCTCGATCGCGCGATCCACGTCGGCCTGCGTGCGATATAGATAGCTCTGCAGCACTACCCCCACGTTCTCGCGGTAGTTGGGATAGAGCCGGTCCTCGAACATACGGAGCGTGCGCTCGGTGTACTCGCTCGACTCCATGTCGAGCCGCACGAAGGTCTCGTAGTCGCGCGCGCGGCAGAGGATGTCGTGCATGAGCTCCGCACAGAGGTCCTCGGAGATGTCGAGCCCCATCTGCGTGAGCTTGACCGACACGTTGGCGTCGAGCTGCCGCTCCTCGATCCGGTCGAGGATCCGGATGTACTCCTGCGATGCGGCACGAGCTTCAGTCTCGTTGCGGACGCTCTCGCCCAGGAGGTCGAGCGAGACGGACATTCCGCGGGAGTTCAGCGAGCGTACGACCTCGAGCGCGCTGTCGAGTGTCTCGCCCGGCACGAAGCGGGAGGCGAACTTCTTGGCCAGTCCGTTGTTCCGGACGAACCTGAAGACCTTCGGCTGATTGGAGAGATAGAGTAAGGTCTGACGGAGCATTGAGTGGGTGTGTTGGACGCGGGCGGCGCGCTCGCGCTGTGACGGTGCGCCGCCCACTGAAGCTATCACCTGCGGTGTCGGCTGTCAGGGCATGGAATCCTGCACCCTGTATACCGGAAATTCCTCGCCGGCAGCGAGCTCGGAGTCGAAGAAGTTCCACGCCACGAGCCCGTCATCGCTCTCCGGCTCGAGCATGTAGAAGGCCACTACTCCCATCGGCTGCGCCACGGGAACGAGCCAGGAGCCCGCGGCCACGGTCCGGTCGCTATCGCTCCACTGCCCCTCGAGCCGGACTTCGCGATGCCCCTGGAAGGGACGCTGTGCGGCGATCATGCTGTCCACCGTGAAGCTCTGCGCGCGCACGGTACGGTCACCATCCACGCGCCGCACCTCCACTCCGTGCTCTCGAAGGAGCCGCACCGCCGTTGTGTCGCTGGGGCGCAGCACGTACGCGGCCGGCGGCTTCCGCTCGAGAGTGGGCTCGAAGCGGTCGTACACCTTCATCTTCGCGCTCCGGTAATGCCCCGTGCGACGAAAACCGCGCGGAACGCCGGGCTGCGTGCGCGATGAATCACCGGTGCGCACGAGATCCTCGTACGCCACCACCTCCTCCAGTGGATGCGTGGTCATCCGCGAGCGGAGCGGTATCTCACGCGCGTTGCGCGGATCGTTCCCCCACGCCACCACGCTCGAGTCGGCGCGCCGCTCGAGGGCGCGGATCTCGGATGCACGCTCCGCCGCGAGCGAGAGGATCTCGCGCACGAACGCGTAACTCGACTTCACCCGCCGCTCGAAGGGGTCGTGCGAGAAGGCCTCGCTCAGGATCGAGATTCGCCCGCGCAGGCCGAAGTAGTTGGTGCCGTAGCGCGGGTACGGCTCGTAGGTGTACCAGCCGGTCTTCACCGTATCGGTGAGATCCCCGCGACCGTACTCGTCCTGGAAGTTGCCGTAGTCGAAGATTTCGAAGCCGTGCCGGTCGCGCATCCGCTGCCGCAGCACCGGGAGGAGCGAGTCGCGCGCGTAGACGCCGCCAAAGAACGCCGCGGGGTTGAGCGAGGGCGAGTACGTGAGCGCGTAACCGTGATAGCTCCCGTCGGTGGTGTGCAGGTCCACGAACACGTCGGGCTGCCATTCGTCGAACGCGGCGAGCGATGCGCGCGTCTCCGGCGCCTCCACCTTCATGTAATCGCGGTTGAGGTCGAGCCCCTGGGCGTTGGCGCGCGTCCCCACCAGCTCCGGCCCGTTCTGCGACCGCCGGTTCTTCTCCTGGGAGGCGAATCGCTCGTTGCCATCCGCGTTGTAGATGGGCTGCGCGATGAACACCACCGAATCGAGGATGCCGGGTCCGCGCGCGAAGGAGAGATCGCGGATGAGCATGAGGAGCGCCTCCTTCCCCTCCACCTCGCCCGCGTGGATGTTCCCCTGCACGTAGACTATCGGGCGCCCGAGCCGCTTCGCCTCCGCGGGCGACGACACCGCGGGGTGAGAGAGCACCACCAGCGGCAGCTCCCTCCCCTCGTTGCTTTTACCGATACTTCCGCGCCAGATAGGGGCGCCGAGCTTCTGGAGACTGTCGAGGAACGCGATGACGTCCGCATAGTGCGACGTCTCCACGTAGTCGGTGAGCTCCGCGCGCGTCTTCGGGAGGCGGGAATCGGTGGTGGCGGCCGAGGTCATCGTGCCACCGGTAGCGCGCGGCTGCGCGGCGGTGGCACATCCCAACGTCAGGAGGAGCGGGAGCACCGTCGCCGCGCCGCGTCCGATCTTCATCCAGTAGTTCTCCAATGGTGGCGCGGCGTGATGTAGACGATGCGGAGCGCCGCGCCACGCCCGCTCGTCATACCGGTTCGGTCTTCCCGCGACCCTTCTCCGCCATCTCGATGAGCGCGCGCGCCGGCTCGAAGCGCGGAGCGAAGCGCCCGTGGTAGAGCTCGAGCTGGCGGACGATGTTGTTGGCGCCCACGGTCTTCACGTAGCGGAACGGGCCGCCGCGAAATGGGGGGAAGCCGATTCCAAAGACCGCGCCTACATCTCCGTCTCGCTCCGAGCGGAGGATCCCCTCCTCCAGACAGCGCGCAGCCTCGTTCACCATGGCGAGCACGCAGCGCTGCTGCATCTCGGCCACCGGTACCTCCACACGGTTCGATCCCGTGGGGAGAAGCTCGTAGACCGATTCATCCACGCCGCGCTTCTTCCCGCCCGGCGAGTCGTAGAGGTAGAAGCCCTTCCCGCCCTTACGCCCGACCCGACCCGCCGCCACGACGCGCGCGAGCGACGCGGCAGGCGATAGCCGCTCGCCGAAGGCCTCGAGGAGCACCTGCCCAACCTTGGCGCCCACGTCGAGCCCCACCTCGTCCATGAGAGTGATCGGACCTACCGGGAAGCCGAAGTCCACCAGCGCACGGTCGAGCGCGTCGATCGCCACCCCCTCGTCCAGCAGATGCCCCGCCTCGTTCATGAACGCGGCGAGCGTGCGCGTGGTGTAGAAGCCGGGACCATCGTTCACCACGATCACGTGCTTGCCGAGCTTCTTCCCGTATGCCACCGCCGTCGCCGTGACAACAGCGGTCGTGGTCCCGGTGACGATCACCTCGAGGAGCGGCATCTTGTGCACGGGCGAGAAGAAGTGCATTCCCAGCACCTGCTCCGCCCTCTTCGACGCCTCCGCGATACGCCCTATGGGGATCGTGCTCGTGTTGGACGCATAGATCGCGTCGCCCGGGATCACCTCCTCCGCCTCGCGCAGCACCTGCTGCTTGAGGGCGAGATCCTCGAACACCGCTTCCACCACGAGGTCCACGTTCTGGAAGCCGGAGTAGTCCACCGTCCCACCCACGAGCGAGAGCTGGTCGTCCAGCTCGCGCGGAGTGATCCGCTTCTTCACGAGCTGCTCGCGGAGCACCTCGTTCACCGCCCTGAGCCCGCGCGCCACGCGCGCGGTGTCGGCGTCCTTGAGTCGCACCACCGTGCCGCGCCCGGCTGCGACGCTCGCGATCCCCGCTCCCATGAAGCCGGCGCCGAGGATCCCGATCTTGTCCACGGGGAGCGGATCCACCGGCACGCCCACGCCGTTGTCCTTCTTGAGCGCGGTGGTGGCGAAGAAGAGGTAGATGAGCTGCCTGCATACCTCGGTCACCGCCATCTCGCCGAAGAGTCGCGCCTCCTCGGCGAAGCCGCGCTCCGCTCCCTGGTCGTAGCCGGCGCGCACCGCCTCGATGGCCGCCAGCGGCGCCGGATAATGACCGTGGGTCTTCTCAACCACTCCGGCGTGCGCCTTGTTGAAGACCACGCGGCGGCCCAGCGGATTCCCCTCGAGCGCGAGATTGGTGATCCCGCGCGAGCGCCGCTTGCGCCCCTCCCGCGCGATCTTTCCGTCGGCTAGCTGCCGCGCGCGATCCACCGCGACCTCGCGCAGGATCGACGGGTGCACCAGCTCGTCGATGAGCCCCATGCGCAGCGCCTTCTTCGCGCGGACGTTCCTCCCGGTGAGGATCATGTCGAGCGCGTTGCGCAGACCCACGGTTCGCGGGAGCCGCTGCGTCCCGCCCGCTCCGGGGATCACGCCGAGCGTCACCTCGGGGAGCGCGAGGACCGTCTTCGGGTGGTCCGTCGCGATTCGATAGGCGGAGGCCAGCGCCATCTCGAGCCCGCCGCCCAGGCAGGCGCCGTGGATCGCCGCGACCATCGGCGCGCGCAGCCGCTCGATCCGATCCATCACCGCCTGTCCGCTGCGGCTCAGCGCTTCGCCATCGGTGGCCGAGTTGATGGTGGTGAACTGCTGGATATCCGCACCGGCGATGAAGTTCTCCGCTTTCCCGGACATGAAGACCAGGGCGCGGATGTCGGAGTCGCGCTCGATGCGGTCGAGGAGCGCGGTGAACTCCTCCACCACCGCCGGTCCGAGCGTGTTGACAGACTCGTCGGGGACATCCAGGGTGACGACGGCGATCCCATTGTCGACGTCGAGGGTAAGCGCCCGCGATGCGTAGGGGATGGTGGCGATGCTCATGCCGCCTCCAGAACCATCGCAAAACCCATCCCGCCCGCAGCGCACACGGTCATGAGACCGAACTGCCCTCCGCGGCGACGCAGCTCGTGGGTGAGGGTCATGGTGATGCGCGCGCCCGTGGCACCGAAGGGGTGGCCGATCGCGATGGAGCCGCCCATCACGTTGAGGCGCGAGCGATCCACCTCTCCAACGGGCTGGGCGAAGCCCGCTCGCGCCGCCCACTCCTTGCTCTCGAAGCCCTCGAGGTTGGAGAGCACCTGTGCCGCGAACGCCTCGTGCATCTCCACGAGGTCGATGTCCTTGAGCGAGAGCCCCGCGCGGCGGAGCGCCACTGGTGCGGCGAGCACCGGCGCCTGGAGGAGCTGCTCCCCCGGATCGAGCGCCGCGTACGCGTACGACCGGATGTAGGCGAGCGGCTTGTAACCGAGCGCCGCCGCGCGCTCGTCGCTCATGAGGAGAACCGCGGCCGCGCCATCGGTGAGCGGCGACGAGTTGCCCGCCGTCACCGTTCCGTAGCGCCGGTCGAAGACCGGCTTGAGCGCCTGCAGCGCCTCGAAGCTGGTGTCGGTGCGGATGCCGTTGTCGCGCGTCTCCACAATCTCGTACTTCGGCGGGACGTAGAAAGGCATGATCTCGGCGATGAGCCGCCCGTCCTGCGTACCCGCGGCCGCGAGGCGGTGCGAGCGGAGCGCGAAGTGATCCTGTTCCTCGCGCGAGATGTGATTGAGCTTGGCCATCTTCTCGGCCGACTCGCCCATCGTCTCGCCGGTGGAGGGCTCGGCGATGGCGGGGGTGATCGGGACGAGATCGCGCGGCCGGGTGCGTGCCAGCGTCCTCACGCGTGCGCCGGCCGACTTCGCCTTCGACGCGCGGACAAGCGTCTCGGAGAAGCGGCGCGAGTGGAGGATCGGGATGTTGGAGAGCGACTCCGCGCCGCCCGCTATCACCACGTTCGCGTGGCCGAGCACGATCTGATCGGCCGCGTCGGTGATCGCCTGGTTGGCGGAGGCGCAGGCGCGGCTCACGGTGTACGCGGGGATCCCCTTGGGGAGCATGGGGAGGAGCGCCACCTCGCGTGCGATGTTGGGCGCGAGCACCGACGGGACCACGGTGCCGAATACGACCGCATCGATCTCATCGCCCTCCACCGCGGTGCGCTGGAGGAGCTCCGCCACGACCGTTCGGCCAAGCTCCTGGGCAGAAAGAGAACTGAGATCGGTGCCGGCGCGAGCGAACGGTGTCCGCAGCCCCGCCACGATCGCCACTCTGCGACCGTTGATCCCGTACGTAGCCATGGGTGGAACTTAGACAGCGTCAGGTGAGGATGGAATGTCGCTGGCTGCACCGCGAGGGCGGCGACCCCCTCTGGCGCCGGACGCTCTCGTGAAGTATCTGTCCCGGAAACTCCATCCCGAACGCAGTCAGGTACTTAGCATGAAACGTGCGTGACGAGCCTGAGTCTGGCTTGCCGTTACCGGGGTGGTGGTCGTGGAGATGAATGTTGCGATGCCGCAGGCGCGTCACGTCGTGGGGCACGGCACCGATATGCGCCTGACATATCCGCTGTCGCCGGCCACGCGTGAGTCGAATCTGAGCGTGCTCGGCGAAGAGCCGTTCGACGTGCTGGTCATCGGCGCGGGAATCACCGGCGCCGGTGTCGCACGCGAAGCCGCGATGCGCGGCATGCGGGTGGCGCTCGTGGAGCGGGACGACTTCGCGAGCGGTACTTCGAGCCGTTCATCGCGACTCGTACACGGCGGGATCCGCTACCTCGAGCACGGCGAGCTGCACCTCGTCTACGAGGCGAGCCGCGAGCGGCGCATCCTCCTGCGCATCGCTCCGCATCTCGTGAGGCCGCTCCGATTCCTCTGGCCGGTCTTCGAGAAGGCACGCATCCCCCGCTGGAAGCTGCGCGCCGGATTCCTCCTGTACGATGTTCTCGCCCTCTTCAGGAACATCGCGAACCATCGCTCGCTCGACAGGCGGGCGGTGCTCGAGAAGGAGCCGGCACTGCGCCAGGTGGGGCTCGAGGGCGGAGTGACCTACTTCGATGCCGCCACCGACGACATCCGCCTGACGATCGCCAACGTGCGCGCGGCCGCCGAGGCGGGTGCGGTGGTGGTGAACCATCTCGAGGTTCGTTCGATGTCGAAGGAAGGCGCGCTGGTGAACGGCGTACAGGCCGAGGACCTGCTGGGGGGCCGCAGTGTCCAGGTGAGCGCTCGAACCGTGGTGAACGCCACCGGACCCTGGAGCGACAGTGTACGGCGCCTCGCCAACCCTCATGCGCCTCCGACCGTCCGTGGTACCAAGGGCGTCCATGTGGCGATTGCGCAGTCGCGCATCGGCAACAATGGAGCGCTCACGCTACTATCGCCGATCGACGGCCGCGTGGTGTTCATCCTCCCCGCCGGACGCCACACGATCATCGGTACGACCGACTCCGACTACTCGGGCTCGCCCGAGGAGGTTCTGCCAACGGCGGCCGACATCACCTATCTCCTCCGCACCGCCAACTCGTATTTCCCATCGGCGCATCTGGTGGCCGCCGACGTGGTGAGCGCGTGGGCCGGGATCCGCCCGCTGGTCAGCGACGGTGCCGGGGCGCCGGGGAGCGTCTCGCGCGAGCACGCCGTTCACTGGACCGCTCCCGGGATGCTGAGTGTGAGCGGCGGGAAGCTCACCACCTATCGCGTGATGGCGGAAGATGTGGTGGATGAGGTCGCCCGCTCCGTCGGCACCCCGGAGGCTCACGCTCTCACCCACCGCGTCCCCCTCCCGGGTGGCGACATGCGCTCCTTCGAGGAAGAGGCTCTGCGGGCGAGAGAGATCATCGGCATTCCCGATGTGGCCGACCACCTCGTGTCTTCCTACGGGACCGAGTGGCGCGAGGTATGGGCGATCGTCGAGCGCGACAGCGCGCTCGTCGGCCGCGTCTCCCCGGACCTCCCCTACATCGCCGCCGAGATCCACTGGGCCATCGAGCAGGAGATGGCCCTCACCCTCGCCGACATCCTGATGCGCCGCCTGCACGTGGCCTTCGAGACCCACGACCACGGCATGTCCGCCGCCCCCGCCGTCGCCCGCGTCGCCGCCCCGCTCCTCGGCTGGACCCGCGAGCGCATAGAGTCCGAGCTGGCGAAGTACGGGCGGGAGGTGGCGGGAGTATTTGGGGGGTGATACTGCAGGGTTCAGGAGGCAGGGTTCAGGGTTCAGGTACTACCTCGGGTAATGGATCTCGACTCCGAGGTAGTACCTGAACCCTGCCTCCTGAACCCTGCAGTCTGGACACATCCCCTCCCTGCACCTAGAATAAGGAATGGTACGCAGCGCCCGGCCTCCCCGGCCGGGCGCTCCACTTTTTGCGCTGTGGATTTCCAATGATCGAAGAGCTGAAGCAGAAGCTGGAGGCGGAGGTCGCCGCTCTCCAGCACGAACTCAACGTCAAACTGCCGGAAGAGATCCGCAAAGCGGTGGAGCTCGGCGACCTTCGCGAGAACAGCG
>JBIQMO010000022.1:0-31922 GCA_044463245.1 Gemmatimonas aurantiaca
TGGAATCTCGCTGAAGATCCGCTCGCCGAGCGGCTCGACACCGAGCTGCTCACGCGCGCCTTCCGCTTCGGGCAGCAGGCGCATCTCGGGCAGAAGCGATCCAGCGGGGACGACTACGTGTCGCACTGCGTGGAGGTCGCCAAGATCCTCGCGGAGCTGCACCTCGATTCCGTGACGATAGCGAGCGGCCTGATTCACGATGTGGTCGAAGACACATCGGTCACCGTCGCGGACATCGAGAACGAGTTCGGAAAGGAGATCGCCCAGATCGTCGACGGCGTCACGAAGATCGGCAACATTTCCTTCCGGTCGCGCCAGGAACGCCAGGTAGAGAACTACCGCAAGCTCCTCCTCTCGGTCGCGAAGGATGTGCGGGTCATCCTGATCAAGCTGGCGGACCGCCTGCACAACATGCGCACGCTCGACTACCTCCCCGAGGACAAGCGGCGGCGCATCGCGCAGGAAACGATGGACCTCTACGCCCCGCTCGCGCACCGCTTCGGCATGGCGCGGATGCGCTGGGAGTTGGAGGATCTCGCCTTCAAGCACCTCGAGCCGGTGGAGTACCGCAAGCTCGCGCGTTTGGTAGCGCAGAAGAGGGGCGAGCGGGAGCGCCTCATCGCGCAGATGGCGCAACCGCTCGAGAAGGAGCTGCATCGCGCGATGATCCAGAACTTCGACGTCACCGGACGCCCGAAGCACCTCTGGTCCATCTACAAAAAGATGAAGCAGCGGGAGAGGCCTTACGAGGAGATCTACGACCTCCTGGCCATCCGCGTGCTCGTCAACACCGTCCCCGACTGCTACCACGCTCTCGGCGTGATCCACGACGGCTGGACGCCGCTGCAGGAGCGGATCAAGGACTACATCGCGCAGCCGAAGTCGAACGGCTACCAGTCGCTGCACACCACCGTGTTCGGCCCCGGGCGGCAGCTCTTCGAGGTGCAGATCCGCACCTTCGACATGCACCGCACGGCGGAATACGGTATCGCGGCGCACTGGCTGTACAAGGAGAACGCCAAGAGCGCCGACGAGCTGGATCGCGCGCTCGGCTGGTTCCGCCAGGTACTCGAGCTGCAGCTCGACGCCAAGACGCCCGACGAATTCCTCGAGTTCCTGAAGCTCGACCTCTACCAGGACGAGATCTTCGTCTTCACGCCGACGGGCGACGTCATCCAGCTCCCCAAGGGGGCCACGCCCATCGACTTCGCCTTCGCAGTGCACACGGAGGTCGGCCTCCACTGCCAGGGCGCGAGGGTGAACGGGAGGATCGCTCCGCTCTCGCGGCAGCTCCGCAACTCCGATACGGTCGAGATCATCACCTCGCCCAGCGCACGCCCGAGTCGCGACTGGCTCTCGCACGTTCGCACCGGCCGCTCGCGCCACAAGATCCGCCAATGGATCAGGCAGGAGGAGCAGACCACCTCGGCGCGACTGGGGAAGGAGATGCTCGATCGCGAGCTGCGGCGTCGCAACCTCGCGAAGCCCGACGACGCCGCCATGGCCGCGGCCGCGAAGACGCTCAACCTGAACGACGCGAAGCATCTCATAGCATCGATCGGGCAGGGCGACCTGCACGTGGCGCAGGCACTGCGCGCCATCTATCCGGAGGTCGAGGCGACCAACGAGCAGCCCGCCAAGACGAGCGCCTTCGAGCGTCTCGTCCAGCGGATGCGCGGCAACACGAAGGGTGTGCGCATCCAGGGTGTGGACGGACTGATGGTCCGTTACTCACAGTGCTGCCAGCCGGTGCCCGGCGACCCGGTGGTCGGCTACGTCACTCGCGGCCGCGGCGTGAGCATCCACCGCAGCGACTGCCCCAACGTCCTGCTCCTCTCCGCCGAGCCGGAGCGCCGTCTGGACATCGACTGGCAGGAGATGGAGGGCGAGATCTTCCTCGTCCGACTCGCGATCGAGGGAACCGATCGGCGCGGGCTGTACATGGACGTCGCCGAAGCGGTCACCAACGCCGGGACCGACATCAAGAGCATGGAGCTACGGAGTGGCGACGGTGGCGTCTCGGGTTCGATCCTGGTGGAGGTGGAGAACCTGACGCACCTGCGGAAGGTGATCCGGGCGGTCCGGCGCGTGAAGGGCGTGACGGACGTGACGCGCAGGGAGCGCCTCTCCGCCACCGACTGACGGGCGCGCCTCGCGCCCTCCTGGCCGGCCATCCGAGCTCGTGCGGCGTGGGCCGCCGTCCAGTCCGCCAGTCGGAGCGCCCCGAATAGATGCCGACGGCGGATGTTATATTTCGTACATGGCAGAATTCGACCTCCGCGCTCCCTTCGCTCCAGCTGGCGACCAGCCGAGAGCCATCACGGAGCTCTCGGCCGGCCTCGCACGGGGCGATCGCTTCCAGACTCTCCTCGGCGTGACCGGCTCCGGGAAGACGATGACGATCGCCAACGTCATCAAGGCGCACGGACGACCCACTCTCGTACTCTCGCACAACAAGACACTGGCGGCGCAGCTCTACGGGGAGCTGAAGGGGTTCTTCCCCAACAACGCCGTCGAGTACTTCATCTCGTACTACGACTACTACCAGCCGGAGGCGTACGTCCCCTCGACGGATACGTACATCGAGAAGGACGCATCCATCAACGAGGACATCGACCGGCTCCGCTTGCGCGCCACTTCCAGCCTCATGGAGCGGGAAGACGTCATCATCGTGGCCACCGTCTCCGCGATCTACGGACTCGGTGATCCGGTTGAGTATCGCGAGCGGATGGTGAAGATCGAGCGGGGTGAGAGGAGAGCGCGCGATGAGATCCTCCGCGCGCTCGTCGGAATCCAGTACTCGCGCAACGACATCGCGTTCGAGCGCGGCACCTTCCGCGTGCGCGGCGACACGGTGGAGATCTTCCCGGCTTACGAGGAGCAGGGCGTCCGCCTCGAGATGTGGGGCGACGAGGTGGAGCGGATCACGAAGATCGACGTGGTCACGGGCGACACGATCGCCGAGCTGGAACGCACCGCGGTCTACCCGGCCAAGCACTTCGTCACCTCGCGTCGCACGCTCGAGCGGGCGGTGGGTCTCATCCGTGCGGAGCTGGAGGAGCGACTCGCCGTGCTCCGCGCCGAGGGGAAGCTCCTGGAGGCGCAGCGGCTCGATTCGCGCACGAACTTCGACATCGAGATGATGCTGGAGATCGGCACCTGCGCGGGGATCGAGAACTACTCGCGCCCCCTCTCGGGACGGCAGGCGGGTGAGCGCCCCGCGTGCCTCTTCGACTACTTCCCCGAGGATCTCCTCGTGGTGGTGGATGAGTCGCACGTCACGCTCCCGCAGATCGGCGGGATGTACAACGGCGACCGTGCGCGCAAGCTCACCCTGGTCGACTACGGCTTCCGTCTCCCGAGCGCGCTCGACAACCGGCCGCTCATGTTCGACGAGTTCCTGGCTCTCACGCCCAAGGCGATCTTCGTCTCGGCCACGCCTGGCGATCTCGAGCTCAAGCTCTCGGACGGCGTCGTCGTGGAGCAGATCATCCGCCCGACGGGACTCCTGGATCCCGAGATCGACGTCCGCCCTGTGCGTGGACAGGTGGACGATCTCCTGCACGAGATCCGGCTGCGCGAGAAGCGCGGCGAGCGGGTGCTCGTCACCACGCTCACGAAGCGGATGTCCGAGGACCTCACGGATTATCTCCAGCAGATGGGTGTCCGCGTGCGCTACATGCACTCGGACATAGACGCCATCGAGCGGATGGAGATCATTCGCGGGCTGCGACTCGGCGAGTTCGATGTGCTGGTGGGGATCAACCTCCTGAGGGAGGGGCTCGATCTTCCGGAGGTGTCGCTCGTGGCCATCCTCGACGCGGACCAGGAAGGCTTCCTCCGCAGCGATCGGTCGCTCATCCAGACCATCGGGCGAGCGGCGCGAAACTCGGGCGGGCGGGCGATCTTCTACGCCGACCGCATCACCGGCTCGATGCAGCGCTGCATGGACGAGACCAAGCGGCGTCGCGAGCTGCAGCTCGAGCACAACGTGAAGCACGGCGTCACTCCGACCACGGTGGTGAAGAGCACCGCCGAAGTGCGATTCAGCACGCGCGTCGCCGACGCGCGCGGCGAGCGCGAGGAGCCGAAGAAGGTCGCGGAGCGGGTGGCGACGTACGCGAGCGAGATGGACACCGAGGCGCTCACCGAGCTGCTCGAGCAGCAGATGAAGGAAGCCGCGGCCAATCTCGACTTCGAGGCCGCCGCGGCGCTCCGTGATCAGCTCTTCGAGCTGAAAGCGAAGCAGAACGGCGAAGGGAAGGGTAGGCGCGCGAGCGGGCTCGCTCGGATCCGGGCGGCGCGGTAGATGAGCGAGCCACATCATCACGTGGTGCCGTCGCGCGCGCCACGCGGTCGCATCGCGCTCACATGCGAGGAGCTGTCCGCCTGGGGCGAGAGCTTCGGCGCCTCGCTCGAGCCGCCCATCATCGTGGCGATCTCCGGTGAGCTGGGGACCGGCAAGACCACGCTGGTGCAGGCGATCTGCCGCGGGGCCGGCGTCACGGAACCGGTCACCAGCCCGACGTTCGCGCTGGTGCACAGGTACGAGGGGACGAAGTACGTGATCTACCACCTAGATCTATACCGGCTGGAGCGCGCCGTCGAGCTGACCAACCTCGGCTGGGATGACATCGTCGCGTCGCACTCGATCGTGCTGGTCGAGTGGCCGGAACGGGGTGCTGGCCGGATCCCGCCCGACGCCGTTCCGATCGATCTCGAGTACGATCCGTTGGATCCGGATCGCCGACTCCTCCTGGCCGGATGAATACTCCCGTCACGCTCGCGCTGGACGCTTCGACCTACACGGGGAGCGTCGCGCTAATCGAAGGGAGCCGACTGCTCTCCGAGTGCGAGGTCGCCATGCGCGGCGAGAAGGAGGAGCGCCTCATGCCGGCGGTCGAGAGCGTGCTCTCCGACGCGGGCGTGCGCCCTTCCGATCTCAGCTGCATCGCGTGCGGCGGAGGGCCGGGTAGCTTCACGAGTCTCCGGATCGCCGCGGCGATCGGGAAGGGGATGGCGGCCGGTCGCGGCATCCCGCTCTACACCGCCTCTTCGCTCATCCTGATCGTCGCCGGGTCTCCTGCGGGGACGACGCCCGGGCGCTATCTCGCCGTACTCGACGCGCTGCGCGGCGACGTATACACGGCGGCCTACGAGGTGCAGGAGAGGGCCAGCGGGGAGGATGGGGAGTTCGAGGTCGTCGAGATCGCGCCGCTCGCACTGGTAGAGCGCGACAGCGCCGGAGCGTTGGCGAAGTCGCTCGGTGCCCGCTGCATCGGGCCGCGCGAGGAGCTCTCCGCGATCCCGCGCGCGTCGGGCTTCGCGCGGATCGGCGCTCTCCTCGAGCGGTCCGGGCCGGTCGACCTGGCGCTGTGGGAGCCGGATTACGGCCGGCTCGCGGAGGCGCAGGTGCGCTGGGAGCGCGAGCACGGTAAGCCGCTGCTGCCATGAGCGCGCTGGAACCTGGCCGACACGACGTGCCGGCCGGCGAAATGGGGAGCGAGCCCGCTCCAGCGGCCCGTGCGGGGCGGGGGGAAACCGCGCCTGCCACGGTGCGCCCCGCCACCGCGGCCGACATTCAACGGGTGAGCGAGATCGAGCAGGATGCCTTCAGCGACCCATGGAGCCGTTCCGCCTTCGAGCGCTTCGTGGCGGAGAAGGACGAGCGCGTGCTCTTCGACGTCGCGTGCCTGGGCGATGGCCGGGTAGTAGGCTATGTAGTCGCGTGGTTCATCATGGACGAGGGTGAGATCGCGAATCTCGCTGTGGCACGCGGAGAGCGCTCTCGCGGTATCGGCAAGCTGCTGCTGATGCAAGCCATCACCGAGGCCCGCGCCAGGGAGGTGGGCACTATCTACCTCGAGGTGCGCGACTCCAACTCGGCGGCCCGGGCGTTGTACGCGTCGCACGGCTTCGAGGCGATCGGGCGGAGGCGCCGATACTATCGGCGGCCGGTGGAGGATGCGCTGGTACTTCGGCTTGTGCTCCCCGGCCCGTGAAAGTGGGTGCGGTAAACGGATGCTCGGTGGGTCGCTTCGCTGGTGGTTCTGTCGGCGGAGTCGTGTACATTGTTGCCTGTAAGGCGAACTTCTTCGTTGCCTGTAAGGCGAACCACTTCGCCATTTGCCAGGAGGAATCGTGAGTCGGAGCTTGAACAAGGTGACGTTGATCGGAAACCTCGGTGCCGATCCCGAGGTACGCTCCACGTCCGGCGGAAATCGTGTTGCTACATTCTCCCTGGCCACGAGCCGGTCATGGACCGGTACCACGGGAGAGAAGCAGGAGAAGACCGAGTGGCATCGCTGCGTGGTGTGGAACAGCAAGAGCTCGCAGTTAGCCGATATCGTCGAGCGCTACCTCAAGAAAGGTGACAAGGTCTACGTCGAGGGGCGCATCGAGTACCGTCAGTGGCAGGACAAGGAAAACCAGACTCGCTACAGCACGGAGATCAACGTGCGCGAGCTGATCATGCTCTCCGGCAGGAGCGGCGGCCAGGACATGGAAGGGGGGGTCGCGGCCGGCGCCCGCACGAACGCTCCGCGGAACGCGCGCGCCGGCTCCAGCGGCGGGAACGACTTCGACGACTTCCATGGCACCATGGAAGAGGAGGACGACGACCTGCCGTTCTGACGTTCCCCCTGTCACTGCCCGTTAGCGGCCGTACGGGCGTGACCCGTACGGCCGCCGTGCGTCTCATCTACGAGAAACGGCGCTCTCCGCCGGGCACGTAGTGCCTGCGGGGCCGCTCAGAACATTCCGGCAACGCTGCAGAGGCGTACGATGCGTCTGTTCATGCAACACCAGAGATGTGCACCCCGGGTGGCCCCGCGCCAATCGCCGCGCGCCGCCTGGATAGCGGCACTCGCGCTTGGCCTGGCGTCGCCGTCTATGCTCCGGGCTCAGGATACCACGCGCGCGGCGTCCACCGATACTGCCGCTCAGGCCGCACCGGCACAGCAGGGCGACAGTAGCTCCGGCCTGACCCATACCGTCAAGAAGGGCGACACGCTCTGGGGCCTGGCCAACTTCTACCTCAGCGATCCCTTCCTCTGGCCGGAGATCTACCGGATCAACACCGCCGTCGTCGAGGATCCGCACTGGATCTATCCGGGTGAAGTTCTACGGGTTCCGGGTGGAGCGCGTCTCGCCTCCACGGACGACATGCTGCCCAGGATGCAGCCGGAGCCCGTCCGGAGCGTAGTGGGCTCCACGGTCTTCTCGCTCGGTATGGCGCAGCGCCAGGCAGAGAGCTCGCGACTCGCCGAGACCGCGGCCACCTACGCGCACACAGCAGTCCGTGAGGGCGACTACATAGCCGCGCCGTGGTTCGCGCACGACGATGCCACCCGCTCCGACGGGCGCATTGTCGGTAGCGCCGAGCTCCCGGGAATTGCACAGGCCTCCAATCGTCACCGCGTCTTCCCACAGGAGCGCGTCTACATCACTCTCCCTGCTGGTGCGTCAGTCTCGCGCGGCCAGCGTCTCGTGACCCTCGCCGAGGGACCCGAGCTCCCTGGTGGGAAGGTGCTCCTGCCGACCGGCGTCGTCGAGGTGGAGCGCGTCGGCGACGGCGAGGCGACCACCGCGCGGGTGGTGCAGCAGTTCGGCGACATGTACCTGGGACAGGCGGTCGCGCAGCTGCAGCGCCTCTCGCTACCGATGGAGGCGCGTCCTTCGCCCGTCGCCAACGGAACCGAGGCCAGAGTGATCTCGGTACCCTCCGGCGTCGTCCTCCCCACGGTCGGTTACTACCTCATTCTCAGCGCCACTTCCAGCGACGGCGTGAAGGTGGGCGACCAGTTCACGCTCTACGAGGGACGTCGCAAAGGTCCGTCGATCGAGGGAGTGGCTCCGGTCACACTCCCCGAGGAGCCGGTGGCCCTCGCGCAGGTGGTCAAGGTTACGGACCTGGGCACCACGGCGATAGTGGTCAGCCAGCGCCATCCCGTCATCCACGAGGGTGTGAACGCTCGTATGACGGCAAGGATGCCCTGATCCGTCCGATGTCGCGGTAATGCGCGGGTCGCGGTGGCCGGGCATGCTCGCTGACGCGTCGCTGCTCACCCCCGATACCGCGCTCCGCCGCCGGTGCGGCCGTGGTCGCTCGACCACTTCCGCCCGGCGGCGCTTTTCATTACGGGCTCCGCCGCTCTGACGCCGAGTTAGATTACGGGCGACGCATGATCGCGATCGCCCACTTTCTCGCCATCACTCTGTACCTCGCGGCCGCCTGCCTGGCGGCCGTGCCGTTCGCCCGTCCCATCAGGGCGCCTGTGCGCGGAGTCGTCGCGCTCCTTGGCGCAGCGCTCCTGGCGCACCTCATGGCGCTCGGCGCATTCGTCCTGGTGCACGGCCAGCCGCCCCTTACCGGTCTTGGCCCGGCGCTCTCCTCGGCTGCGTTCCTGATCGGCGTCACGCTCCTGATAGCGGAGGTGCTGGCGCGAGAGGTGAGTCTCACCCTCTTCGCGGCACCTTTCGCGGCGTTGCTGACGGTCTTCGCCAACCTCGCCGGGATGGTGCCGCTCGCCGAGCCGCCCGGGTTGAGAGGCGTGTGGCTCATATCACACATCGCGTTGAATTTTCTCGGGATCGCTGCCTTCGCGGCGGCCGCGGGCGCGGGGATCATGTACCTGGTGGAGCGGCGCGAGCTCAAGTCGCGTCGCTTCGGGGCCATCTTCCGTTTCTTCCCGCCGCTCGAGACGCTCGACAAGGTCAACCACCTGTCCATTGTCGCCGGGTGGGTCGCGCTCACGCTGGGAACGGCACTTGCCAGCGCCTACTCGCTGGTATACCACACCGGCGACACGTCCAAGGTGGTATGGGGGCTCGCCGCCTGGCTCGCGGTGACGGCTCTCATCATCGGCCGTGTCCTCGCCGGCTGGCGCGCACGCCGCGCGGCGATCCTCTCCAACGCGCTTTTCGCCGGCGTCGTGGTGCTCTACATCGCCTTCCGCGTCCTGGACGCGCGCTCGGGAAGGTTCCTGTGAGCGGCTATCCGATAGTGCTCGATGGCGGCGCGATCGCCGCGCTGATCGTGGGCGGCGGACGGGTGGCGGAGCGGAAGGCTCGCGCTCTGCTGGCAGCCGGTGCGGCCGTACGCATCGTGGCGCCCGCGATCGGCGAGCCACTCCGCGAGATCGCGCGCCACGCGGACCGCTGCACGCTCGAGGAGCGCGAATATCGTTCCGAGGACATGGCAGGGGCAACGCTCGTCTTCGCCGCCACCGACCGGCGCGAGGTGAACGCGCGCGTCGCGGACGATGCACGTCGCGCCGGAATCCTGGTGAACGTGGCGGACGATGGGGCGAGCGGCGACTTCGTCACCCCCGCACTCCACGCGCGCGGCGGACTGCTCATCGCGGTTGCCGCGGGCGGAGCTCCCGGCGCCGCCGCGAGAATCCGGGATGCCCTCGCCGACCGCTTCGACGAGCGCTACGCCGACGCGCTCGCGCGGCTCGCCGAGTTGCGTTCGGCCTTGCTCGATTCCGGCGATCGGGATCGGTGGGAGCGGGCCGCGGCGGCGCTGCTGGGTGATGACTTCTGCGCCCGCGTGGAATCCGGGGCGCTCGCCGAGGAGCTGACGGCGTGGCGCTGCTAGTCGCCGGCGTGAGCTACCGCACCGCTCCCATCGATGTACGGGAGCGATTGGCTGTCGGTCGGCAGGAGGCGGCCGAAGTGGCGCGCGCGCTCCGCGATGCTGCGGGCGCGCGCGAAGTGGTGCTCCTCTCGACCTGCAACCGCACCGAGGTCTACGCGGTGGAGTCGGACGGGCGGGAGCACCTCGACGGCGCGCACCACGCTGCGGTGGGCGAAGAGACGACCATCGACATCATCTGGCGCGAGCTCTCGCGACGTCTCGGCGAGGACGTTCGGCCATACGGCTTCGTGGAGCGCGAGAGAGAGGCCGTGATCCACCTGTATCGCGTCGCGTCGGGGCTCGACTCGATGGTGCTCGGCGAGGCGCAGATCCAGGGACAGGTACGCGATGCGTGGGAGACGAGCCGCTCATCGTCGCGCGCTATACTCAATCGCCTCTTCCAGAGTGCCCTTCTGGTGGCCTCGCGCGTCCGGAACGAGACGGCCATCGGCCGCGGCGCGGCGTCGGTGTCGTCTGCGGCGGTGCAATTGGCGGCCAAGATCTTCGGGCGGCTGCAAGGACGACGCGCGATGGTCCTCGGCGCCGGCGAGATGGCGGATCTGGCGCTACAATGCCTTCTCTCCGAGGGAGTGCGCACCGCGATCGTTGCGAACAGAACCTACGAGAGGGCCACCGAGCTGGCCGCGCGCCATGGCGCGATGGCGCTGCACTACGACGAGTGCTGGTCTCGGCTCGGCGAGATGGATATTCTTCTGTGCTCCACCTCCGCCCCTCACGCGATCGTGGGTCGAGCGCAGGTGGAACCGGCGATGCGAGCACGCGGTGATCGCCCGCTCTGTATTCTCGATATCGCTCTGCCACGTGATGTAGATCCTTCTGTTGGAACGCTCGACAATGTATTCCTGTACGATCTCGATGATCTGAAGGCGGTCGTGGCCGCGAACCTCGAGCGGCGGCGCGAAGAGATGCCGAGCGCCGAGCAGGTCATCGCCGCGGAAGTGGAGCAGTACTGGACCTGGCTGGCTGGTCTCGCGGCCGTACCCGTCCTCAGGACGTTCCGCTCGCAGATGGATCGCGTGCGCGACGAGGAGCTCAATCGCGCGATGCGTCGCCTCGGTCACCTTTCCCAGGGGGACCGCGAAGCAGTAGAACATTTTTCCCGGGCTTTGATGAACAAGTTCCTACACGAGCCGAGCGTGCGGCTGCGCGCCGCCTCCGCCAATGGCCACGGTCTGCAGATCGTGGATGCCCTGCGCTACCTCTTCGCGCTGGAGCAGGAGCAATCCCCCGCAGACCAGGAGCGTCCGGTGTCGCCACCGGGCGACGAGCGTTGACCATGGCGCGGCGCGTACTCGTCACCGGCGGCGCGGGCTTCATCGGCTCACACGTGGCGGACCTCTTCCTGGCGGAGGGCGACCGGGTAAGTGTTCTCGACGATCTCTCGAGCGGAAAGCGCGAGCAGGTTCCGAGCGGCGCGGAATTCCATCATCTGGACATCTGCTCCCCCGAAGCCGCACGCCTGGTGCGTGAGGGAAAGTTCGACGTGATCTGCCACCTCGCCGCGCAGATCGATGTGCGGAAGAGCGTCGCCGATCCCGCGTACGACGCGGGGAAGAACATCGTCGGTTCGCTCAACCTTCTCGAGGCGGTGCGCCAGTCGGGTGACGGAAGGCGAGACGACGGCCGTGCAGGCACGCGCTTCATCTTGTCCTCCACTGGCGGCGCGGTCTACGGAGACCTCGTGGAACCGCCAACCACGGAGACTGCCCCCAAGGACCCGCAGTCGCCCTATGGGACCGCAAAGCTGAGTGTGGAGTACTACATGGGCTACTACGCGCGGGTGCACGGGCTGGACACCGTCGCGCTGCGCTACGCCAACGTCTATGGGCCTCGCCAGGATCCCTTCGGGGAGGCGGGCGTGGTGGCGATCTTCTGCAACCGACTCATCGACGGTAAACCCCTGACGATCTTCGGCGACGGACTCCAGACTCGCGACTACGTCTACGCGGGCGACGTGGCTCGCGCCAACCTGCTCGCCTCACGCGCCGAGCTTCCACCGGCGGAGGGTGTGGACAGTCGCGCCTTCAATGTCGGCACTTCGGTGGAGACCGACGTGGTGGAGCTCGCGCGGCGGCTTCGTGAAGTCTCCGGGAAGAGCTCCGCACGCGTGGAACATGCTCCCGCCCGGCCGGGCGAGCAGCGCCGCTCCGCGGTGGATCCCTCGAAGTCCGAGCGCGTGCTGGGCTGGAAGCCGCGCGTGTCGCTCGACGATGGACTGCGCCAGACGTACGAGTGGTTCGTCACGCTCCGCTCGGAGGCGCGGGCATGACCGAAGGAGCCGTTGCGCAGATAGGCGGCGCCATCCCCACGGCGCCGCTCGACATGATCCTGCACGCGTCGCTGGTCACCAAGATTGTCCTGGTCATCCTCGCGGTGCTATCGCTGGTGAGCTGGATGATCATGTTCGCCAAGTGGATCGAGCTCGGACGGGTGGAGCGCGCTGGCAGGGCGTTCACGCGCGAGTTCGAGCGCGCGCCGGCGCTGGATTCGGCGGCGGGACTCGTTCGGCGCAGCCCGGCCAGCCCCTTCACGCGCGTCTTCTCGCGCGCGGTGAACTTCTTCGCCGAGATGAAGCCGGGTGCGCTCAGGGATTCCTCCATGGGACAGCTCACCGGCTCGCAGGTGGAGGCGCTGCGGCTGGTGCTCGACGCGGAGACGACCGATGCGCGCGAGCGACTCTCGCACTTCATACCGTGGCTCGCTACGATCGGCTCGGTGAGTCCTCTCATAGGGCTTTTCGGCACGGTGCTCGGCATCATCGATGCGTTCATCGGGATAGCGGAGAAGGGCTCGGGGAACCTGGGCGCGGTCGCGCCAGGCGTGGCGGAGGCGCTGATCGCTACGGCTGCGGCGCTGGCGGTGGCGATCCCCGCGGTATTCGCCTACAACATCCTCGCGAGCCGCATCAACCGCATGGAAAGCGCGCTCGAGGGCTTCGGAACCGAGATCATCGCGACGATGGTTCGCGAGGGGCGCATCTAGAGTGGCACGCAGGAGACGCGGACTTCCGATGAACGCGGACATCAACGTCGTGAGTCTCATCGACGTGATGATGCTCCTCATGGTGATCTTCATGATCGCCGCGCCGATGATGCAGGGCGGGGTAGACATAGCGCTCCCGCGCGCGGAGGCGCGCCCGCTGGAGGCGAAGAGCAGTCTCGTGGTATCGGTGAATCGCGCCGGCCAGATCTACGTGGACGACAACAACCTCACCTACGACGAATTCCGCGCGGGCTTCAAGGCGCTCGCGTCGCGCCGTGGGCAGCAGGGTATCTACCTGCGCGCTGACCAGGGTGTACCGTACGGCACCGTGGTGAGGGTACTCGCGGTGATGCGCTCCGCCGGGGTGGGTGATGTGGGGCTCGTGGCGGAGCCGGAGGACATAACTCGGTGAAGCGCGGCGGGTCGAGGAGCGGGAGCCAGGGTGGCACGCGGCTCGGCGCTCCTCTCGGAGCGTCGCTTCTGCTGCACGTCGGTGTGATAGCTGCGCTCTTCCTTCTGAAGCCGTCGGCGCCTCCGCCGCTGCCGCCGATGTATCGCGTCAACATCGTCGCGGCACCGCCCGGTCCGCGCGCGGCCGGCGTAGTGCGCCCGCGCGAGGCGCCCGCGCCACCGCCGGAGGAGGCGGCGCCGCCGCCGAAGCGCGCCGAGACCATCGAGAAGGCGATGCCGCTCCCCGACAAGGCGCCGCCCAAGCGTAAGCAGACGTCGCAGGCCACTCCGACGCCGACCACGAAACCGGCCGAGAAGAAGCCGGAAGCCGCCGAGAAGCCGGCGACGGCTGGCGGTGGTCCCACCGGCGGGCGCGGTACCGATGTCGCGACCGTGCGTACCGAAGGGGTGGATTTCCCATTTCCCGGCTACCTGGAGAACATCGTGCGGCAGATAGCGCTGAATTTCAAGCCGCCGGGGAACACGTCCGCGCGCGCCGAAGTAATGTTCCTCGTACATCGCGACGGCTCCGTCTCCAACTTTCGCTTCCTATCCCGTTCGGGCAATTTCGCGTTCGACCTCGAAGCCCAGGGTGCAGTCGATGCGGCCGCGCAGGTAAAGGCATTCGGCCCGCTCCCCGCCGGTTTCAACGACGACGTCCTGCCCGTCATCTTCAGCTTCGATCCCCGGGTACTGCATTAGATGTCTTTAAGAATCTGGGCCGCCGCGGCGGCCATCTTCGCGTTCGCCGCACTCCCGATGCACGCGCAGGACACCACGGGACAGCGCGGCGTGCGCATCGGCCTCACCTACACGCCCGGCACCAAGCCCGGCGTGGTGATTCTCCCCGTGAGCGGCACGGGCGGTGACAGCGTGCAGGCGATCATCGCGCGCGACCTCGACTTCGGCGACCGTATCGAAGTCATCGACGGAAGCGAGGTCACGCGACCGGCCTCCGGCGACGGCTCGCCGAGCTACGCCATCTGGAAGTCGATGGGCGCGGCCGCGCTCGTCCAGGTCACGCTCACGCCTTCGCTCGCGCGCGTCGCGGTGCACGACGTCACGGCAAGGAAGATCGCGCAATCGCGTGACTTTCCCATCTCGGCGGAAGTCGGGAGTGTGGCGTGGCGCATGGACGTGCACGGGATCTCCGACGAGGTCGAGCGGTGGATCACCGGTGTTCGAGGGATAGCTCGCACGCGCATCCTGTACGTGAAGGGCGGACGGGTGTACGTTGTGGACAGCGATGGATTCGGGGAGCGCGCAATCACGACGTCGGGCACGGCCATGGCTCCCGCGTGGCATCCGGACGGGCATCACATCGCGTACGGCGTGCTCGGTACGCGCGGCTGGAACATCGACGTGCTCGACCTCGCGAACGGCGGTAGTCGTCCGGTCACCGCAACATCCGGCGGACTCAATACCACGCCCACGTTTTCACCCGACGGCCAGTGGCTCGTCTATGCTCATGGAGGAGAAAACGGGACCGACCTGTACGCGGTGCCCGCTTTCACCGGCGGCGCGGCACGGCGGATAACGCTGGGGCGGGGGACGGACAACGTTTCACCGACCTTCAGCCCGGACGGCCGCCGCATCGCCTTCACCTCCGGCCGCTCGGGTCACCCCGAGGTATACACCGCCGACTTCGATGGCTCGAACATGGAGTTGCTGACGCCCTTCAATTTCGGTGACCAGAACTATCGCTCTAACCCCGACTGGTCTCCTGACGGGAGGTCGATCGCCTTTCAATCTCAGCTCGATGGTCTCTTCCAGATCATGACCATCAACCTTCGCGACCGGAGCATCAAGCAGCTCACGAGCGAGGGCGCGAACGAAGATCCGTCGTGGGCACCCGATGGCAGGCACGTGGTGTTCACGTCGACACGCACGGGAGTCAAGCAGCTGTTCGTCCTCGACACGGAGTCTGGACGAGCGCGTCAACTGACTCACAGCTCGGGCTCCCGGCTCAGCGCGTGGTCGCGCTACCTGGACCGCGCACAGTAGCATCCGCAGCACCCATCCAGCCCATCCACCCAACCAAACCCGGAGATCGAAATGACTGGCAAGACCCGCGTCGCCTCGGCCCTGCTCCTCGCCATAGCCGCTCTCGCGGCCTGCGGCAAGAAGCCGGAGACCGCACCGGCACCCGAGCCCGCACCAGTGAATCAGGACAGCATCGACGCGGCCAGAGCGCGCGCGGATTCCATCGCTGCCGCCGAAGCCGCACGACGCGATTCCATCGCCAAGGCCCAGGCAGAGGCGGATCGCCTTCGCGCCGAGCACCAGGCCGCACTGGCCACGCTCACGGCCCCGATCTACTTCGAGTACGACAGCGACGCGCTCAGCTCGCAGGCTAGCGCAGCGCTCGATGCCAAGCTCGGAGTCCTCAACGCGAACCCCGACACCCGCATCCGCATCGCCGGCAACACCGACGAGCGCGGTTCGGATGAGTACAACCTCGCGCTCGGGCAGCGACGCGCCGCACAGGCCAAGCGCTACCTCACCCAGCGCGGGATCGCGGATTCGCGCATCGACATCATCAGCTACGGTGAAGAGCGCCCGGTCGCCGACGGTCACGACGAGTCGGCCTGGTCGCAGAACCGTCGCGATGAGTTCGAGCTCACCAGCGGCGGCCAGCAGCTCAAGGCGGCCAGATGAAGATTGCGCTTCGGCGCCTCGCCCCGGTCGCGCTGCTGGCGACCGGGGCGTGCTTCGCCACCCGGGAAGACGTGCAGCTCCTGCGCAATGATGTGGCGGGAATGCGCGCCGAGGCGGCCCGCGCCGACACGGCCCAGCAGAGGGAATTCGACCGGCTGATCGCCGCACTCGGCGTGGTTCAGGACTCGCTCTCGCTCCTCAGCTCGCGGATGCTGAAGATGCAGGGGGACGTACGCGGCGACCTTTACAGCATGGGGCAGCAGCTCATCCAGATCCAGGAGCTCACCGGGCAGAGCCAGCGTCGGCTCCAGGAGCTGAGATCCTCGCTCGAGCAGCGTGGCCAGAGCCTGATGCAGCCCGACAGCGGGATGGGCGTGCGCGATACCACCGGCGGCGCTGCCGCTGCCCAGCCCGGGGTGCCCGGCCCGAACGAGATGTTCGAGCTTTCACTCGATCAGCTCCGCCGCGGGAGCTCCGGTGCCGCGATAACCGGCTTCCAGGCACTTCTCCAGCAGTATCCCACCGCCGATATTGCGCCGGATGCCCAGTTCTATCTGGGTGAAGCCTTTCGTGCCGATGGGAAGTTGGCCGAGGCCGACTCGGCGTACGCAGTGGTCGTGGAGAAGTATCCCGACTCGCAGCGCGCCGCGACGGCGCTCTACAAGCGGGCGCTCTACGTAGAGCAGCAGGGGAACCTCACCGCCGCCAGGGCCATGCTCAATCGGCTGATTCAGAAGTACCCGCGGTCGGATGAAGCCGGCCTGGCGCGAGACCACCTGCGCTCGATGAGGTAGTTGCAGGCGGTACCTGGGAGGTTCGACTGGCAGATGATGGAGCGCGAAGGCAGCGAGATGCCGTTCCTCGACCACCTCGAGGAGCTGCGTTGGCGCATCATCTGGTCGCTGGCGGCCCTGGTGGTGGCGGTGGGCGCGGCGTTCGTGGCGCTCATGAAGATGGATGTGATCGGTATCCTCGAGAAGCCGATCGCCCCCTACCTGCAGGGCGGTAAGCTCGTCTTCACGCACCCGGCCGACTCCTTCACGATCGTTCTGAACGTGGCGATCGTCCTGGGAGTCGTGATAGCGCTCCCGGTCATCCTGTACCAGATCTGGGCCTTCGTATCGCCCGCGCTCTACCGCCACGAAAAGAAGGTGGTCATACCGCTCTTCTTTTTCGCCACCTTCCTGTTTGCGTGCGGGGTGGCGCTCTCCTTCTTCGTGGTGCTGCCGCTCGCGGTGGAGTGGCTGATGGGGTTCCAGACGGAGGCGCTCTCGCCGATGATCACGGCGTCGGACTACTTCTCCTTCGCCACGAGCATGACGCTCGCCTTCGGCCTCTGCTTCGAGCTGCCGATCGTGATCCTCGCGCTCGCGATGCTCGGCATCGTCACCCCGGAGCTGCTCAACAAGTATCGGCGGCACGCCTTCGTGGCTTGTGCCATCGTCGGAGCGTTTCTCACGCCGGGTGACCTGATCTGGACCACGATCGCGATGTCGGTGCCGCTCTACCTGCTCTTCGAGATCAGTGTGGGCCTCACGTACATCGTGGATCGCCGCCGGAAGCGGAACGAAGCACGTCGGGCGCTGGAGGCGGCAGCTCCAGATAGCGGAGCGAGGGCGTGAGGCCGCGCTTCCTGGCAGTCGCGGCGCTGCTCTTGCCGGGCGTCGCACTCGCGCAAGTGCCCACTCAACGGCCACGCCAGCCGGCGGCCGCGCGGCCCGATACCGGGGAAAAGAGGCCGCTCGAGCGACCTGCGCTCGAGCTTCCGCCGCCCGGCGGCAACGCCACCGACACCTCGCGCGTGGACACCACGGCACGCGACACTTCGAGCGCCTCCACGGAGCTGGTGCAGTGGGCCGAGGAGGACTCGGTGATGAAGGCGCTCCTCGAGCGTCAGGGCTACGTTTCCACCCGCTACCAGGGAAAGCGCGCGGTATTCGATGCCGAGCACCGGGTGATCCAGCTCTCGGGGAAGAGCGCGGTCAACCGGGAGCAGGCGACGCTCGTCGCGGACACGATCGTCTACGACGATCGCACCAAGCTCGTGCGCGCCGCGGCCCCGCCCAAGGACACGATCGTCCTGCGTGATCCCACTCAGGGCGAGGCGGACCTCGTGGCGCTCGGCGGCATGGAGTACGACCTCATCACGCGTCGTGGCGTGGTACGCGATCTCAGCACGTCATCCAGCCAGCTCGGTCAGACGTGGTACGTGCATGGCGACCGCGCCGCGGTCGTGGGAGACAGTACAGGAACGAGGGGGAGCACGTCGTACGCGGAGGACGGCTCTATCACGAGCTGCAACCTCACCTACCCGCACTATCACTTCCAGGCGAAGGAGATCAAGATGATCTCCAAGACGCTTCTGGTAGCGCGCCCCGCGGTACTCTACATCTCCGACATCCCGGTGATGTGGCTCCCGTTCATCTTCCAGGACATGCGCTCGGGCAGGCGCAGCGGGATAATCCCGCCGCGTTTCGGAATCAGCGACATAGTGCGCGCATCACCCCGCTACAGCCGTTCGATCGAGAATCTCGGCTACTACTTCGCCATCAGCAATTACATGGATGCGACCGTCTCGCTCGACTGGCGGAGCGGGAACGGGAACAACGAGGGTGACCTGGGCTGGACCCGCTACAACGCACAGTGGCGCTACCGCTGGATGGACCGGTTCCTGAGCGGCGACGTCCGCACTTCGTACTCGACCTTCTCGTCGGGGAACAGCGCGTTCAATCTGTCATGGGGCCACCAGCAGCAGTTCTCTCGCAAGAGCTCCCTGAACGCGAGCATCAACTACTCCAGCAACACGACGGCGATCCAGCGGCAGGCCTTCACCGCCGCGCAGACGCTCGCCGCCATCGCGTCCACCGTGGCGTTTCAGCAGGCGATCGGCCCGACGAACATCAGCATCGGCGGGTCGCAGACCCAGCACACCGGTCGCAAGGACGTCAATCGCAACTTCCCGAACTTCAGCGTCACCACGCCGCCGGTGAACATCACGAGCTGGCTCCTCTGGTCGCCGCAGCTCTCCATCAACAACTCGGAGAACCTGGACCGCGAGGTGCCCTTCTCGAGCTTCACCGCATCGCCCACCAGCCCGTCCGGCTTCGACAGTACCGGCGTGACGGGCGACGACCGGAACACGACGCTGAGCTTCCAGACCCCGCTCCGCATTTTCGGCTTCAACTGGCAGAACAGCATCCAGGTCACCGACCACGAGCAGAAGTTCCCGCAGCCGATCCAGTTGATCGACGTCGTGACCGGCGACTCGATCGGGTCGCGCGTCTTCGCGCGCACCTTCGAGACCGAGATCGACTGGACCACCGGGATCAGTCTTCCGGCGCTCATGCAGCGCACGCTCAAGATCACGCCGTCAATCTCGATCGTGAACTCGGACCCGTCGCTCCCGTTCCTGGCGCGTACGACTTTCACTGGCGGCCGATACGTACGGCAGTCGAAGACGCTGCAGTACGGGATCTCGATGTCGCCTACGCTCTTCGGCTTCTTCCCGGGGTTCGGGCCCTTCTCACGGCTGCGTCACTCGATTCAGCCGCAGATCAGCTTCGGCTACTCACCGGCCACGCAGTCGAGCACCGAGCTGCTGCGAGCGTTCAACCGATCGAACGCCGGGAACAACGCCAACATGGCGCACAGCACGGTCACCTTTCGGCTGAACCAGGTGCTGGAGGCGAAGGTGCGCAGCAGTGCGGACACGGCGCCGGGCGCGGGAGAGAAGATCAAGCTCCTCACCGTGAACTTCAGCCCGATCACGTACGACTTCGAGCGCGCCAAGGCGGGGCTCAACGGGATCACGAGCACCAGCTTCACCTATCGCCTCGCGTCGGACCTCCTTCCCGGTTTCGACTTCAGCGCCAACTACTCGCTCTACCAGGGGAACGTCTACAGCGACTCGGCGCGCTTCAAGCCGTTCCGAACCGGGATCTCGGCTTCGATGACGCTGGGAAGAGACAACAATCCGTTTGCCGTCATCTCGCGCATCTTCGGGAAGCCGACTGCGAAGCCGGATACGGTGGCGGACACCGCGCGGGCAAACGCACAGCGCGATCGCCAGGGACTCGCGGGTGGCCTGGACGAGCGCCCCAACATCGCGGGTCCGTCTTCGTCGCGAAGTCCGATGGCAATCGATGCGTCGGCCGGGTGGACGGCTACGCTCCAGTTCAGCTCCACGCGCAGCCGCCCGATCCCGGGGGCGACCATCTTCGACCCGCGCGCCTTCTGTCAGCAGTACATAAACTTCCCGGCCACGTACAACCAGTGCATCAACTCGCCGATCCCGGTGGACACGCTCCCCAATCGATATGGCGGGAGCCGGGCAGTGGTGCTCCCCTCGCTCGCGACCCTGCGAGGAAATCTGGCGTTCAACCTCACGCCGAGATGGGCGATGCGCTGGACCACGGGCTACGACTTCCAGCGCCACGAGTTCTCGGACCAGGAGCTGGTGCTGCAGCGTGACATGCACGACTGGCGCGCGAACCTCGCCTTCTCTCGCGCTCCGACAGGCAACTTCATGTTCAGCTTCTACATCTCGCTGAAGGCCGAGCCCGATCTGAAGTTCGACTTCCGCCGAAGCACCAGTCGGTGCAGCGGCGAAGACTGCGGAATATTCCTGCCGCTGCAGTCGCCGTAGCCCGCGCGCGAATGGGTCAGGTCTTGACTTGATACATTTTCCGGCCACGGCCGGAAAATGTATCAAGTCAAGACCTGACCCATTCCCAATGGGGGCGACGCTGTACCATTTCAGACTCCCGAATCGTCCCCGCCAGTGGACGGCTGGCCGCCCGGCATGAGCGGCAAGTCGTTGTCGCTCACGCGATTGTAATTCGCGACCGATCCGGTGCGGGCCGTGCATTCATGGGTCCGCAGTCAACCACGTACGGAGACACGCATGCGCCGCCCTGTCATCCTCATCGCTGCCGCGGTTGCGCTGTCCGCCTGCGGCAGCTCGGACATCACCGGTGGTACCTCGGGCCTCACCCCGCCGTCCAATCTCACCTACCAGCTCGTCCCCAGCGGCGATCCATCGAATCCGGAAGGGATCGTGCTGCGCTGGGATCCGGTGGACGACTCGCGCGTGACGAACTACGTGGTATACTCGCGCGGCTCGTCGGGCGAGCAGTGGAGCCGGCGCGCAGAGACGACGTCGGCATCGTTCAACGACCTCGGTACGCCCGACTTCCAGTACCAGGTGGCGAGCATGGCTGGCGACGGGAGCGAGAGTGCACCATCCAACACCATCACCGTGGACGCATCGAACACGCTGATCACTCCAGGCACGCTCTCGTCCATCACGCTCGACCAGGCAGTATGGCTTTCGTGGCCCGCCAACTCGCGTCTCGATGCTCCGGATCTGTTCGACTACTACCGCGTCTACTCGACTGCGTACGACCTCGACCGGAATCTCTGCGACCCGAACTGGGTTCTCGAGGGCACGACCGTCTCCGAGGACTTCCTGGCTTCCGGGCTCCCCAACGGCCAGCCGCGCTGCTTCGCCGTGAGCGCCATCAGCTTCGATGGTCACGAGAGCGACTGGACCACTCCGCGCTCGGATACTCCGCGGCCGGATGCACGTAACGTCCTACTCTTCGCTTACCAGGTCGACGCCACGGAGAGCGGCTTCTCATTCCTCGTCCCGTCCACCGGCGCGCTCGGAGTCGTGCTCCCGGGCAACCGCACCGACATCGACTTCCGCGTGGAGCGCGACCCGGACGGATCGATGTGGCTCGTCCCCATCCGGAGCGGTACCGTGCTCGCTCTCTACTCGGAGGATCCGCTCACGGATCTCACATCGATCGACATCGCCCCACCCGACGACGAGTTCTCGACGGGCGCCATCGAGGCCGTTCCCGGCTACGGCTACGTCTTCCGCACGCTCCTCAACGGCCAGTACCACTACGCCGGACTCCGCGTGACCAACGTCTCCAAGGACTATATCATCGTCGACTGGTCCTATCAGCGAGACCCGGGGAACCCCGAGCTGTCGATCGGGGGGAGGTAGGGGGAGGGAACTGCAGGGTTCAGGAGGCAGGGTTCAGGGTTCAGGTACTACCTCGGAGAATGGATCTCGACGCCGAGGTAGTACCTGAACCCTGAACCCTGCCTCCTGAACCCTGCAGTTCCTGCCCTGCCTCCTGAACCCTGGTAGTTCACTGCTTTCTGCTCTCTGCTTTCCCCCTTACTTTACCTCCATGACTCGGGAGCTACTACTCGACGGGGGATCGCTTACCCTCGACGACGTGTACGGGGTGGCGACTGGAAGAGCGACAGTGCGCCTCGCGCAGAATGCAAGGGAGAGGATTGCGCGGGCGAGAGGGGTGGTGGAGCGCGTGGTGGAGCGCGGGGATGTGGTGTATGGTGTGACCACCGGGTTCGGAAAGCTCTCCGAAGTCGCCATTCCACCCGATCGACTGGCGGAGCTGCAGGTGAATCTCGTGCGCAGCCACGCTGCTGGGGTGGGGAAGCTACTCGCCGAGCGCGAAGTGCGCGCGATGATGCTGCTCAGGGCGAACGTAATAGCGAAGGGATACTCTGGGGCACGCGCCGAGCTCGTCGAGCTGCTAACGGGGATGCTGAACGCGGGACTCTATCCGCCCATACCGGAGCAGGGAAGCGTGGGCGCCAGCGGTGATCTGGCGCCCCTGGCGCATCTGGCGCTCGCTATGATCGGCGAGGGAGAGCTGCTGGGAGGCGGCCGTTGCGCTCCGGCGACGGAGCGGCTGGTCGAGGCGGGCCTCGCACCCGTGAAGCTCCAGCCGAAGGAGGGGCTCACGCTCATCAACGGCACCCAGGCGCATACGGGCATCGCGGCAATCGCGCTCGTGGATGCAATGCGGCTCTGGCGCGCGGCACATGTGGCGGGCGCGATGTCGCTCGAAGGGCTGATGGGTACGCCTGCGGCGTTCGATGCGCGGATCCACGAGGCGCGCGGCCAGGTCGGCCAGCTCGAGTCGGCGGCGATCCTGCGCGCCCTCCTCGCGGACAGCGAGATCAGGGAGTCGCATCGCACGGGCGACCCGCGCGTGCAGGATGCCTACGCGCTGCGCTGCATGCCGCAGGTGTACGGCCCTGTTCTCGATGCACTGCGCTTCGCCGAGTCGCTCGTAGCACGCGAGATCAACGCGGGCACCGACAATCCGCTCATCTTCGACGACGGGGAGATCATCAGCGGCGGTAACTTCCACGGTCAGGTAGTGGCGATGGCGCTCGACGTCCTGGCCATCGCGCTGACCAACCTCGCCGTGATATCGGAGCGGCGCACCGACCGGCTCGTCAATCCCGATCTCAACCAGGGTCTTCCGCCATTCCTCACGAGCGACGCCGGTGTGAGCTCGGGCTTCATGATCGCGCAGGTCACCGCCGCGGCCATCACCAGCGAGTGCAAGGTGCTGGCGCATCCGTCGAGTGTGGACTCGATTCCTACCGATGGCAACAAGGAGGATGTCGTACCAATGGCGATGGGCGCGGCGTGGAAGCTGCGTCGCGTTCTCGACAACGTCCGTCAGGTGCTCGCCATCGAGCTGATGTGTGCAGCGCAGGCGCTGGAGTATCGCGCCCCGCTTCGGCCGGCACCTCCGGTGGCACGCGCGCTCGAAGTCGTACGGAGACACGTTGCGCCGCTCGCGCAGGACCGCGTACTCTCAGGAGACATGATGACGCTTGCCGCGGTGATCGCGGCCGGCGACTTCGATCCAATCATTCCGAACCCGGTACCATGATCACACCGAGCACCTCGGCTCCTCCCTCGCGCGAGAGCGGTATTCGCGGCGAATCCGGTCCCCGTACCGTGCACGCTCCGCGGGGTAGCCAGATCTCGTGCAAGGGGTGGCAGCAGGAGGCCGCGCTTCGGATGCTGATGAACAACCTCGACCCCGATGTAGCCGAGCGTCCCGACGATCTCGTGGTGTACGGCGGCACCGGACGCGCGGCGCGCAACTGGGCAAGCTTCGATGCGATCGTCGAGACGCTGCGCCGGCTCGAATCGGACGAGACGTTGCTCGTGCAGAGCGGGAAGCCGGTCGCCGTCTTCCGCACCCACCGCGGAGCGCCTCGCGTCCTCATCGCCAACAGCAATCTCGTGGGGCGCTGGGCCAACTGGGACACCTTCCGCGAGCTGGAGCGTGCCGGCCTCACGATGTACGGACAGATGACCGCCGGATCGTGGATCTACATCGGCTCGCAGGGAATCCTGCAGGGGACCTACGAGACCTTCGGCGCTGTAGCCAACACCCACTTCGATGGCACGCTCGCCGGACGGCTCGTGGTGAGCGCGGGCCTGGGAGGGATGGGCGGCGCGCAGCCCCTCGCGGCCACGATGCTCGGTGCGGCATTTCTCGGTGTCGAGGTGGATCCCGCGCGCATCGCCAAGCGCGTCGCCACGGGCTACTGCGACCGGCAGACGGCCAGTCTCGATGAGGCGCTCGCCTGGCTCGATGAGGCGCGCAGCGAGCGCCGCGCGCTCTCGGTGGGACTCGTCGGCAATGCGGCCGAGGTGATGCCGGAGCTGGTGCGCCGCGGCGTCGTTCCCGATGTGCTCACCGATCAGACGAGCGCGCACGATACGCTGAACGGCTACATCCCGGCCGGCCTCACGCTCGCGGAGGCGGCAGAGCTCCGAAGCGCCGATCCGTCCGAGTACGTGAGCCGCGCATCGCTATCGGTCGCGACGCATGTGAAGGCGCTCCTCGAGCTGCGCGAGCGGGGCGCGGTCACCTTCGACTACGGGAACAACCTCCGCACCGTGGCATTCGACGCCGGCGTGAAGAACGCCTTCGACTACCCGGGCTTCGTTCCCGCCTACATCCGGCCCCTCTTCTGCCAGGGGAAGGGGCCCTTCCGCTGGGCGGCACTCTCCGGCGATCCGAAGGACATCCACCGCACCGACGATCTCATCCTGGAGCTCTTCCCGCACGACGAGCACCTCACGCGCTGGATCGCACTCGCGCGCGAACGCGTGCACTTTCAGGGTCTCCCGGCCCGCATCTGCTGGCTCGGACAGGGGGAGCGTGCCCGCTTCGGCGTCGCGATGAACGATCTCGTCGCGTCGGGGGAGATCTCGGCGCCAATCGTGATCGGCCGCGACCACCTCGACACGGGGAGTGTAGCCTCCCCATTCCGCGAGACCGAAGGTATGAAAGACGGGAGCGACGCGATCGCCGACTGGCCCCTCCTCAACGCGATGCTCAACGTGGCGAGTGGGGCGAGCTGGGTGTCGTTCCATCATGGCGGAGGCGTGGGGATCGGGAACTCGCTGCACGCCGGGCAGGTGATCGTGGCTGACGGTACTCCCGAGATGCGCGAGCGACTACAGCGAGTGCTCACGAACGACCCCGGCATCGGTGTCGCGCGGCATGCCGATGCGGGCTACGAGCTCGCGATCGAGACCGCGAGGGAGCAGGGGCTGGACATTCCGATGATCCGCTAGATGCTCAGCGCGCGATTCAAGCCATGGCACGTTCCGCTTTTCGCGGTGAAGTACGCTTACCTGCACCTCAAGCGCTTCCCCCTGGTGGTTCACTTCGAGGTCACGATGCGCTGCAACGCGCATTGCAACTTCTGCGACTACTGGAAGACGGACCCCGCAACGAAGGCCACCGAGCTGGAGAGCTTCGCGGAGGCTGCGCGATTCTTCAATCCGATCATGGTGACTTTCACCGGGGGCGAGCCGCTCCTCAGACGCGACCTCGAGAGTCTGGTAGCGGGCGTCGCGAACGCGATCCGGCTCAAGTACATCACCATGATCACCCACGGCGCGATGCTCACGCCCGAGCGTGCGAAGTCGCTCTGGGATGCGGGCATCAACCAGTTCAACATCTCGCTCGACTTCCTCGACGAGCGGCACGATGAAGCGCGCGGCATCCCCGGACTCACCGCGAAGATCTTCTCCAATATCCCGAAGATGCGCGAGAAGGGGATAGACAGCATCCGCTTCAACACGGTGATCAAGAAGGAGAACCTGGACGAGATAATCCCTATCGTCCACCGCGCGTTCGAGATGGGCGTGGGTGTCTCCTTCAGCGCGTACACCGACATGAAGAACGGGAACTCCAGCCACTACGTGACGAGCGACCAGCTCGCGCAGCTCGACGACGTCATCGAGCAGCTCCTCGCCTTCAAGCGCGCGCATCGCGGCGTCATCACCAGCACGGAGCACTACCTCCGGCGCGTACCGCGGTACTTCCGAGGTGAGCTGGCCGAACCATGCGAGTCCGGAATGCGCACCATCCATGTGGATCCAACGGGGATGGTACGGCGCTGTCCGGACTTCCCGAGCGACTTCCACTGGAAGGATTTTCGGAAGTACGAGCCGATCGACTGCAACGCGTGCTACTACGCATGCCGCGGTGAATCGCAGGCTCCGTTGACCATCGCGCGCGTGCGCGACATCATGGCCTGATGCCGGACGAAAAGCTCTTCGTGAACGCAGCGCAGGTCGTCACCTGCGCCGGCCCCGGTCGAGCGCGGCGCGGCGTCGAGATGAGCGACGCGGGCGTCCTCAGCGATGCGGCCGTCCTGGTGCGCGGCGAGTCGATCGCCGAGGTGGGACCCGCCGGAACGCTGGAGGTGAAGTACGCGGAGGCCGAGCGTGTCGACTGCCGCGGCGGGGTACTGGCCCCGGGTCTCGTCGACTCCCACACGCACGCCATCTTCGCGGCGGCGCGCTATGAGGAGCAGGGAATGCGGGCCGCCGGCCTCGGATACATGGAGATCGCCAGCGCCGGCGGCGGCATTCACTCCTCGGTCCGGAGCGTGCGCGAGACGAGCGAGGACGAGCTCACCCGACTGGCGCGCGAACGGCTCGCGCGACTCGCGAGCTACGGGACCACCACCGTAGAGGTGAAGTCGGGCTACGGCCTCCGGGTCGAGGATGAGCTGAAGCAGCTCCGCGTCATCGCCCGGTTGGCGGGAGAGCTTCCCCTGCGGCTCGTCCCGACCTGGCTCGGCGCGCACGAGATCCCGCTGGAGGCGCGCACCACGCCTGCCGCGCGGAGCGGCTACGTGCGGATGCTCGTGGAGGAGATGCTCCCGAGGGTAGCGGAGGAGCGGCTCGCGCTCTTTGCTGACGTTTTCTGCGAGCCGGGCGTCTTCACGGTGGATGAAACCCGCTATATCCTCGAGGCCTCCCGCTCCGCCGGGCTTTCGCTCAAGGTCCACGCCGACGAGCTGGAGCCCTCGGGCGCCGCGGAGCTGGCGGCAGCTCTTGGCGCTACCTCGGCCGATCACCTCGCGGCCATCTCTCGGACGGGGGTGGACGCCCTGGCCAGCTCCGGGACAGTGGCCACGCTCCTCCCGGGGACGATGCTCTTCCTGGGGCGCGGCCGGCAGGCGCCGGCACGGGCGCTCATCGAAGCCGGGGCGGCCGTGGCGCTGGCTACCGACTTCAATCCGGGCACATCTCCCACGGTGAACCTTCCCCTCATCCTCACCCTCGGAGTCAGCCAGCTCCACATGAGCCCCTCGGAGGCAATCCTCGCCGCCACCGTGAACGGTGCCGCGGCACTCGGGCTGGCCCACCGGGTCGGCCAGATCGCCCCTGGCTACTCCGCCGATCTCGCCCTCTTCGAGATCGAAGACATCCGCGAGTTGCCATACTGGTATGGTGAACGTCGTTGTATGAGCACGTGGCTGCGCGGCAAAACTTGTGACGAGTACCAGTTAGCCATATCTTGAGGGTCCGCTGAAACCTGCCCCCTCGCGCGACGCAGACCCGTAAAGCTCAGGGAGCATTACACGCGCAGATGTCCAACGTCGCGAAACTCAAGAAGCGAGCGCTCGACTACGAGCAGAAGAAGCAGTTCGACAAGGCGCTCGATACATACATGCAGGTGCTCGGCGCGCTCGGCGACCACGTCGATGAGGGAGACGTGGCGCTCTTCAATCGCGTCGGCGACCTACTTCTCGGACAGGGAAACATCAGCGCCGCGGTGGACCACTACGAGCGCGCCGTGGACCTGTACAGCGACGGCGGATTCCACAACAACGCCATCGCGCTCTGCAAGAAGATTCTCCGCAACGCTCCGGGCCGCAATTCCATCTACTACAAGCTCGGCCGGATCTCCGCGAAGAAGGGCTTCGCCAGCGAAGCGAAGACCAACTTCCTCGAGTACGCTGACCGGATGCAGCGCATCGGCCATGTCGACGAGGCGTTCAGGGCGCTCAAGGAGTTCGCCGATCTCTGCCCGGACCAGGATGACATCCGCCTCATGCTCGCCGACCAGCTCGTTCGAGGCGACCGAAAGGACGAGGCGGTAGAGCAGCTCGAGCTCCACTACGAGCGGCTCATCGCCGAGGGGCGCGCGCAGGAGGCGAAGGCGACGCTCGAGCGCATCCGCGCAATCGACCCTTCGCACCAGCCGAAGACTGGCGTGATGCGGCCGACGCCGAAGGCGAACGATCTGGTCTTTCTCGACGTCGGCTTCGACACTCCGGGCACGCCCTCGCGCGCAGTCACAGGAAGCGCACCGGTGGTGCCGGCGCAAGGCACGACCCCAGCCGCCACGCGGCACGATTCGCCGGCGCCGCCAAGCGCGGATCGACCGCTCCCGTTGATCGAGGTGGACGATGGCGACGGCATCGAGATCGCTCCGGTGAGCGGACTCTCCGCCGGCTCGAGCTTCGATTCGGGGTCCGAGCCGGGTGCGGCAGGAGGCGAGGAGACGCCGAGCCCGGCGGGGATGGAGCTCGTCACGGGATTCGAGGAGACGTCGCTCGCCGGTACCGACAGTGGAGCGGGCGTCATAGCTCCGCTCGCGGGCCTCGAACAGTCGAACCCGCTCGCGGGGGAGAGCGACCTTGCGGACGCGCCCTCGCTCGCGGACCAGCTCTCGCCAGTATCGGAGGGGACGCTCGATGCGGCAGCGCGGGAAGCGGCGATCTCGCCGAGCGAGGACGACCTTTCGATCCTGGACATCTCGCTCGACCTGATAGACGACGGCGCTTCCGAGGAGGGGAGCGAGCTCACGCTCATTTTCCCCGACACCGGGAGCGGCAGCGAGGCGTGGACGGGTGATTCGGCGGCGGAACACTCTGCGTCGCCATACGAGCAGCTGGCCGGGAATGGCACGGCGGAGATGGACGGCGGCGCTCTCTCGACCGACTTCCCCGAGCCGGCGGAGACCGTCACCTCGAACGACGACGGACTCCGTATCGAGCCGCTCCTGCAGCTCCCGGAGCTCGAAACACCGGATGAGTCGATCGAGGCGATCGGCGCCGCCCAAGACCTCCCGCTCATCTCGACCAGCTACGATGATCAGCCGACGATGCCATCGTTCCGGAACGATGATGCGCTGGTCGCGGAGGATGGCACCCCGTCGTCCGCGACGGGGCTGCGCTTCCTGGATGTGGGCGGCGACCAGGAGCTTCCGCTCATCTCGCGAGTCGACAGCCCGGCGGCGGAAGCTGGCGCAGGGCTCATCGAGGGATCGTTACCGGACGGGAACGGAAACGACGACGCGAGTGCCCTCGCGGAACCGGAGCTGTCGGCGTCGGTGCAGGCGTTCGATGGCGTGGTGGCACCCGGCCCTCATGGCGAGGAACCCAGCGTTCCCGCCGAGCCGACGCTCGCCGACCTGCGCGCGATAGTCGAGCTCAATCCGGCCGACTGGGAGTCACGTCGTCGGCTCGCGGAGGAGCTTCTGGAGGCGGGGGATCGGGATGGCGGACTCGCCGAGCTCGAGGGCGCGATGCGCGTCCTGGAACAGAATGGCGATCTGCGCGGTGCAACGGCGATAGTGAACGAGATCATTCGCGTCGAGCCGCACGTGGTCCGCTACCACCAGAAGCGGGTAGAATACGCGGTGCGCTCCAACGACCGATCGCTCCTGGCGGAGGCGTACTACTCGCTGGCGGAGAACCTCTTCCAGATGGGCGAGATCGAGAAGTCGCGCGCGGTATACGCTCGCGTGCTGGAGCTCTCGCCCGGCGACCCCAGCGCGCGGGCCGCCCTCCAGACCATCGACGATGCCCAGGACGCCAGGGCGTCCGCCAGGGCGACTCCGGAGGAAGCCCCGGAGACTCTTGCCGGCCAGGCGCCGCAGCGGGAGGAGCCGGTGCCCGTGCAGGACGCGAGCGCCACGACCGCGGAGCCCACGCCGTCTCCCGAAGCGCACCCTTCCGCGCCGCCCGCTCCGGCGGAGGCAGCGGCGGAGACCCCACTTCCCCGTGGGCGCGAGCCCGAGCCCGCAACCGCTCCCAATGACTTCGTCAACCTCGCGGAGTGGCTCGAGGAGGACGCACCGGTCCGGAACACGCGCATGGTGGTGGACGTAAAGGAGCCGGAGGTAGAGGAGCAGGTGGACTTCGCAGAGATGCTCTCGATGTTCAAGCAGGGTGTCGCCGCGAACATGGATGAAACCGACCATGAAGCCCATTATGATCTCGGTGTAGCTTACAAGGAGATGGGGCTCATCGATGAAGCGATCTCCGAGTTCCAGAAGGCGCTCCGCGGAACCGAGAAACGTGCGAGAACGTACGAAGCGCTGGGGCAGTGCTTCGTCGAGAGAGGACAGCACCAGATCGCGGTTACCATTCTCTCTCGCGCGCTCGGTGACAAGAGCTATACTGATGACATGCTAGTGGGAGTACTCTATCTGTTGGGCTACGCTTCCGAATCACTCGGCCGCTGGGCCGACGCTCAGCGCTTCTACGAGCGCGTCTTCGCCGTCGATATCGAGTTCCGCGACATAGCGGATCGCCTGGCCGTCGCGGAGCGCGCCGGAAAGTGAAGGCGACTCTGGACGCACGCACGCCGTCGACCCCGACGCTGCACGACATACAGGCACCGATCCGCGGCCGGCTCGCCGAGACGACCGCGGAGCTGAGGCGCATCGTCACCTCCGACCTCCCTCTGATAGACGAGGTGAACGCGCATCTTCTCCTCATGAAGGGGAAGATGTTCCGTCCCACGCTCGTTCTCCTCGCGAGCGAGGTGGCCGGGAAGCCGGAGCCGCGCGCATCAACCCTCGCCGCGACGGTGGAGCTGGTTCACCTCGCCACGCTGGTGCACGACGACTCGGTCGACCATTCCACGCTCCGGCGCGGGATGCCCACCGTGAACGCGCTCTTCACGCACCAGATCTCGGTCATCATGGGCGACTTTCTCTACTCGCGCGCGATGGTCGAGCTGGTGCGCACCCGCGACATCGAGATTCTGGGTGTGCTCGCGGATGCCACGAACGAGATGACGATCGGCGAGATGCGGCAGCTCACGGCCCTCGACGCGCTGGCGTTCACCGAGGACGATTACGAGGCGCTCATCCGCTCCAAGACCGCGTCGCTGCTCTCGGCCGCGTGCGAGATCGGCGCGCTGGTGGGCGGAGGGGAGCACCGCGAGGCGCTGGCGCGCTATGGGCTCTGGCTCGGGATGGCGTTCCAGGTTGCGGACGACCTGCTGGATTACACGGCCGACGCCGCGATGATCGGCAAGCCGAGCGGGCTGGATCTGCGCGAGCACAAGGTCACGCTCCCGCTGATCGCGGCGCTGCGCGAGATGCCGCCCGCAGCGCGCCGGGAGGTGGAGGAGCTGTTCGCCAACGCGGCGCCCAGCGATGACCAGATCGAGCGTGTGATAGCAGTGGTGGACGAGTACGGGGGGCTGGAGTACGCGTCGCGTCGCGCCGATGAGTATGCCGCGGCCGCTGAGGCCGCACTGGAGGGATTCCCCGACTCGCCCATCCTGAGCTCCCTCCACGATTCGATCGCGTATTCCGTGCGGAGGAGCCGCTGATGGCGACAGGTTCGTCCAAGCACAGACCCGGCTTCCACGCGCTGGTGCTCGCCATAGGATTCGTGGTGGGAGGGGTGCTTACGCAGGTCAGTCGGCGCTATCTTCCAGCAGGGCCGGTAAAGGAGTTTCTGACCACCGGCGTGACACCGCAGTTCGGCCCGCTGCCAGTCGATCTTGTGATACTGAAGTTCGCGATCGGGCCGGTAGCGCTTGATGTCTCGCTCGTGAGCTTGTTGGGCGTTCTGGTGGCCTACCTGATAGCGAGATCGCTCTTTTAGGAGGCAGGCAAAATGGGTTTTGGAAACCTGGGTATGGGCGAGATCCTCGGGATTCTCGTCATAGTTCTCCTTCTCTTCGGCGCCAAGCGAATCCCCGAGATCGCGGGGTCGATGGGGAAGGGAATTCGCGAGTTCAAGAAGAGCATCAACGATGTGC
>JBIQMO010000023.1:0-31235 GCA_044463245.1 Gemmatimonas aurantiaca
ATGTGCTCGAGGACTGCCACTGTCACTACCATTCCCCGAAATTCCGCGAAGAACCAAGAATAATGGAGCTGTGGTTCGAGCGATGTCTCGCTCTTGTGTCAAGCGACCTCTGACACGAGACGTCATGTAGAACGGGGCGCGCGTTCCTCGTACGGCCGTGTTTCCCTCTGAAAATCCAACTGGTCAAGCCCCAACAACCGCCGAGATCCCTTTCTCTGAGGGGAACTACCAGGGGTACATCGAGGATCTCAAGCGGAGGAAGGGGGCGGAGGCTGACCAACCGCATCGCATCGCGTATAAGAAGTTGGTGCGGGGGTAGTCGGGCGCTTGCGTTCTTCGCCATGGCGTTTCACGATGCGCCAGGGCGGTTGTTCATCCGCGAATGTGACGAGGGCCCAGCCAGTCCATTGGACTGGCTGGGCTGTCGTTTTGCGGGCCCCTCCCCTTGTCGCCTTCCACCTGGATCGCTACGATCTCCGCTTCGGTAAAGCGGGCTTTTTCTTCACTCCTCCGGGCGAGGACCGACATCACCCCGCATGATATCGAATTCGGTTTCCGCGAAGTAGCTCTCGAACGCCAGAGGTGCGCATGAGACGTCATCCGCATCGCGTACTCGCGCTATTCGCTGCTCTCGTGATCGCGCCCTTGGCAGGTTGCCACCATCGTGGCATGACGCGCTATCCGCGGCTGTCGGATGCTCAGAAGCGTCTGATTCGGGCCGGTGATTCGACGTTGATCTACGCTTATTACGGGCAGGCCGTGTGCTGGTACCAGAGTAAAATCGAATGGGTGGATAGCGTTCACGATGTCGAGGGATGCATTCGCCATACAGCTGATACGACTATGTACCTCTACCGCTATCCCGACCGGGGACTCGTCATTGTGGGGCGGACATTCGCGATCGACTCCGTGCGAGCTCAGGGCGTGACCGACTCGGTAGTCACAGTCATGACGCAGCGCTACGGGAACGAGGAGAAGTGCCCTCCCATTCAGGACACTACCGAGTTCGACTCGAAGCACTACCGATGGCGTTCGGATGGGCTGACGATCCAGCTCTCTACCGATTCGTTTGGACGGACGCCCGCGATGACCCTGGAGACGTATCTCGGGGACTGGAAGTGCTCGGAGTGGCAGGGTATCCCGCTCAAGTACTGAACCGGCCAGGGGGATCGGGAAAGTCCCCGAACCGCGAGAGGGTCGGAGCAACGAGCGCTCCTGAAAGCTCCAGGTGGTTCAGACATCCGCGTCGGACCCGCCGATGCCACGCTGTTTATCGGATAACTGATCCGTTTACCACTGGTCAGCGCTCGTTCCGCCGGTTCGTATAGGCAAGTGTTGACAACACTCCCCGTATAGGCTAAACTTGACATGCAGCTACGGTTAGCGCGACATCCGAATCGGCTGAAGGTCAAGCATCCCATTCTCATCGAAGAACTCCTGGACCTCGAGCTGCGCGGCAAGCAGAAAGCAGTCGCGGTCATGCTCGAGATGCTCAAGGACCTGTACGAGAACGGGCGCGGCAGTCGGTTCCTGAACAAGCTCACCGGCACACCGCTCTGGGAGCTCAAGCCCGCAAGTCGGGGAGGCGAGAAGGGAGGATCTCGGGTCTACCTCTTCCTATTGTCCGATGATGAAGCCGGTGTCGTCAACTGCGAGGTAAAGGACGGCGTTACCGCAGATCGTGAGAAGCTGCGAGTTGGACTGGAGGTTGTCGTGGCATACAAGCGTGGTGTACGAGTTTTCGAGGAGCCCGGAGATGCGGAAGAAGCGTGAAGCGATCAGGAAGGATCGAAAGTCGCAGGCGCAGGTGCAGGCTGATCTCCGGCTCGACAAGCGGCCGGATGATGGCTTCATGCAACTGCTGGCCGAAGCGGGTGACAAGGATGTGGTCACGGGTCCCGCACTCGGACCCACGGCTCATGCGTATACGCCAGAGGCGATCGGGGAGGCGGTGATCGAGGGGACGGTCGGGAAGCTGCTCGCGCGGGCGCGGAGCGAATCCGGACACTCACTCAGTGACATCGGTGCGGAGGCCGGCGTATCACGCGCACGCATTCAGCAGATCGAGCACAGCGAGAACATCGAGGTGGCGACACTGGTTCGCATTGCCGCTGCCTGTGGTTATCAGGTCAGCATCAGCCTGCAGCCCCTGAGCCCGAAGAAGCGCGCACTCTCCGCTGTGCTGACTGGAGTTGGTGCGTAGCGGCTGCGGCCCGTCGCGCCCGTTTGTGTCACGCTATGTCTGACACGGGACGTCATTTAGAACAGTGTGTAGAGCCGCCATCCAGTCGCATCCCCCTCTGAAAAAGTAGTGGTCAAGTCCCAACAACCATTGAGATCCTATACTCTGAGGGGAACTACCAGGGGTACATCGAGGATCTCAGGAGGCGGAAGGGACCGGAGGCGGATCAGCCGCATCGCATCGCGTATAAGAAGTTGGTGCGGGGGTAGTCGCGGTGCCTGGAGGAACCAAGGGGTGCCGAGTCACGGACGACTTACTATGCTCATCCCGAGCGAGACCTCGTCGCTGCTCGATCCATTGAGAGTGCGCTGACCGTAAGCACCATCGATCCTGAAGCCCGCGAGGTGGATGCCAGCGCCTACCGCCCAGCGCGAGCCGCCGCTCAGTTTCGTGTAGCCGGCGCGGAGCGGGATGACCGGGATGTAGCGAAGCTCGGTCCCGACACCCACCGCGCCGCGGCTCGAATCGAGCGCGTTTCTGGATGCACCGTCCGCGAGAATATCTCCCGTGATGGTCCAGCGTGGGGTGAGCAGGTAAGCGGCCGAGAGGCGCGTCACTGGTCGGAAGACGGCGTCATCGACGAGAGCCCGGGCCCGGGTGCGGTACGGCGAGTCGGGTCCGATCGGCTCGTCCGGCACGTCCGGCGTGTCGTCACCGGTGCTGATGTCCGAGTGTGCATCGTGGATCCTGGCGTCCGCTACATCGAAGTGAAACGAGTTGTAAACGTCGTATGCGGTGAGTCCGATCGTGAGCCTCTCCGTCTGCCAAGCGGCGCCGAGATCCACTCCGAATCCATTACCCGAGCGACCGTTGGCGTCCTCACCAACCACTATCAGTGGGAGCTTCAGCGAACCCGCACCACTCGGATCACTCTCGAGATCCGCCAGCAGGTGGCCGATGACGTACTTCCCCGTTACTCCGAGCGAGAGCGTTCCGCCGAACGGCTTGAACGGGAGCGCGTGGCCCAACGAGAGCGCTCCGAAGGAGACCGCCCAACCGCGGCCACGCGTTCCGGCGAGTTGCATGTCGTGCGGCAGCCCGGACTCGCCGTTGTCACCGAATAGCAGGATTTCGGCGGCGTCTGTCGGCAGGTTGATACTGGTGCGCGCTACCGTGCCGATGTTGAGCGCGACGCTGCTGAACGAGAGTCCGAAGAGGATGGCGTCGGCATCTGCATCGCCCTCGAAGCCATTCGCAGCGCGAACGCGATCCATCCACTGGGTGCGTACCTCGAGCGGCAGCGGGTCGCCCACTTCGTCGCGGATGTCACCGACGGAGACTGGCCCAGTACCAGCGGACGCCCTCACACCGGAGAGAATCGGGAGACTCAGCGAGAACGCGCGGTTCCTCTGCTGAGACAGGAGGGCCGGGTTCCGGAGACCAGCCACGTGTCCTCGGGCCGTTGCTCCATCATTGCCGGCGACGCCGGCCGACACGGGGCTGGCCTCGAGAATCTGCGCGTACGACACCGAGGAGAGGACGAACGTAGCGATGACCGCGACCGCGATGGCCGTCGTGACCACGGATGGACGAGTCGCACGGCGAGCAACGTTCCGCTGGGCGGCGACTTCGCGTGAGCTGGGAATATGAGACTCTGACATGGGCGGGTGTATGGCAGAAGGCCGTTCCTGAGACGCGCGAGACGGCTCGACCCGCCGTCTCTGATGGGATCCGGCGCCGAACGTAGCGAAGAGGGCTGCCACCGAGATGGGCCAAACGGCCTACGAAGGTCCGGACTCCGCCCGTCGACGTCGGGATAGGTAATTCGGCCCATCTCCAGCCGGACGGCCTCCATAGCTTGTCTTCCACTCGAGCGCGCCGGATGGGGCGAGTAGTGGAGGTTCGGAGCTCCATTCTGGCGGCCCGATGAGCCTGGCTGGACGACTGTCGCCGTATTCAGTCGCTCCGGACCTGGTTCGAGATCGGAATTCCTGAATGCGACTGCCCTGCCACGGAGGTCCCGGTGCCAGCCCGATTTCGCTGCCTGGCCGTTGCTGCCGCAGCGCTCCTCCTCACTGCATGTGGAGGTAGCGATACCCCGACCAATCCGACGCCCCCCAGGCCTGACACCCTTCCCGTCACTTCGGTCGCTTTCGGGGTGGACGTCTCACGGGATGCGCGTGGCCATGTGTACGCGCTGACATCCCTGGTCGACTCGGTGTCCGGCCAGGGGTCGGGGCTTCATGTGGGGAATTCGATAGTCGCGAAAACCGTCTTCGCGCTCGACGCTTCCGGCGACCCACTGCTCGCCGGGACCTCTCGGAACGGAGCGACGGAGCTCGATGCCAGAAGTACGGCGCTGACTCTCATTCGGATCCCACTTCTCGCGCTCGTGAGCGATACCGCAAGCGAAGCGCTGGACGAGCGAATCGAGCAGGACACCAGCTTCTCACTTCTCGTCGCCGCCATCCGGGCGAGCTCGGAGGAGGGACGCTCCTATCTCGAGGATGACCTCGTCGCGAACGTGGCCGCCCCTCTTCTCGCAGACCTTCTCACCTCGCTCGACTCCCCCGGCTCGAATTTGTCGAGCACGAGAGCACCAGGGCCTTCCTCTGGCAACCGCGCCTTGCGACAGGGCTCGTTCTCGCAGTCGGAGACACTGGTCGCGCCGGCACCCGGGATTCCGGTCGAGGTGGAGGACGGGGAGATGTTCGACGGGGGCTCGTACCCCACGGATCTCCTCGTGCGCAACCGGGCGTGGATCGACTTTGCGGCCTCGAGCGAGGATGCCACCGGCGCGCCGTTGGCCAGCGCCGAGCTCCCGGCCCGCACGCTGGACATTCTCTCCTTGACGCCCAGCTTCGGAGACCCGACGGAGACGAGGTTGGGCGGCCGCAACGGGGTTCTGCGCATCAGGATCGGGCAGTCGGATGCGACCAGCACACGAAACTCGCGGCGCGCGATCCAGCAGGTCGTGATGGTCGCACTCAAGGCGGCCGGCATCGCGCCGTCCAGCACGGATTTCTACACGCGAGTCGTAACGGACCTCTACACGCCTTCGAAGATCAGTGAGATCGCCTCCGCTCCGGACGTTGGAAGCAGCCTTTTGCTCGTCGCGAACGTGCTCGTGAGCAATGCGCCCTACATCGTGAAGCAGGCGATTCAGGAGGAGCTGGGGCGGGAAGCGGTGCAGAGTGCGGCGATGTTGCTCCTTCGACAGGCACTACTCGTCGTTCGTGTAACGCAGGCGGCGACTCAGTTCGCCGAAGCCCTTCTCTTCTATCGCGACTACTTCCGCTACCACACGCTCGACAGCGAGATCACGCTCTGCCAGGAGGACGGTGGATTCGTCCAATGCGTGGATGGAGTGGAAGTCTCTCCGACCTCGGCGACCATACATCCCGGTGAGTCGGTCTCGCTCACGGCAACGCTGCATGTAAGCGCATGGCCGGACTATCCGGCTCCACGAATCCGATGGAGTACGATCTCGAGCATCGTGTCTCTCTCACCAACCGAAGGTGCGTCCTCCGTCGCGACGGCGCAGACCACGACGGGAACCGCGAGCGTGAAAGCAGAAGTGGGGCTCGAGGCGGATCATGACCTCGAGTCGGCCGATGCCGCGATTGTCGTTGATACCCTCCCGACCGAAGTGAACATGACGGGGACGTGGGTCGGTGTCCAGTACGAGTGCTATGGCGATAGCGCAAACGAGCACTGGGAAATTACCGATGATAACGGTTCGCTGTTCGTTCTCTCGATTAAAGGCAGCGGCCCGGAGGCGGGCGACATGCGAGGCACGAGAACGGGAAACAGGTTCACGCTGGCTGGAGAGGGTCAGGAGCTATACAACTATACCGCTGATGGGACGGTAAACGATTCAACGCTTGACGCGGTTGGGCATTTGCTCGACTACGACCCGAGCAATCCCTGTTACACGACCCATTTAGTTCTCAAGAAGCAGTAGCGCAAGACGCACTGGTTGACGGAGCTACGGTTCGACTTCGCACTGAGCAATCACAGGAGGAACTATGCGCCTCCATCACCGCCTGATTCTGCTTCCTTATGCGCGATGCGGTGTTTTGACGCCGCTGCGACTCTTGCTGCTCAGGTGGAGCGTGTTGGGCGCGATGGTTATCGCCTCCGGTGTCTCGTGCGGCGGCGACAGCACCGGGCCCGAGACGCCGCCTCATGTCTCGAGCATCGTCGTCACGCCTAGCTCGGCAAACTTGCACGTAGGTGATACGGTGCGGCTTGGTGTATCGCTCCACGATGCCTCGGGCGGGACACTGACCGGCCGAGTGGTCACCTGGACTTCGGGCAACACGAATGTCGCTACCGTTACCGAAGAAGGATTGGTGACGGCGCTCGGCGCCGGGACGGCTTCGGTCACGGCGAAGAGCGAAGGAGCCTCCGCATCGGCCACCGTCGTCGTCGCCGAGCTACCTGTTTCCTCCGTGAGCGTGAGTCCCACGCTCGACACGCTTGCCATCGGGGCCTCCGTCCATCTCACTGCGACTGCGCGTGATTCGACAGGCGGAGTAGTCAAGAGTCACCCGATTTTTTAGTCGTCGGACAGGCCGGAGATCGCTCTGGTAGATAGCAACGGTGTCGTAACCGTGCGAGCGCCTGGAAGCGCCACCGTCATGGCGACGAGCGGTGGAAAGAACGGAACGGCCCGTGTTGTCGCGATTGTTCCAGCCGGGATACTCGCCGTTACCTACACCAGCATAAGCGCCCATGACACGCTGCAGATGTATGCCAGCCTCGGCCAGCACATGGCGTTCCTCGAAGAACGCGCAGATCGCGACCCCGAGGCGATGGCGGCCCTGCTCGCGGGAATGGACAAGGCGTACGAGCTGATGACGGATCTCACGGGGCAGACGCCGGTTCATTGGGGGCCCACCACGGTCAACGACCGTGCAACCATCGCGAGCGTCCCGGCTACCTGCGGTGCCGGATGCAGCTATCTGGGCTACACGGGGATGGAGCTGCTCACTTCATACGGCAACCATGCCTATGAGTACATGCGCGATAGCGCGGCCCTAGACGGTCTCCTCACGTACGAATTGGGATGCAACTTCTGGTTCTACTCTGGCAAACTGGACTACGGGCCGGATTGGAAGCTCGACTCGAACGGCAGGATGGCGAGCTGGAATGGCTTCTTCCTGCCCGAGCTGCTGGGGCTCGAGTACAATCCCGCGCGGGTGGACAGCACGCGCCAGCGGCTTCACGTCATGATGGAACGGTACCTCGATGATGCCGACTGGACGTGGAAGAAGGTGGTAGAGACGAACACCTCGCCCAAAGACCCGACCTGGGGGGAGAGGGACGAATATTGTTCGTCGCACTCGTCGAGGAGCTCGTCGAGCACTTCGGTGGAAAGGCTTTCCTGCGAGGGTTCTGGCACGAGGCGGGCGCCCGGCCGACGGCCACGAGCGAACAGGATGCTATAGACAACGCAGCCCTCTCTGCGTGCGCTGGCGCGGGGAAGAACCTGACGAGGCTATTCGTCGAGCGCTACAAGTTCGTTCTCTCGGATGCTGCGCTGGCGGAGGCGTCGTCCCGGTTTGGGGAACCGGTACCACCCGAGCTGCCGTAGGCGTGACGGATGCATGCGGATTCCTCCATGCAGCAATCACCTCGAAACCTCCGCGGCAACATCACGCTAGCGGGCGAGTAGCTTGGCCGCCACCGCGGCCCTGGATGATATACCGAGTTTGGCCAAGACACGCTCCGTGTGATGTCGTGCTGTGTGGGTGCTTACTCCTAGTGATGCGGCGACGTCCGACGTCGATTGCCCGCCGGCCAGGAGCCGCGCGACCTGTATCTCGCGCTCGGTGAGGTGGTAGAGGCTCCGGAGCTCCGCGTCCGAAAGCGGGTGTCGCTCGAGCGCTTCGAGTGCGACAACGATGCATGCTCGCCGAGCGATGAGGCCCTCCGTGAGAAGCGACGCGCGTACGTGGTAGCGGCCGGCAGCTGTCCGGTACTCGCGGAAGGTCGCTGGCGCGAGCTGAGCTACGTCTCGCGCTGCACGTCCCCGCTCGCGACGAGCCAGGACGGCGAAGCCAGTCGCCAGTACGCGCATCGAAGCACGTAGCCGCTCGCGTTCGGGCTCGTTCGTGAGCAACTGAGCGAGCGACGTATTCTCGTAGAGCAGCTGGCCATCGATGTCGAAGATGCTGTATCCTTGCGCGGCGCTGTCAAAGACCGACCACAATTGCGCGCGAGATTGGCCGAGCCTGCGACGCATTTGGAGCCCAGCTTTGAACGCTGGTAGCAGCAGCCGAAGGATGCCGAGCCCGCGCTCACCGAACGACTGCCCACCTTCGCTGTCGTGGTAGAAGTGAAGATCTGCCGGGAAGTTCGTGCCCATCTCCACGCTCACGGCCATCGCGTCGAAGAGCCTGTTGGGAGCGCACCAGTCAGCGCCTATCTCGATCTTGAAGAAGGTCGAGCGGTCGTAGATCTGGTCGCGGTGATAGACCTCGAGACCGAGCGCTTTGCGGCGCTCCATCACGCCAGGATCCACCGTCCAGTAGTGCTCTGCGTAGGAGCGCCCCGCCTCCGCTGTGTGCTCACCGTCACCGACGGTCGTTATGACTCCGCCCAGGCCGTAGCCGAAAAAGGCCTGGTCGGCCGTCAGTAGCGGGCGCCAGGTGGCGAGGACGGCCGCGCCCCAGTCTTCGAGGCGCTCATAGTCGAGCGGAGAGACAGCGGTGGTGAGCGCAGTCTCGAGGAGAGCGAGATCGCTAGCTGACAGCTTGAGAGTCATTGCCGGTCGTCATCGGGTACGGCCGCCTGTGAGTCGGCTACGAGTTCTCGTACGAGTGCGCTGTTGGCACTCGTGACGAATTTCGTCGCCATGTTCACGACGAAGGACGAGAGCTCATCTGCTGGCCGATGGTGGCGTCTCACAGCGCTACTTCCAGGCGGTTAGCGCTGCTGCTACCGCGGCTCGAGAGGTGACGCCGAGTTTCGCGAGAACACGCTCGGTATGGTGCCGTGCCGTATGGGTGCTCACCCGGAGCGCCTCGGCCACTTCCCTGGTCTGCTTTCCCTCGGCGAGGAGTCGCGCCACCTGCACTTCACGAGGCGTGAGCATGAAACGCTCACGCAACTCCCCGTCGGAGAGCGCTTTGCGCTCGGGAACCTCCAGGCCTACGAGCACGCACGGGCCAGACTCGAGAATGCCGGGTGCCAGAAACGTGGCGCGCATCCGGTATCGACCAGTCGCGGTGTTGATTTCCCGGTAAGTGGCCGGGGCAATATCGGTCACCTTGGGCGACATGCGTCCCCGCGAACGGCGCGCGAGCGTAGCGAAACCGAGCGCCAACGCACCCATCGAGCTTCGCAGCCGACCCTGTTCCTGTTCGCCCGAGAGCAGCCGCGCGAGCGCAGGGTTCTCGTGGAGCAGACCACCGTCGACGTCAAACAATGCGTAGCCTTCCGCTGCGGCATCGAACACGACCGAGAGTTGCGCGCGATGCCTAGCCAGTCGCTGGTGCGACTCCATGCCGGCCTTGAACGCCGGGAGGAGAATCCTGAGCAGCCCACGCTCACGCTCGCCGAATACGCCCTCATGGTCGTGATAGAGGTGGACAGCGGCCGGGATCTGGCCGCCCGTCTCAACGTTCAGCGCGAGAGGGTCAAAGAGACGCCTGGGTACGCACCAATCGTTATAAATCTCGGTCCGATCTATGGTGTCCACATCGTAGATCTCGTTCCGGTGATATACCTCCAGTTCCAACGCTCTTCGGGTCTGTGTCACTCCCGGATCGACGGTCCAGAAATGCTCGGCGTAGGTGCGTGCTGCATCCTCCATGAACGGTCCATCGCCCTGCACAATGACCCTGCCGTCTAGGCTATGACCGAAAATCGCCTGGTCGGCCACGAGAAGCGGGCGTCAGGCGGCCATGAGTGCAATTCCCCAGTCTTCGACGCGTTCGTGATCGAGCGGAGAGAGCGCGGTGGTGAGGGCCGTCTCCAGGAGTACGAGATCGGCATCCGTCAGCTCGAGTGGCATCTCAACCCTCCTCCCGGTGGCAGGCCGGGTGGCATGAGGTCCATTGGACATCGAACTACGTGAACCGGGGGGGAGGGGAACATAAGTAAGCCAGGCTCGGCGCGCCAGAGAAGTCCCTCGACGGCATAGGCCAAACGACCCATCTCAGGTCGTTCGGTGCCCATACATTGGCTCCTGCCCACCTTGGAGAGGGTAGGGCTAACCACTGCCACTCGGGTCCCATGCTCACCGCTCGCTCTTCGGCCGTCATCGCGATGCTCGCCGCTCTTTGGTTGATCGGAGGCTGCCGCCAACCGCGCCCTCCGCAGGAGCTTCACGCGTTGGAGCTAGTAGGCTGTCTGCACGTCATCCACGGAGATCCGCGGCCACCAGGCGGGGCACCCACGCTCACCATCGCGCTCAGGCAGGATGACGGAACTCTCACCAGAGTCCTGGTCGATTCGAGCGCCAGAGCGTCCTTGCGCCAGCTCGAGGGTCGGCGCGTTCGCGTTCTCGCTGAACCCCCGAGCGACTCATCGCAGACAGTCCACGCCAAGTCACTGATCCCGGTTGATTCAGCGGAGGCCGCTAGATGCTGATCACAGTCGAGGCGGAGCTCGGATGCCGATTGAATCGCGCCGCGGTCTGGAGTATCGCGCTGCTTGCTGCTCTGCTGCTTCCGAGCGCCGCGAGGTCGCAGCAGGTGATTACCGGGACTTTCACGGTTGTGTGGGCCGACGCGTCCGGCTCATCGATGACGAAACCCCAGCCGCTTCCGCCGATATATGTGGTGGTCGAAGACGACGGGACGTGGACGAAGCTCGATGTGCCAGATGCGACGCTTCGACGGTTGGGAGGTATTCGCGCACTTCAAGGCGCACGGGTGACCGTCTCCGGCCAGTTGGAGCTCGCTACTCCCGCGCCAGGTGGCAGAGCGTTACGCGCCATGCGCGCGAGCTCTCTCTCGCAGTTAACCGCTGCAGCGGCACAGGCGCAGACGGGAGCCCGTCCTATGATCACGGTTCTGTGTGAGTACCCGGACTCCACGACCCCCAAGCTCGACAAGTCCGTGTTCGAGTCATGGGTGGCGCCGGGAACCGACTATCCGGGCCTCGACAACTGGATCAGGGAGACCTCCTATGGTCAGCTCAACTTCACCGGAAGCAAAGTGGTTGGCTGGTACAAGCTGCCGCATGGTTTCACCTACTACTGGACGAGCGACGGGTTCGATCTCAACGGCATGATCAGGGACTGCGCGGGAGCAGCCGACGCGGATGTCTACTTCCCACAGTATGCCGACATCAACCTCCAGGTGACCGGAGGAGGAAGCGCATCCTATGGCAGCGCGAGCTGGCCGGTCACGATCGATGGCCAGACGAAGAGTTACGGCCTGACGTGGCAGAACTTCACTGACTTATCGGCCTTCGCGCACGAGGTGGGACACAGCCTGGGATGGCCACACTCGGCCGGCCCATACGGCCACGCGTACGACTCGAAGTGGGACGTGATGAGCTCGCGTACCTTTTTCGACTGGTCGGTAGTCAGCCCGAGTTGGGTCCAGCAACAGACGATCATGGCGCACCGTGATCTCGTGGGATGGCTTGCCCCGGATCGAAAGCTCGTCGTGACGGCGCCGAAGGAGATGTCACTGGTTCTCGAGCGCGGCGCGCAGCCGGCATCGCCCACGAGCTACCTCGAGCTAGTGTTTCCTACAGCGACATCCCCGGAGCAATTCTATACGGCCGAAGCAAGGCGATTCGTGGGCTACGACAAGCACCTTCCGCTCGAGGGCGTGATACTTCACACCGTCGACTGGACACGCGCGGAGGCGGCACACGTAGTGGACATCGACGGAAACGGCGATCCCAACGATGCCGGGGCGGCGTGGACGCCGGGGGAGACCTTCACCGATTCGCTCAACGGGATATCGCTGCACGTCGATTCCGCTACTGCGACCGGCTACGGAGTCTCGATAGTCCGTGGTTGGCGAATCCTCGTGCACGTCGTGGGGCCCGGGAGCGTGGCGATGAGCTCCGGCGGCACGTGCACCGACTCGTGCAGCAAGATTTTCGCAACTGCTGGAACGAAGGTGACGCTCGCGGCCGATCCTGGCCCGGGAGCACTCTTGGTTGGCTGGAGCGGCGTGTGTGCAAAATCGGGATCGACGTGCGAGATCGAGCTTGGCTCGAACAGGGAGGTGGAAGTGAAGTTCGCTCTCCCTGTTGTCATCGCGACCGGGACCACACCGCCTGCTGCGGTCATGGGTAGCTATTTCGCCGACACATTGACGGTGAGCGGTGGATCAGGCGGTATCGAGTGGTCGCTCAGCGCGGGTACCCTCCCCGAGGGTCTTACGCTCGATGCAACCCGAGGTATCCTGGCCGGCACACCGGCCGAAGCTGGCAAGTTTGCATTCTCGATCTCGGCTCGCTCGGGCACGTTGGTAGACACGAAGCAGGTGAGCCTCGTCGTCACCAAGCCTGTGCTCGATGTGGCGGATGTGATGAATCAGCTGCTCGGGACGACCGGGCCGCTCAGTACCGATGCCGTTCACTTCCTCGATCTACTGGGAAACCGGAACGGTCGCTTCGACATTGGGGATGCACGATCCTGGTTGATTGACACTGGAGTCCTCACCGCTTCCTCGAGCATGGCAGATGTGGTATCGGCACTCGATACGGCGAAGCGCACCACAAAGGAGGAGGGGAGGCCATGAACCGCATTTCCGGCGTCCATGTTTCGTCGCTCGTCGCAGTCTTCATGATCCTCTCTTCGTGCGGCGGCGAATCGAAGGGCACCACGGAGCCACCGCTGCCGGATCCTGGTGAGCTTACCGTCCAACTCACGACGCCGAACGCCGATGATGGAGCCATCATGCTCTCCATCTCCGGCCTGCAAAACACGACCGAGATCAAGGCATCCTCGGGCTCTTACGTCAGCTACAGCCGGCAGGATGGGAGCACTGCCACAGTTGCAGTGTTCGGAGAGATAGCCTCGGGCTCGCTCGTTCACTTTGCGGTCCCCGATCTCGCCGCCGCAGCGACGTACCACGTCACCCTGCGAGAGATTGCAGACCGCTCGGGGGCGATCCGCTCACTGAAGAACGGCTACACGATTTCGCTCGGTAGGTAGAGCAGGACGGGAGCACTGCCACAGTTGCACGAAGCTCAGGGAGCTGTGGTGGTCATGTGAGTAGCGACGGCGCGTTGGATGTCGGCGGCTAGTCCAGTGAAGGTGTGGCCATTCGGGCGCCGACCATCGGCGACATTGCGCCGCGCAGAGTCACACTCGCACGGAATCGGAGAAGATAGGCTGAACTGCCCATGTGGCGCCGCTTGGGCGTTGCACCTTGTACGCCGTCCAGTTCGGGCCGATGGCAATTCGAGATGTAGCATCGGCCGGGGCGCCAGGGACCGAAGCACGGCCTCCGGCCGGGTCTGACGGGCACCCGGGGCAGAAAGCCCGTCACTGCCGCGTCGTACACACCGTCTTGAATCACGCGGTGCCTACTACGCGGCAGCGACGGCCGTTGTTGGCCGTCCCAGTACCCGATGCTCTTTTCGCGCAGGTCCACAGCAAGACCCCGAGCCCCGGGAGGTCCCATGGATGCCGAACAATGCAGGCTACGAAACGCCAGCAGCGTCTCCCTACGTCGCACATTGTCCAGTGCGAGAGTTACAGCGAAGTTCACGACATGTGCAGCCGCTGCCATTCTCGTACTCGCGGGTTGCAGCGACACGACCAACCGACCTGTCACCGGTCCCACTACTACTCCCTCGCTCCTGGTATCCGATGGAGCGCATGAGGGGAACGGCCACTTCTACTTCCTCTCGCCCCTGGCGTCTGATCCTCCGTATACTGGCGAGGCCGATGGCGGTCTCACTCCGACGGTCGATATCTGCGATATCGGACCGGGCCAACCCACCGAATCCGCGACGTGCGCGAGTGCACCGATCGCCGCGTTCTCGACGACAGCAGGAACCGGTTCCGCACGCGTGCGCTACGACGCCGACGGGGAGTATTACATCGTCGACTGGCATACAGGCGAATCGGTATCGGCCCTGGAATCGGGGCACGCATATCGGGTCACCGTGCGTGTCGCCGCCACGCCACTCGGCTACATCGACCTCACGCCGCTAGATCGCGGCCGCGGAGCGGAGACGGCGGGCAGCGCTGTCGTCGGATTTATCAACGGACGCACGCTCCCCATCAAATTCCGCATCGAGAAGGGCGCGGTGACGGTGGTCGGTGCGGAGGGCGGGAAGGTGGAGGCACCTGAATTCGGGCTGACGATCGAAATCCCGCCGGGGGCGCTGAGCGAGGAGCGTGGAATTACTGTCAGCCCAGGCGGCGACATACCGGATAACGTAGTTCCACCGCTCACGCCCCCGGTCAGACTCGGTCCTGAGGGAGTCACCTTCCAGAAGCCGGTTACGCTGACCTTCAAATACGACCCCACGAAACGACCTCAGCACTCGTCCGCTCGAGGAGTCACGGTGAGCAGCTTGTCCGATACCGGTTGGGTACTGCACACCTACGAGCGTCCCGACACGGTCAACCACACCGTGCGCGCACTCGCTGCCCACTTCAGTGTCTGGTCCACGTTCTGGAGTACCATTCATTTCACGACGCTTTCGGTGGGTCCGTCGTCCTCCACGACATGCGCTCTCTCGTGGGGCGATATTCTTTTTTGCTGGGGCGACAACTCCTGGTTCAAGGCCGGCGACGAGTGGCCGGACCCCTGCGGATTGGACGCGTGCGTCATGCGGCCCCGCGAGGTAGTTCACCTCCCATTTTCTGACGGCACAGTCGTAAGCAACTTCTATAGTAGCTGTGCCATTGATCCTGCTGACTTTTCCGTGGCCCTGTATTGCTGGGGACAGAACATCGGCTGGGGAACGTCCAATGTTTCGAAGGGCGCAGTTGTCAATCACCCCACGATGGTAGCGCTCTGGTGTTCTGATATGGAACTCAACTGCCTCCCGGGAGGTGCCTACTTCAAGACGATATCGGCCGGCGGCGCTTCCCTCTGTGCCATGGCCGACATGCCGATAGACGGATCGTACCCGAATCTCATGAAGGCGTATTGCACCGGAAGTAACTATTACGGCCAGCTTGGAACCGATGTATCGACTTGGACAGCCGACGGGTGGGGCCATATCGGGATCGATGTGGGCCAGGATCTCCCGAAAGAGTTCAAGTCCATCAGTGCTGGGGGCTACCATGTGTGCGGGCTTGCTTACGATTCGCGAGCGTACTGTTGGGGATGGAACGCGAAGGGACAGCTCGGGAGAGCACCGAGCTCCGTTTCTACGCCCTGTGCTGAGCCAACGCGTGGCCTCTCACCAGGCCCCTGCAGCTCCGTTCCCCTTGCAGTCTCGAACACGCTTCGCTTCACCAAGTTATCCGCAGGTTTGGAATTCACCTGTGGGCTCACCCCTGAGCAGGACATCTACTGTTGGGGGGAATTATTCACCAATGTCCCGGGAGCCACGATAACCGACGGGCCCAAGCTCGCATCGAGCGGCCTCAAATTCACGGATGTATCGGCTGGAGGGGGCTTTGTATGCGCGACAGCGACCGACGCCAAGACGTACTGTGCCGGAACCAATGGACGCGGCCAGCTCGGGACTGGAGACTATGTCGGCTCGCTGGAATTCCGTGCTGTCGCATTCGACCAACCGTTGGTGGGTATCCAGGCGTACGACGCCCATGCGTGCGGCATTGTATCGAATACGGGACGCGTGTACTGCTGGGGCGATAATACTCTGGGCTCACTGGGCAATGGCACGCAGACGCGAAGCAATGTGCCGGTCCAAGCACTCATGCCCTACGAGGATGTACCGCAGAGCAGTCCGTAAGAAGAGGCGGTGGCGCGTATGACGATCAGTAGCCTGTGGCGTCCAAGACTGTGCTAGGGCGCCTGTTCGTCCGCGCATGTGGTAAGGGCCCAGCCAGTCCATTGGACTGGCTGGGCCCTTACCACATGCGGCTGCTGGAAGAAGCACGCTCTCTCCGCGTCGAAAGCTCGTGTTGGTGAATACCGGCTGTGGATACCCGACGCAGACCCGTGCCATCGGGATGGATCAGGAACATAGGCTCGAGCCACTGATAAGGCCGTCCACTCTCCAGTGGGCGACCAGCACGGCGCTATTCCGGTCGTCCGGCACAAATTCGCAGCCGCTCCGTAGGGATTCTCACCGCATCGCCGCCCGGTGTCGTCCATCGGGAGCCGGCGAGGCGCAGGCAGCTCCCCTGGCGTCACGCGCTCGCTCACTCCACACCCGGGACGATCCGCCGATGACCGAGACGCTCCTCAAGGATCTCAAGCACGCCGCGCGGATGTTCCGCAAGAGCCCGGCGTTCACCTTCGCCGCCGTCGCCGCGCTCGCGCTCGGGATCGGCGCGAACACCGCGATCTTTTCGGTGGTGAACGCGGTGCTCCTGCGACCGCTCCCGTATCCCGCGCCCGACCGGATGGTGCTCTTCGGAGTGAAGTCGCCCCAGGGCCGGGGGCTCGGGGCGTCGCCGGCGAAGTTCGCGCACTGGCGCCGCCAGACGGGCGTGGTGCAGGATGCCTCGGCGTTCACCACCGGCTTCATGAACTTCACGGGCGGAGAGGTCCCGGAGCAGCTCAAGTCGGCGCAGGTGTCCGCCAGCTTCTTCCGACTGTTCGGCGCGCGCACCGTACTCGGGCGCACCTTCACGAACGAGGAAGATCTCCCCAACGCGGGACACTATGTCGTCATCAGCAAGTCGCTCTGGGGGCGCCGATTCGCGAGCGATCCGCAGATAGTCGGTAAGTCGATCTCCCTCGGCGGTGATCCGTACACGGTGATCGGAGTGCTCGGCACCTTCTCGTTCAGCGACTTCGGGGACACGCCCGATGTGTTGGTTCCCTTCCAGCTCGATCCGAACAGCACCGATCACGCCCACTACTTCAACGTCGCTGGGCGGCTGAAACCGGGCGTCACGTTCGCTCGGGCAAACGCGGAGCTCGAGCGCTCGACGAAGGAGTTCAGGGCGACCTTCCCCGATGCCATCGGCGAGAACGATGCGTTCTTCGTCACGCCGATGGGTGAGGCACTCGTTGCGAACGTGCGGAAGTCGCTCTACGTGCTCCTCGGCGCGGTGGGCTTCGTGCTGCTCATCGCGTGCGCCAACGTCGCCAACCTCCTCCTCGCGCAGGCCGCGGGACGCAAACGCGAGATAGCCATCCGCACGGCGCTGGGAGGATCGCGCGGCCGGATCATCGGGCAGCTCCTCACCGAGAGCGTCGTACTCTCGCTTACAGGCGGTGTGCTCGGGCTCGCGCTCGGTGCGCTCGGAATCAGGGCGCTGCTCGCGGTGAGCACGGCCCGACTCCCGCGCATCGGCGAGGATGGTTCCATGGTGGGGATCGATTGGCGGGTACTCCTATTCACCCTCGCCGTGTCGCTCCTCACTGGGATCCTGTTCGGTCTCATCCCCGCGATCACCAGCGCGCGGACGGATCTCGCCGCGACGTTCAAGGAGGGGAGCACACGCTCCGGCTCGGGGTTCCGGCAGAACAGAGTGCGCTCGGTGCTCATCGTCACCGAGATCGCGCTCGCTCTCGTTCTGCTCGTAGGATCGGCGCTCCTCATCCGCACCGCGGTCGCACTCGCCCGCGTCGATCCTGGATTCGATGCGCGCAACGTGCTCACCATGCGCATGTCATTCGGCGAGGAGCGATTCACCAGCTCGATGGCGGTGGAGCAGGCCATACGAGACGGCGTGCAGCGCGTGGAGAACATCCCGGGAGTCGAGCTCGCGAGCGCCACCTGCTGCGTGCCGCTGCAGGGCGGCTACGGGCTGCCCTTCACGATCGCCGGCCGGCCGCTCACCAACGGACCGTACAGCGGCGGCGCCGCGTGGACGACCGTCTCGCCAGGCTACTTCGAGGTATTCAGGATCCCCGTCAAGCGCGGCAGAACCTTCACCGATCGCGATGATGCGAACGGCACTCCAGTGGTCATCGTCAACGAGGCAATGGTCAGGGAGTTCTGGCCGGATGGCAACGCGATCGGTGCGCACATAACGATCGGGCGCGGCGTGATGAAGCCGTTCGAGACCGAACGGGAACGCGAGATCATCGGGGTCGTGGGCGACACCCGGGATGGTGGGCTCAACAACGATCCGCAGCCGCAGATGTTCGTGCCGCAGGCGCAGATCCCCGACGCCGTGAACGAGCTCAACACGCGCCTCGCACCGATGGCGTGGGTGGTGCGCACCCGAACGGAGCCACTCGCCCTGAGCAGGGCAATCGAGGAGCAACTCCGCCAGGCCACCGGGCTCCCCGTGTCGAGCATCACATCGATGGACGATGTGGTGCACGCCTCCACCTCGCGCCAGCGCTTCAACATGTGGGTGATGACGGTGTTCGCCGCCTCGGCGCTCGTGCTCGCCACGATCGGCATCTACGGCCTGATGGCGTACACAGTGGAACAGCGGACGCAGGAGATCGGAATCCGTCTCGCGCTCGGAGCCGAGGGCTCACGAGTCGAGAACATGGTCATCGTGCAGGGAATGCGGCTCGTGCTGGTAGGTGTGGCGGCAGGCGTCGCGGCTTCGTTCGGGCTCACGCGCCTCATCTCGACTTTCCTCTTCGGCGTCGCCCCGTGGGATCCGCTGGTGCTCGTCAGTGTGCCGCTGCTCCTCACTTTCGTGGCGCTGGTAGCCGTGTGGTGGCCCGCGCGGCGAGCCAGCCGGGTGGACCCGCTCAACGCGCTGCGCTACGAGTGATCACCCGGGTGCGGGAGTCGGTCATGCACGTGGGCATCCCCGTGGATATCCCGCGCGACTGAATGTCACCGACGCTCCGGCGCCGAACCGGGACCCGGGAGGGGCGCTATGGGCGTCCACTGGGCGAGCAGCGCGGCGGTTTTCGGCGCCAGCTCCGGCCGGGTCGACAAGTCACCGGCGAGGCGGGCGAGATCCGCCGGGACATCCACATCGTAGTGCTCGGCAGTCACGGCTGACGACAGGCCTAGTCGCCGCGCCCGCGCGATGAGTGCCGCGAGCGCGGATCCCGTGCCCATGGCGTGTGGTTCGAAAAGCCCGGTGTGTACCCGCGTGGCACCCACGAGGTAGAACCCGCCATCGTCGCACGGACCGAAGACGAGGTCGTGATCCAGGAGCGCGGCGAACGCGGCGTCGAGCACAGCCGGCGGGAGATGTGGGCCGTCGCCATTGAACGCGACTACACGGCGCGGCGGGTCACAGAGTAGCTCGAATGCCGATGCCAGGCCGTCCGCGAGACCCTTGCCGCGCTGAGACACGACGCGCACATCGGGCGGCAGCCACGTCCCTACCTCCTCGGCGTCATCGGCCGGGCAAACCACCGCGATACCGGCGCCGACCGTGCGAGCCAGAGCGATGGTATCCTCGATCAATGCACGGTACAGCGGGAGGACCCCCGCTGGAGGGCACGCCGAGGCGAGGCGTGTCTTCACGTGGCCGGCACGCGGAGCCTTGGCCATGATCGCCAGCACACGGTCGTGATCGCAGTGCACCACGTCGCCGCCTCGGGCAAAGCGTACCTTCGAATCTCCGCTGCGCCCCGGCGGAGGAACTGGCGGCATCCGAGCGCTGCGGGCAACGAGCGCTGGCGATAGCCGGCGCAAGTCATCGAGCTCCGCGATTGCCGCTGTGGGGCGAGTCAGCTAAAGGTTAGATGGAAGGTAATTCGGCCATCGCGCAATAGCATATCGCTCATGGCACAGCCAGAACTGCGCGCGCGCGTCGAGGTGGACGCCGGCGATCGGACATTCGCATCGGGACTGCTGCTGGAGCTGCTCTCCGCTCTCAGAGCGACAACCGCCGGCGACCTGATTGCCGTCACGGGCCGTGATGCGGCAGCCCTCGAAGCCGATCTCGATGCGTGGTCGCGCTTCACCGGACACGCGATCGTTGCTCGAACCAGCGGTGACGACGGCACTCGCTGGGTGATCCGTCACGGAGCTGCAGCCGGCGACGGTGACCGCGCCCGACCGCTCGGCGAGCGCTTATGGCTCTACGTCAATTTTCACTGCAACCTCCATTGCGACTACTGCTGCGTGCGCTCTTCCCCCGCTGCGCGGCGGCGCGAGCTCGGCCTGGATCGAGCACGCCGCATCGCGCGGGAAGCGCCGCCGCTCGGCGTGCGCGAGCTGTTCGTGACCGGGGGCGAGCCCTTCCTGCTCGATGACATCGACGACATCATCATCGCACTGGCCGGAGCCGCACCGGTCACCCTGCTCACCAACGGCATGCTCTTTCGGGGGGCGCGAGTAGCGGCACTGAAGCGGCTGCCGCGCTCCCGGGTGACGCTGCAGATCAGTCTCGATAGTCCCGAGCCCGCGCTGCACGATGCGCATCGCGGCCGGGGCGCGTGGCGGCGGGCCGTCGAGGGGATCGACCTGGCGCGTACGGAGGGCTTTCGCGTCCGGTTGGCTGCAACGGTGGCGACCGAAGCGGACGAGGAGCGCTTCAGGGCGTTTCTCGACCGCAGGGAGATAGCGCCGGAGGATCGCGTCGTCAGGCGTGTAGCGCTCAGGGGCGCCGCGCAGAACGGGCTCGCCCTGTCACGCGCCGACCTCGTGCCCGAAATCACGATAACGGCCGATGGCGTCTACTGGCATCCAGTTGGAGCCGACGACGCCGATATGTTCGTCACGCGAGAGATCTTTCCGCTGGCGGGAGCCTTCGAGGCCGTTCGCCAGCAACTGGCGATCGAGCGCGCGCATGGCGATCGCCTCGCATCCGTGTTCCACTGCGCCTAGGTCGGACGGTCGAAGAAGCCCTGCGCGCGGCACGCTGCCTCGAGCGATGCATAGCCGTCCACATCGGCGGCGATCCACCGCCTCAACCCCTCGGCTTCGAGAGTGGGGCGGTGTACCGGATTGTCGATGCTCATACCGAGGAGTGCATCGGTGAAGCAGCGCTCGATCTCCGGCTCGAGCCCGGCGCGTGCGGTGAACATGCAATGCGAATAGGGCGGCGACTTCCACACGACGGAGAGCGCACCGGTCGGAACGAGCTGCTGGGCTTGCGTGCCCGACCAGAACGGGCTCCCGACAGCGCCGGCATCGGCTCGACCGTCGAGCACCGCGCGGAGCACATCGACCTCACTCGTCCCGGTGTCGCCATGCTTGCCGACGTCGGTATCGATTCGCAGCGTCTGGTAGTCACGTCCCTCGATCAGCTCCTGCTGAGCGAGGTAGTAGACCGGGAGGATGGCGGCGTGACCACTGTCGCGACTCCCCAGCGCGAGCGTTCGGCCCCGGACATCCGTGAGCAATGACAATGTGCCGCCGGCTGGTGCAATGATCACCGTACACCAGCCAAGATCGGTGTCCCGCATTGCGAGGGGCCGACATGCGTTCGCGCTCCATTCGCGAGCCTGCAGGAACGCCAGGTTGGTGTTCCATGCGATGTCGATCCGCGGCCCCGGGTCGCCGCGCGCGGCGAGCAGCGCCCGCACCTGTGCCTCGTAGGTCTGAAACAGGATTACCTCTACGTCGAGCTGCTCCTCGTCATGAAAGTAGCGGCGCATCCCTTCCCAGATGGGAACGACCTTCGGCTCGTACGCCACTGCGCCCACCCAGATGGTACGAAGGGTCATGTTCTTCCTCCCCTTGTGATGCACACGGTGGATCGACCTGCGCACTCAGAACAACGGCATACCCAGCAGCGACTTGCCGATGAATTCGCGGAGGACGTCGTTGGTCGGTGCCATCACGGCGCCCGCGTGCGCATCGCGGAAGTACCGCTCGATGCCGGTGTGGCGCGAGAATGCCGCGCCGCCGCAGGTGCGCGTGGCCAGCGACGTCACCGCGATCGCGGTCTCCCCGGCAGCTGCCTTCACTTCGAGCACTCGCAACATGGTCTGCTCTCCCGGTTGCTCCAGGTGATCGATCGCGTCGGTGACGCGCGCGAGCAGACCGTCGGTTTCGATCTGCATCGTGGCGAGCTGCGCGCGCAGTGTCGGGAGCGCTTCGCCGAGGGACGTCGAACCCATGTGTTCGAACTTCGCAGCCCTGAGGTGCGCGATCGTCGCCGCCACGGCAGCGCGGCAGATGCCGAGCGATACCGCGGCCTGCCCGAGATTGAAGAGCGGGAGGATGAGCTCGAGCATCGCCTGGAAACCGGCACCGTCCATGGTGAGACGGCTCTCGGCGGGAACGACACAGCTCTCGAGAACCATCGGCGCCGACGCGTTCCCTCGCAGCCCGAGGCCATCCCAGGCACCGGCCACCGTCAATCCCGGCGTGTCGGCCAGCACCAGGTATAGCGTCGTATCGGTCGCGCTCGCACCTCCCGGCGACAGCGCGGATGTGACGTAGCTCTGGGCGTGACCAGCGCTCGTCACGAACGACTTGCGGGCGGAGATGCGGGCGCCCTTGCCATCGAGACTCTCGGCGCGTGACACCGGCGACCAGAAGTGGCTGCGCGATCCACTTTCGCTGAACGCGAGAGTCGACAGGTGACGGCCGCTCGCCATCGCCCTCAGCACCTCCTCGAGTGCTGGGGTCCGCGGCGCGGCAGCTATCGTCACGGACGCGAGCGTATGCATGAGGAACACCATCGCGACCGAGGCGTCGACCTCGGCGAGCGTCGCGACGACGTCGGAGAGCTCGCGCGGCCCGAGAGCCATTCCGCCGATGTCGGTGGGGAGCATCAGGCCGAGCAATCCCGCGTTGCCGAGCTCCTCGATGGCCTCTGTCGAGAAGCGCCCCTGCCTGTCGTTGTCGGCGGCGGCGGGCGCCAATACGCTTCGCGCAATGTCACCTGCAGCGCTCGCAGCGCTCTGCGCATTCATCGGTGACCTCCCTGCCAGTGCACGCTGGCACGGTGCCGGTTGCGATCGATGATTGAATATCAGCCGGGGCGTTGCTGGCGTTAATCATGCCAGAGAGCCGCCCGTGAAGCTGTCAGTCATCGTCCCGACCTTCAACGAAGAGGCGGTAATCGAGGCCACATTGTGCCGCGCCGTCGAAGCGCTCACGCCGTACGAGCTCATCGTCGCGGATGGATACAGCCGGGACGGGACGGTCGCGAACGCGCTACCGTACGCTACCGTGCTCACTCTCGAGATGACACGCGGCGCCGCGCTCAATCACGCTGCCGCGGTCGCCACCGGCGACGTGCTCCTCTTTCTGCACGCCGATACGATCCCTCCCATGGGAGCTGCGACAGCGATCGATGACGCGCTGCGGGACGTGGGCGTGGTCGGTGGCGCCTTTCGCCTCCGCTTCGATCATCCAGGGCGGCTGGCCGCGCTCCTGGCTCGCCATGTGAACCTTCGCTCCTCTCTTTCGAACATCTTCTTTGGCGATCAAGCTCTGTTCGTTCGCCGCGATGTCTTCCTGCGCGCCGGCGGATTCAGGGATTGGAGCGTCATGGAGGACATGGAGATCCTGGCACGCCTTCGACCTCACGGCCGACTCGTGCTGCTCGACGAAAAGGTCGTTACTTCCACCCGGCGACACCGAAGGAACGGCTGGATAAGGACGATCGGCACCGTGTGGATCATGACGCTCCTGCATCGTCTCGGAGTGTCGAGCCAGACGATGTCCCAGTGGTACAAGCCCGAGCGCTAGCGCGCTCGGTTCGACTCGCAGGATAACGGAGGGCAGAGATGACTACCCGGCAGGCTCACGACCGCGCCCCTGATGTCCCGGAGCATCGCCCCACACGCCACGCCACACTCTTCGCGGTGGCCCGCATCGCGGTCGGATCGTACTGGCTGTACGAGCAGCATTGGAAGCTTCCACCCGACTTCGGCCTGCATGACCCGCGAGGCCTGATGTTCTCCTTCCAGCAGAGCATCGAGTATCCGACGGTCGGCTTCTATCGAACGTTCCTGCAGGACGTGGTCGTGCCGCACTTCCATCTTTTCGGCTGGCTCCTCGGGATCACGGAGGTCACGATAGGAGCGTCGCTGGTACTCGGCGCATTCACCAGAGCGGGCGCTCTCCTCGGCGTGCTCCAGTCTACGAACCTGTTGATCGCGCAGGGCCGGACGCCCGAAGGACCGCGGATCTACCTCGCAATACTCGCGGCGAACCTTTTCGTGCTGCTCACGCCGTCCAACCGCCGGTTCAGCCTCGACAGACGGCTCGCGCCGAGGTTTGCCGCTCCGAAGGCCCGAACCACTCTCCTGACTCGCCTGTTGCGCCTGGCCACATCATGAGCTGACGCCGACCGGCGCGAACGGGATCGCGCACTTGAGACATGCGTCACGACACGGGCGGTCTCCGGCCGTCATGGTAGTCATGGTACGCAGGCGTTGATCACAGCGGAGCCGACCGGCAACTTTCTCGCTGCGGGCGGATGCTCGTCCTGTTCGACTGTCGCGCCGCCGGTACTGTTTGCAGCGGGAGCGTCTCCCCCATCATCCACCGACTTCACCCGAAGACTCGATGCCCAATCCTCACCTGCACCTCCAGGCCGACAGGCTCTATCACTTCGACGCGCGCGGCATAGCCAAGCGCTTTCGTCACGCCGCGATCTTCGGTGCGCTCGACGCTCTGGCTCCGGGCGATACCATGCGCTTTCACAACGACCACGATCCGCTTCCCTTGCTGGACCAGCTCCGCGCGCGCTACGGTGATCGGGTCGCGATCACCTACGTCGGTCGTGAGCCCGGTAACGTCACCATCGATTTCGCGGTCACCGACGGGTCGCGGTAAGCCACGGGCTCATTACTGATCTGGCGCTGACCAGCTACTGCTCGCGGACGCGGCTGCGCCGCGTCCGCGAGCCGGCGAGACACTCGATGCACTTGGCCTACTTTCATGCTCCCTGGTGCGGCGTCTGCCACGAGAAGGCACCGATAGTCGGGCAGATTGCCGCTTCCGCCAATCTCGAGCTGCAGCGCTGGAACATCGAAGATGAAGCCGGGCGCGCGGAGGCGGAGCGCAGGCGCATCAAGACCGTGCCGACTCTCGCTCTGATTCACGGCGAACGAGTACCGTTCCGGTTGATCGGCCGGATGATCACGCCCGAGAACGTACGGTTTCTGCTGGACAAGGTCACCGCCGACGGTAGCTGAAGCGACCTCGCGGCAGAGTAGGGCGAGGCCGGTCGCTACCGAGGAACGTGGTTCTCGTCCCGGTACTCTGCGTCTTCAGCGGCCGGCTGCTTTGGCTTTCGCGTACAGCTCGGGATCGGTACCGCCGATGAACCAGAACACGGCCGGCACATGCCACTCGGCGCCGAACGATCCGAGATCCTCGCTCGCTGTCGTCGGGCCGGTTTCCTGTACCCTATCGCGGGGGAAGTACTGGCGGAAGGCGTCCGCGACTCGTCTGGTCGCCTCGGGATCGTTCTTCACCAGGTCGTAGTGATCGATCGTCGTGATCCCGGGCGGCTTCGGGGCCGCTGACGCCGCCGCTTCCGCCTTCGCGATCCGCTCTATCGCGTCGAGCACGTGCTTGCGGACCGACTCGTCGTACGTCCGCACGTTCAGCGTGATGAGCGCTTCGCCGGGGACGATGGTCTGCAGTCGCATCACCGTCGCGGCGGCCATCACCACCGGATCGATTGCTGGCCTGTGGCATCGATCCGTGAGCTCCACGACCGAATAACCTGATCTGCAGACTGTCGCCGGCCGATGTGACGGCACCCACCCGCGAGCTGATGACGCCAGCCGGGCCGGGCATCACGTGCTGTCCGAGGATCACGTCGGGCTTGGGGAAGCGCTCGAAGAGGCCGTCGTCGATCATCGCGTGTGCTCCCTTCGCTATCTCTTCCGCTGGTTGGAAGACAGCCAGCAGCGTTCCCCGCCACGAGTCGCGAGCCAGCGCGAAGAGCGTGGTGGCGCCCACCAGCCAAGTCACGTGCATGTCGTGGCCGCAGGCGTGCATCACCGCTACCGTTTCTCCGTTGCGATCGGTGGCCGTGACCTTGCTCGCGTAGGGAAGGCCGGTAGCCTCCTTCACCGGCAACGCATCCATGTCGGTCCTCAGCATGACCGTCGGGCCGTCACCGTTTCGCAATACACCTACGACGCCGGTCTTCCCCACTCCCGTGGTCACGTCGTATCCGGCCGAGCGCAGATGATCCGCTGCTATGCCAGCTGTCCGATTCTCCTGCATGGAGAGCTCGGGATGCGAATGGATGTCCTCGTAAAGCTTCTGTGAATCGGGAAGCAGACTGTCGAGGCTCGCCAGCGTGGCCTCCGCGGTCGCCGATGGAGGGCGGTGCTCATCGCGACCGCGCCGTGACGGTTCGGTCGCGAGCCGATGACGCGATGCTCACCAGGCGTCGCTGACACCCGGTGAGCATCGTTCGCCACTCTCAATTCGGCGTGAACGCCGGGCACGCCAGCGTCGCGTCGCCGCTGCGCTCCCGTGCCAGGCACTCGGCCTGCGGTATGACCTGGTTCGCGGTGAGACCGAAGTTCGGCCCGCTCAACGGCAGCGACGCCAGGCGTCCGAAGCGGCGCACGTCGATCCACCGATGTCCCTGCAGCAGAAGCGAGAGCCGCCGCTGTGCCAGCAGCTCGGTGACGAAGTCGTCGGTGTTCGCGAATGGACCGCGCGCCGCCAGTCCACCGCTGATCGTGCGAACCTGGTTGATGTCGTCCAGCGCACCATCCGGATCGCCAGTGAACCAGCGCGCCTCGGCGCGCAGGAGCACCAGTTCCTCGTCGTCGATTATCGGGATCGGCGTCGTGGCGTCCGCATAAACTCCGAGTCGCAGGTCGGTCGGAGTGTCCGAGTCTGCCGGAGTCCGCAACGGCTGTCCGGAGAGAACCTTCTCGCGGTAGCGCAGGTCGGTAGTATCGACGGTTTCGCCGTCGCGGATGGAAGGGTGCGCGTATAGGTTCTGGTTGACCGCGCTCACCGAGTTTCCGGCGTCGGCTCCCAGGTTTCCGAAGAGATACGCCGGGCCGGAGCGCAGGTTACTCCTGTCCGGCGCGAGCGGCGCGATGAACGATCCCTCGAGCGCGCTCAACACGCCCTCGTAGAGCGCCTCGTCTCCGCCCGCCTGCGATGCACGGTACGCCTGCACCCGCGCCTGCAGGGCGCGATTGAACTTCGCGAATCCCGCGGGAGTGTCGAAGCCCGAGAAGCCCGTGCCTGCGGGGGATGGTAGGTCGAAGGGGAATGGCGTGCTGCCAGCTGCGACCAGCTCGGCGTAGCCGGAATCCAGGATGGCCGTGATGTAGCGGTACGCCGAATCGCGCGATACGAAGGGCGCGAGCCCTTCCGGGTCCGGGAGAATCTCCACTACCACGCCGAGGTTGTTTCGCGTTGCAGCGACGTACGAGAGCTCGAGTGCCTCGAGCGTCTTCCCGAATCCGAGCGCCGCCGAGCGCTGCGCGGGCGTGAGCGACTGCACAAGATCGACCGTCGAGTAGAACGTCGCGATGTTGCGCAGCGTGGCGTAACGATCGCTCCAGCCGCTCGACGCCCCGCCGGTGGGATCGCTGAAGTTCTCGTAGTAGTAGGTCACCGCGCGGCTCTCAGTGGGCGAGATGTTGAACAGCTCGCGCCCGAACTGGCCCGTCGCGATGAGGTACGACCCGATGGAGTTTCTCTGTCCGGCGAGCACACCGTTGGCCGCGAGGCCGAGTGCCTGCAGCGGATTGCTCGCGACTCCGCTCTCGGTGGGGCTGTTGGGGTTGGTGATGCGGTCCGGGCTGCATGCACCAGTCGCCAGTACGAGGGCGATCGCGGCGCCGGTTGTTGCGAGGCGCCGCGCGATCGTGCGCGGCGCGCTGATTCTCGAGTCTGATGACATTTCTAGAATCCGAGATCTATCGAGAGGTAGACGGAGCGCACCGAAGGGAAGGGCGCGGTGTCGATGAAGCGGTTCAGGTTCTGGTTCCCGAAGTTGTTGAACTCCGGGTCGTAGCCCCAGTAGTCGCTGGACATGAGGAGATTGCGGCCCTGCAGATTCACGCGGACGAAGTCGGCGCGCAGCGCGCTCGCGATGTGTGACGGAAGCTCGTAGCCGATCGAGACATCGCGCAGTCGCACCGCGGAGCCGTCCTGCAGGTACACACGCGCGTCGGACCCGCCATGCCATGCCTGGTAGCGGAAGTCACCGAGTCCGAGTACGCCCGATGGGATCCGCGAGATGTCCTCCGCCGGGAGTCCGCGCAGCGCGTCGGCCGATGTGATCGGCGCGGTGAAGTCGCGGCTGGTGCCGCCCTCGTCGTACAGCTTCGTCGTGGTGTTCGCGACGTCGCCGCCGTGACGCCAGTCGATCGTGAACGCGAGCGTGAAGCGCCGCCAGCCGATCGAGTTGTCGAAGGCGAGCCGGAAATCGGGGTTCGCGTCGCCGATCACGGTATCGGCACGACTGGCCACGAGCTCCGGGTGGGTGACGTACGCACCCACTGGAAGCACGTTCCCCTCGGCGTCTACAGGAACGTTCCCCCAGATCGCGCTGCTCAGATAACCCGTCGTTACACGGTTGCGGCCGAAGGAGGCACCGAAGCTGTTGGGAGCCGCGAAGGGGGGCACGGAAGGCGGGAGGTCCGCCACGCGCTCGCGGCTCCGCTGGAAGGCGAGGTGCGATGTCACGGTGACGTCATCGTTGCGCACCGGCACGCCGGTGATGCCGAGCTCCACGCCACGGTTGCGCAGCTTGCCCGCGTTGATGACGTAGTTGCTGAAGCCGGTCGATGGCGCAGCGGCCGGTTGGAGGAGCAGGTCGGTGATGGTCCGGGTGTAAGTCGTCGCCTCGAAGCTCACGCGCTGGTCGAGAGCGCTCACGTCCAACCCCGCGGTGATCTCGGTCAGCGTCTCGGGCTTGACGTGCGAGTTGCCGACGGTCGTACCGTTGACGGTGCTGGGCTGCCCACCGATGAGCGGCCCTTGTGAGAGGAGGATGTCACGATCTCCGTAGCGCGGACGGTTCCCCGTCTGCCCCCATCCGGCGCGAACCTTTATCTCGTCCACCCCCGCGATCGGCTCGACGAAGCGCCAGGCGCCGGACGCGCGCGGGAAGACGTAGAAGTGTGCCTGGTCGCCGTTGGCGCTCGAGCGGTCGGCACGGAGCCCGGCGCTCACGATGAGCCGCTCGTCGAAGGCCAGCAGCTGCTCGCCAGCGAAGAGTGCCTGGTCGCGAAACTCGGTGCGCGCCTGGAAGGTCGAGATGTTCCCCTGCGAGGCGATGTCGGTTCCGGGGAGAAGCCCGCGGCCGAGGATCGCGTAGCGGTTGGTAGCCTGCCGCTCGATGCTCCCGCCGATGGAGGTGGTGAAGCTCACCACCGGGGAGGGCGCGAGCGTCCAGGTAGCGGTAGCCTGGATGTTCTGGTTGAGTGCATCCGTAGTGGACTGCTGCGCGCGTCCGAGGAATCCATCGCGCCCCTCGTACTGCACGAAGCCCGGCGAGACGACCTTACCGGACTGCTCGAAGCGGTCGAAGCCGCCGAGGAGCGCGAGCACTACGCGATTGTCGCCGCGATCGAGCGGAGTGAAGCTCACAGTCGCGCTCCCGATCTGGCGGAAGACGTCTTCCGTGAGTGTGAGGTTGTCGTACGTCTCGAACGGGTTGGACGCCGCCGAACCGCCACCGAAGATCGGGTTGCGCACGAACAACCCGGTGGAGTCGTGCTGCCGCAGGTCGAAGACGGCCGGAGTGTACGCGAAGGCGTAGACCGGGCTGGTGAAGGAGTTGTCGTTGTTGGCGAGCCCGCGATCGAGCACGTTGCGCAGCACGTTCAGGTTGACCGAGCTTCTCCAGCGCGGTGACCAGCTCTGGTCGATGTTCACGCGTCCGGAGAGGAGGTGCGCACCGGTGTTGGGCGCGATCCCTTCCTCGTGACGGTTGGTCGCGGAGACGAAGTAGCGCGTCTGGTCACTCCCGCCGCTGGCCGTGGCCACCGTCTCGTAACTGGGGTCCCTGTTGCTGAAAAACTCGCGCTCCAGATCCACGTTGGCGGAAGCGGGGATGCTCCCATCGGGGAATCGTGAATCGAGGTAGGCGGCAGCGGCCGCGTTGGCCGTCTGTCCCGAGGGTAGATCCGTCACCTCGGTGACGCTGCCGAACGTGCGGTAGCCGAGGTAGCGGAGCGGTGAGGATCTGCCGACGCGCTGCGTCAGCGTGAAACGCGGCTTCCCGGGAGTGCCGTGCTTCGTGCGGATGACGAGTACACCGTTGCTCGCGCGGGAACCGTAGATCGCAGTGGCCGCCGCATCCTTCACGACTTCGATGCTCTCGATCTCGTTGGGGTCGAGATCCGCCAGCCGGTTGACGTTGTTGTCCTGGGTGGTGCCGCCCACGCCGCCACCCGCGCGAGTGACCGCATTGGCGCCGGAGGAGAACGCATCGTTGGAGATGATCGTCCCGTCCACCACCACGAGCGGTTGGCTGTTGCCGAGGATGGAGGTGACTCCCCTGATCTGGATCTGGCCGCCGCCGCCGGGTGCGCCGCTGTTCATGTTGATCGCGGCGCCGAGCACCTTCCCCTGCAGTGCCTGTTCGATGGACTGTGCCGGTGCGCGCGTCACCTCCTCCGCGCTCACCGTGGCGCCGGCGGTCGTGGCGGTGCGGCGCGCGAGCGTCGACGTTTCACCCGTGATGACGATCTCGCCGAGCTTGAGCGGCTGCGGGGCCAGGATCACCGTTACCGTGTCGCTCGCGGCGGGCAGCGGCACCTGCTGCGGGGCGAAGCCGATCGCGCGGACGGTGAGAGTGGCGTCGCCGGCGGGGACGCGGATTACGAAACGTCCGGTGGAATCCACCCGCGCCGGCGATACGGCGCCGGCCGCAGTGATGACGGCGAAGGGGACCGGCACATCTCCACCTTGCGTCACCCGCCCCGTGATGGCGCGGCGCGCGACGCTCTCCTGCGCGGCGAGCGGTGTGGGGACGGATGACGACGCGAGCGCTGACAGCAGCAGTGCGCAGAGCGACGCGACGCGGAGTAGTGGTCGTATTGCGGGGTACGGGGGGGCTTCTTGCATTCTTGCACCAGGGAAAGTGAGGCGGTTGGCTCTATGGCACGCAAAAAAGCCCGCTCCCAGAAGTGGGAGCGGGCTCGACGCTGCGTGCATTGGAACGTCTACGTGACGATCATCCCGAACTTTC
>JBIQMO010000024.1:0-31186 GCA_044463245.1 Gemmatimonas aurantiaca
CGGGCCAGAGCGTGAACTCGCGGTCGCTCGACATGATCATCACGCCGATCCGCTTTCCGGCCGGGATGATCTCATCGCTCGGCTCGATGTCGAAGGTCAGGTCGTAGAATTTTCCCGGCACCAGCTTCTCACCGGGGAGCTTCGAGTCGTAGTTCCCGCCGTCGGTGAGCGAGCGGTAGTTCTGCGGGTCGGCCCAGCCGCGAGTGATGAGACTCGCCTGGATGTCGGTACCGATCGAGGTGGAGTCGAAGGGGAGTTGCACCAGCCAGATGGTGAGGTTGGCGGCCGGTTTGCTCGATGCGAGACGCAGCTTGACGCGTGGCGTCCCGGAGATGTGCACCGAATCGGTGAGCACCCGGGTGGCGTAGAGCAGCCGGTGCGGCGAGCTCTCCGCCGCGGCCAGCGCGCTCCCGCTGAACGACACATCGTCCGTCAGCTTCTCCTTCCCCTCGTGTCCCGACGCCGAGAGCGCTAGAGATCCGACGGCACTTCCTCCCGCCACAGGGTGAAGGACGACCGGTACCGAGCCCGGTACAGGGAAGTCCGCGTACGGAGTGGGGCGAGTGCGCTCGGGGCGGTTGCGGCGATCTCTCGCGCGCATCCTCCGCATCGCGGCCGGACCGCTTCCAACCGTCGTATCGCCCGCGGCCCGTGCCGCCGCGATACGCTCGGCGAATTCGGCTGCCTCCTTCGCCTGCGCGGCCTGCGCTGCCTCCTCGTGAACTATCCAGGCACGCGGATCCTTGTCCACTCCGTTGTCGATGCCGTACAGGTAGTGGCTGAACCAGCGGTTCACCATGTCGGCCGGCGGATTGCCGCCGTGTCCACCTTGATGCAGGTAGATCGAGACCGGGAGACCGTGCGCCTTCATCTCCTCGTAGACGCGGAGGCTGTGCTCGGGCACCACGTTCCAGTCGTTGAAGCCGTGCGCGAGGAGGACGGCCGACCTGATGTTCTTCACGTGCGGAAGCAGATCGCGTGTCACCCAGAAGTCGTTGTAATCGCCGGTCGTCCGGTCGCGGTGTCCCGCGGCGGCGAAGAGACCATCGCGATAAGTGCGGTTGCAGTACTCGCGCGTGGCGGTGTCACCGCTGTGGATGAAGTCGTAGAGGAAGTCGATGTCCTCGCCCAGCCAGCCGCCGGGGTGGCGCACCAGACCGTTGGTGCGGTAGTAGTGGTAGTACGACGTGTTCGGCGAGACGGGGATCACCACCTCGAGCCCCGCGACGCCGGTGGTCGCCGCCGCGAGCGGGAGCGTGCCGTTGTACGACGTCCCGATCATCCCCACCTTTCCCGTGGACCAGGTGGCCTTCACCTCTTCGCCACCGGTGCGCGAGTTGAAGCCGCGTGCGCGCCCGTTCAACCAGTCGATGACCGCCTTCGGCGCGAGCCGCTCGGGAGAGTCGCCCACCGTGGGGCACCCCTGGGAGAGTCCCGTGCCCGGCGCTTCCGAATGGACCACCGCGAAGCCGCGCGGCACCCATTCGTCTATGAGGTCGTTCGAGATCCGCGGGCGTACGGGTTCGAAGGGAATCTCCGGTTGATGGACGCGAGGCGTCGGCTTCGCACCGAGCTCCTGCTTCACATCCCAGAGGTTCGCGCGCGGGCCCGAGGTACCGGCGAAGTACGGGCTCGACTCGTAGATCACCGAGACCCTGAGTCCTTCGGTGTCCGTCTGGCGCGGGCGCGTCACGTCGACGTGCATCCGGTCCTTCTTCCCGTCGCCGTCGGTGTCGAACTCCGTCTCCACCCAGAGCTCCTGCCGAATCCAGTCGGTGCTGTCCTGGAAGGCCGGGACGACCTGCGCCTGACCGTTCTCGAACACGGGGACGGCTTTCTGCTGCGCCGTGGCCGCGGTAGTGGTGAAGACGCCGATGGATCCGGCGCACGCGAGCAGCGCGGCGCCACGGATCGTGAAGTGACCAAATCGAGAATGCATCCGAATCTACCTGGCTGTGGAGGGGTCAGGTCTGGAACGACGGGGTCAGGTCTTTGATTTCGAGCCGTGTGGCAGCTGCTACACGGCTCGAAATCAAAGACCTGACCCCGTCTACTTCGTGAGGCGCGCGCCAGCCAGCTCGGCGATCGCGCCGAGTGTGGTCTGCGCGGCGTTGAGGCCGAGCCGGAAGTCGTCGTCGCTGTAGTTGGAGAAGAGATCCGTCGGCTGGTGCCAGTTCGGGTTCCAGCCGGCGCCGATCTGCATCCCGCGCTCGTTCTCGCGCAGGCTGAGCGCGGGGACGAGATCCATGAAGGGCGACGAATCCGTGTTCGTCATGTGCGGCCCGACGGCGGCCGGGTAGTCGGTAGCGTACCGCTCGTTCGCGCCACGGAAGTGCCACGCGAGCTTTGCCGCCTCGTCGGCGAACTTCGACTTCGACTGGAACTCGATGTTGACGTCCGCCTCGGGGCGCTGCTTCTTGGGAAGAGTGCTGTCGGCCAGCGGCATCCCGTGGTCGTACATCATCATGTCGTGCTGGATCATCCCCAGCCATCTCGGCTCCGGGTACTTCCCCGAGCCAGCGGGATCTTCCTTCCCCTGCAGCGGAGCGCGCTGCTCCACGTAGGCGTGCGCGCCGTTGAGTCCCGTCTCCTCGTTGTTCCAGAGGATGAAGCGGATCGAGACGTCGGTCTGGACGTCCGGCATGCTGAAGACGCGCGCCAGCTCCATCACGAGCGCCGTCCCTGAACCATCGTCGTTCGCTGCCTCACCCCAGCCGAGTCCGTCCATGTGGCCGCCGATGATGTACATCTGGTCCGGGTGCTTGGTACCGACCTTCGTGCAGTAGACCTCCTGGCGCTCTCCATCCACGGGCTGCTGCGTATTGAGCGCGCGGAGTTTGGGATCCGGCTGGCGGAGCGAGTCGCGATTGACGCCCGTGGGCGCGATGTTGCCGCGCATCCTCGAGCCGCCCACGCTCCACCCCTCCTCGCGCATGCGACGGTACTCGGCCATCTGCTCGGCGGTGGGCCGCTGGCGCTCCCCCCTCGTGCGCGGCCGGGACTCGTAGTTGTAGGTGATCCGCTGGGTGGGTGTGCAACCGTAGCTCTGGAGTTGCTTCTCGATCCAGTCCACCGCGGCGCGGTTGCGGTCAGTGCCCTGCTGACGATCGCCGAACTGCGTGAGCCCCTTGATCGTGGCCTTGTAGCGGTCGAGCGAGAGGCGGGAGACCATATCGGTGATCTGCGGGTTCGCGGTGTCAGGGCGAATCGTCTGAGCCGCGAGGGGGAGGGGCGCGACGAAAGCGAATAGGGAGAAGAGACTTGCGACTCGGTTGGACGATCTGGCCATTCGGGTGCTCGCGGTGGTGGTTGCTATGGAGAAGAGGATGTGCGGGAGTGCGAGTAGTGATGATACGGATGGCCGGCGCTCGGCGCTGAGCAGAGTGCCGAGCGGAGTGCCAAGCGCGAGGTATCAGCGCTTTCTGCTCGAGCCGGGGTCGCGCTTCCCCGGCTTCTTCGTCTTCTGGGCCTTCGTTGTCTTCGTTGTCTTCGTTGTCTTCGTTGTCTTCGTTGTCTTCTTTGCCTTCGTCGTCTTCTTCGGCTTCGGTTCCGGCATATCGCGCTCGGTGGCCCGAAAGAGCTCGGCGAGGAGATCGCGATCGTCGAGCGCGGCGTCGATCAGCAGGTATGGCTTGGCGCCGGGGTAGGGCGGCGCCTCCGTGGGGTGCTCGAGAAACGCGCGACCGGCGTCGGTTGGCTTGAGGAAGAGCTGATTGTCGCACACGAGCGCAACGACCTTGCGCCCCATGTAGAGCGCGTACTCACCGAACATCTTCCGGTGGGAGAGGCCGTACACACCGGAGAGCTGCTCAGTGATGTACTGGAGGAAGTCGGGGTCGGATGCCATGTGGGGATCCTCCGGCGATGCGTCGGGCGGTGGTAGGTGGGTTCAGGGAAGGTAAGCTGGGGATCGCGATGGGTGGAGAGAGCGTCACCAGCTGGTAGTCGTCCGGCGGAGTCATCGCATACGGGGCCGAGCGATCGGGCAGTCGGTCGCTGTCATGTGCAAATGGAGAGATGACCGACTTGCACAGATGTGACCGGTGAGGTCGTTTTGGAGCGCACGACAGTGCGCCTATAGCACCGACACCTTCCATACAGCGACGTGGACCGACTCGAGGCGTCAGCCCGCCACGCAGAAAGACCGCCTAATACGACAGATGGGATGTCCGACGTCGAATCATCGATCATGAGGAAGGTCTCACATTTGCTGGGGATAGTTACATTCCTCCCTTCCGGAGACATTCACCGGCAGTCTCGGCGGGTTCGTACTCGGACCTGAATCCCCAGTGCGGTACACGCTGCGAGTGCGGTCGATGCAGCACCTCCTAGATGAGCGACCGATTGAGCTCCACGCCGGCACGGTGGACACGGTGCGTGTCGCGATGCGGTACTTCCGATGCGTGGGCTACTGAGGTGGCGGAACGGGAGTCGGCACGGTGGGAGACCCTGCGACGTGATACCCATGAGTCGCCATGATCATAGTGGTCAACGGACCACTCGGCATTGGCAAGAGCGTGCGGGCAATCAACGATACGGATTTTCGGAGTAGGTTCAGCGCTATGGGGCTCTTGACCTTCAGCATCAACGTCACTCTCGACGGTTGCGTCGACCACCGGGAGGGGATCGCCGACGACGAGACACATGCTTTCTTCACCCGCCTCATGGACGAGGGGGGAGCGATGCTGTGGGGCCGCGTCACCTACGAGATGATGGAGAGCTATTGGCCGGCGGTTGCTCGTGGCGAGGAGGAGGCGCCGCCGGCGATGCGCGAGTGGGCGATCAAGCTGGAGGCCAAGCCGAAGTACGTGGTGTCGTCGACGCGAACGGACTTCCCGTGGACCAACAGCCACCATATCGCCGGCGACTTGCACACAAGCGTGGAGAAGCTCAAGGACGCGACTCCGGCCGGCGTGCTCCTCGGTAGCGGCAAGCTCGCGACCGAGCTGGACCGGTTGGATCTGATCGATGAGTACAAGTTCCTCGTCCACCCCAGGATTGCCGGTCACGGCCCGACCCTGTACCAAGGCGGGCTGCCCAGCACGCGACGGCTCGAGTTGGTTTCGGCGACGCCGCTCCGCAACGGTGCGGTCGCCATGCACTATCGACGCGCACACGGCTAACAAAGGAGTTCGAGGCCGCCTACAAGAAGACGGGTAAGAAGCTGGACATGGGCGGCTCCTGCGTCCATTTCAAGAAGCTCGACGATCTTCCGCTCGACGTCGTCGCCAATACCATCGCCCGCGTCCCCGTCGACGAATACGTCGAGCACTATCTGCGTTCGCGCGCAAGGAGAAATCGGAAGACGAGGACGAAATCGAGAGAGTGAGCGCCTGGCGGGTTGGCCATCCATCTCGGAGTGACCATGCTCAAAGCTGATCCGGCGGCTGCGCGGCGGCTCCACACTGTCGCCAACATCTACGCGGCTACGGCCGGGCCGGGCGGCTGAGCTCGAGGCTCCCGCTCTTTCGACCCACCGAACGGACTGACATTATTACAAGCCCGTTGGTGGAGTAGTCCGTACTGCGCTTCGTCTGCGATGCTCGAGCTCGATCATCGAGGCAGACTACCCGATAGGCGGGTGACACGCGCTTGTTCGCGGACATCGACTCCGGAGCCGTGGGCATGGAACAGCGCATCCGACTCTGCCTCGCATCCGACGGCGTACGGCTCGCCTACGCCGTCTCGGGACACGGTCCGCCGCTCGTCAAGGTTGCCAACTGGCTCAGCCATCTCGACCACGACTGGCGCAGCCCGGTGTGGCGGCACTGGATGCGCGAGCTCTCCATCGGCCACACCCTCGTCCGCTACGATGAGCGCGGGTGCGGACTCTCCGACTGGGATGTGCCGGACTTCTCCTTCGAGGCGTGGGTCCGCGACCTGGAGACGATCGTCGACGCGCGCGGGCTGGAGCGCTTTCCGCTGCTCGGCATCTCGCAGGGCGCCGCGGTCGCGCTAGCCTTCGCTGCACGGCACCCCGAGCGCGTGAGCGCGCTCGTGCTCTACGGCGGCTACGCGCGCGGGCGGTTGCAACGCGACCCCACAGCGGAACAGATCGAGGAGGCGGAGCTGCTGCTGCGCCTCACGCACCTCGGCTGGGGACAACGGAGATCGGCGTATTGCCAGGTCTTCTCACGCCTCTTCATGCCGGACGCTCCACCCGAGCGGATACAGTGGCTCGATGATCTTCAGGCGCAAACCACATCCGCCGGGAACGCCGTACGCTTTCAGTCGACGTTCTTCGGGATCGACGTGACGGCCGAAGCACGCTGCATCCGTGCACCGACGCTCGTGCTGCACGCGCGCGACGACGCGGTCGTTCCCTTCGAGGAAGGGCGCGTCCTCTCGTCGCTGATTCCCGACGCGCACTTCGTTCCCCTCGAGGGACGAAACCACATCATCCAGGAGGACGAGCCCGCATGGCCGATCTTCCTCGAGGAGTTGCGCGCCTTCCTCGGTGACACCGCGAGCGAAGCCGAGCCCATCGTGGCGCGTGAGCCCTTCCCTGCCCTCACCGATCGCGAGCGTGATGTGCTCGAGCTCATCGCGCAGGGCCGCGACAATTCGCAGATCGCCGGCCGCCTGTACATCGCGCCCAAGACGGTTCGCAACCACATCACCAGCATCTTCCGCAAGCTCGGCGTTGAGACGCGGCCTCAGGCGATAGTCGCCGCGCGGAGCGCGGGCTTCGGCCGTATCCCGGCCGAGCACGGCCGATAGCGGCTGGGAGCCGAGTCCCACCTTCTCCCATCTCCGCCAGCCGATGTCCCACGATGATCGGGACCGGAGCCTCATGCGCACGTGGCATGGCTCGACACAGAATCACCGCGTACGAGAGCCACGCACCGAACGACGTGCGCCGTCCCGCCGCGCGCCGTAGCTCGGTACGCCTGCCGATCGATTCGGAACGTGCGAACCTGAACAGTGAGGCAACCATGAGCGCCACTCTATCGGCGTCCCGCCAGACGATGCTCCCCGACCCCACCTTCTACGCGTCGCCTCGTGCCGCGGCCGCCGCGCCGCCCGAAACGCTCGCGTACGTCATGCTCCTGAACCCCACCCCCGAGGATGGCCGGCCCGACTCGATCGGCGTAGTGGACTGCGATCCCGGCTCGATGACGCACGGCGAAGTCGTCACGCGACTGGACCTGCCGTACGCCGGCGACGAGCTGCACCACTTCGGCTGGAACGCCTGCAGCTCCGCGCTCTGCCCGTACGCTCCGCACCCGCACGTGCGCAGGCGGCACCTGATCGTTCCGGGACTGCGCTCCTCGCGCATCTACATCGTCGACACCCAGCCCAATCCGCTCGAGCCGAACATCGCGCGCATCATCGAGCCGGACGAGCTCATCTCGAAGACCGGCTACTCGCGCCCGCACACGGTGCACTGCGGTCCCGACGGGATCTACATGAGCGCACTCGGCAATGCCGACGGCGACGCGCCCGGCGGGATCTTCCTGCTCGACCACGACAGCTTCGAGCCGCTCGGTGCGTGGGAGGTGGATCGCGGCCCGCAGCAGCTCGCCTACGATTTCTGGTGGCACCTCGGCTACGACACGATGATCACCAGCGAATGGGGCACACCGAAGATGGTGGAGAACGGGCTCGTCCCCGAGCTGCTGATGGCGAAGAAGTACGGCCGCAACATCAATTTCTGGGACCTGCGCAAGCGCCGCCACGTGAAATCGCTGATGCTCGGCGAGGAGAACCAGATGGTGCTGGAACTCCGGCCCGCGCACGATCCACGGCACGCATACGGCTTTGCCGGCGTGGTGGTCTCTGTCGAGAATCTGTCCAGCTCCGTCTGGCTCTGGTTCAATCGCGACGGCGACTGGCAGGTGCAAAAGGTGATCGAAGTCCCCGCGGAGCCGGCCGATCCGGCCGACCTCCCGCCGGCGCTCAAGGACTTCAAGGCCGTTCCTCCGCTCGTATCCGACATCGCGCTCTCGCTCGACGATCGCGCGCTCTACGTATCGTGCTGGGGAACGGGCGAGCTGCGCCGCTACGACGTCTCCGATCCATTCAAGCCAAGGCACACCGGCTCGGTGCACCTGGGAGGGATCGTGCGGCACGCCGAGTACAACGGCTCCGGTCCGTTGAACGGCGGCCCGCAGATGATCGAGGTGAGTCGCGACGGGAAGCGCGTCTACCTCACCAACTCGCTCTACTCGTCGTGGGACGCGCAGTTCTATCCCGAGGGTGTTCGCGGGTGGATGACCAGGTTGAGCGTCGGGTCCGATGGGCAGATGGCCATCGATCCCGACTTCTTCGTCACCACCGAGGGGTACCGGCCGCACCAGGTGCACCTGCAGGGCGGCGACGCGTCCTCCGACTCGTACTGCTTCCCGTGAGGCGGCCGTGAGCTGGACGATCCCCGCGCTACTCGGCGCGTATCACGGCCTGAATCCGGGGATGGGATGGCTCTTCGCCGTGGCGCTCGGCGCGCAGCATCACCGCGCGTCGAGCGTCCTGAGCGCGCTCCCTCCGATCGCTCTCGGGCACGCCGTGAGCGTGGCGCTGGCCGTGGGAGCGTTCGTGGCGGGCGGAGTCTTTCTCCCGGTGAACGTGCTACGCATCGGCGCGGCGGTGCTCCTCTTCGGCTTCGGAATCTGGCTGGTGGTGCGGCGCCGCAAGCATCCACGCTGGGTGGGGATGCGCCTCGGCTTTCGCGACCTCGTCATCTGGTCGTTCGTGATGTCCACCGCGCACGGGGCGGGGCTCATGCTCCTCCCCGTGCTCGTGGACGGGGCCGCCATGAGCGCGGACGGGATGCACCACGCGCATCACACGCTCGAGGGCGGCTCGCTGGCGCTCGTCGCGCACACCACCGCGATGTTCGTGGTGATGGGAGTGATAGCGCTCGTGGTGTATCGAGTGCTCGGCGTCGGCTTCCTGCGCAAGGCGTGGATCAATTTCGACATCGTGTGGACCGCGGCCATCTTCATCGCCGCGGTGAGCACGCTCGTGATCTGAGTCGTCGAGCCACGATGATGAGGCAGAATGCGGAGCGCAGTGACAGCGCGGGCCGCGTAGTGAAAGGCGACGAGCGTGGGACAGCCGGCGTGCTCGCGCCGCCGCCGGTGTTGTATGCTACTGGACTCGTCATCGGCCTGGTGCTGCACACGCTTCATCCGATCCACATCGCGTCCAGCTCCGGATCGGTCGTACGCGGAGCTGGCATCGTGCTCATGGTGATCGGGCCCCTCCTCAGCGCCTCGGTGATGCGCGTGTTCGGAGCGGCGGGAACGCCGGTGCCGCCCTACCGGCCCACTGCCCGCCTCGTCTTCGACGGGCCGTACCGCTACAGCCGCAACCCGGACTACATCGGCCAGGCGCTCCTGTACGTGGGCATCGCGCTGGTCGCCAACAGCTGGTGGCCGCTGTTAATACTGCCCGTGGTGCTCTTCGTGGTACAGCGCTTCGTGATCGAGCGGGAGGAGCGTTACCTGGAGGCGAAGTTCGGAGAGGAGTATCGGGAGTACAAGGCGCGTGTGCGGCGGTGGCTCTGACGGCAACGAGCACATGGCGGAGCGCGACGCTTCGCACGACGCGACGCGCCGTCGATCCGAGCGAGTCGGCAAGTTCCGCTCTGCCGTCCCCCGTCCACTGGGTGAACGAGCAGCCGGGAGAGTGAAGCAACGCTTCCGCCCACCAACGGGACCAAGAGAGATGATGCGTGGGGCCCTGAACGGAGTGCTCGCTGGCCGGGGCGCGCTCACCGAAGGAGCGAGCCCTCGAGCCACCCGATACTGACCGTTACCGTCGAGGGAACAGTCTTGCCAGGAAAGTTCTACACGCTCGCGATCGGGATGCTGCCCGTTCTGATGGCTGGTCCGGTATGGAGCGCGGCACTACCATCGGAGCAGCCTCTCCCGAGGGCTACGCAGGTCGCCCAGGTGCACTCCGACCTCTTCGCCTTTCACAGCAACTTCTGGCTCAACCTCCATCACTTTCTCTACGTCACCGCACGCGCACGGAAGGGCCTCGACGCGAGACGCCCGGCGGTCACCAGCGCGCTCGCCGATACGGCGGGATTCGGCGCGCTTCGGGATTCCGATCGGAAAGAGTGGGAGGCAGCGGTCGCCTACTACGACTCGGCGATAGCGAGTCGCGATGTCCTGTTCGACTCCGACATGGTGACGATCAACAATCGCCTCGCCAGTGCGGACTCCGCCACATCGCTCCGCGGCTCGGGCCTCGATGCATCGTTGATCGCGGCGTTGGAAAGGGCGGCTCCCGTGTATCGCCATCTCTGGTGGCCGCGACACGATTCCGTGAACCGCGCGTGGACCTCACGCATGCGGGAGCTGCTGGCGCAGCATGGGGACAGCATGGCCGCATGGGAGAGCCGGTTACTCCACGAGCCGTGGTCCACCACTCCGGTACGAGTCGACGTGGCCGCGTACACCAACTGGGCGGGTGCCTACACCACCAGCGGCCCGTCGCACATCACGGTGTCGAGCACGAGCGACGGAAACCAGGACGACCAGGGCTTCGAGATCCTCTTCCACGAAGTGCTGCACACAATGGACGACTCGCTCCGATCATCACTAGCCGCCGCCTTCCGCGCCAATGGCAAGACGCCGCCGAGAGATCTGACGCACACGTTCATCTTCTATACGGCAGGCGCCCTGACGAAGCGCGCGATGCCGGAGCACGTCACGTACGGCGAGAAGAACGCGCTGTGGGGTCGTGTCCCTGACTTCCGCCGCGCGCTGCCGCTTCTCCAGCGCATCTGGCAGCCCTACCTCGATGGCAGCACCACTTTCGAGGAAGCGATCAGACAGTACGCGGCCGAGTACTGACCGCTTCGCTTACCTCGCCCTTCTCGCCGCGATCGCCGCTCGAACTCTCTCCCACCCCTCGGGGTGCTCGCCGTTCACATCCGTCTTCCACTGCTCGAGGTAGTAGTCGACCGAGAGGCCGTCGGCATTCGCCAGGCCGAGATCCGCGCCCGCCTCGATGAGGTAGCGCGCCGACTCCCACCGGTGATCGCCAATGAAGCGCACCACTGGTGGAATCCCGTCGCTCTGCAGTCGATCGATATCGGCACCGTGCTCCACCAGCAGGCGCACGAGCTCGGGATCGCCGCCGGCATCACCGAGGGGAGTGTTTCCAGACGCGGGGTTCACCATGTTCGGGTCCGCGCCGTGCTCGAGGAGGAGACGCATCACGTGGTGCATCTCGTGCGAATGGCTGCGGGTGAAATAGCCGATCACATCCACGCCGCTTCGCATTCGCGTCGTTCGCGGATCGGCACCGGCATCGAGGAGGATGCGAACCGGATCGGCGCTCCCTCCGCTGTCGCGTAGTACGACCAGCGAGTAGGCGAGGATGTCGTTCCCGGCGCGATCCGTCTCCGCGCTCGGAGGAGAGTCGCCGAGGAGGCTCGCCAGCGCCGACGTGTCGTTCGCTTCGATGGCCCTGGCCATGGCGGCGAGTATCGGGTCCTCGAAGTCGCCCACCTTCGCTTCGCCACGGGCGCGCGACCAGCTGCGGTATCCCAGCACGACCGGACGGGCGATGAGTAGTGCTCCGGGCCATACCAGCAGAACCGTCAACACGATGAGGCCAGCGACCGAGCGTCTCCGCGTCGCAACCGTGAGCGCCGCTCCGGCGGCCGCGATGAGAAGCAGAACGATCACCGCCACCAGCTCGCCGAGCGCACTCCCTGTGTCCGGAGTGCGCGTCGTATCGGCCAGCGCCCACACCAGCGAAACGACCGACGCGATTACCAGCACTCCCCAGAGAGCCCAGTCCAGGGGAACCAGGATGCGCGCGAGCACGGGAGCGTCAGTCCGGTCGGGAAAGGTCGGATCGCTGGGCACGGGGCACCGCCTTGGCTGCGTGGCAAGGGAAACCACTATAGCAATGGCGACGATGCGCGTCCAGTAGCGCCCGGCAGCGCGGGATCAGACGTCGATGGGGTAAGCGCTCGGTGCGTAGGACTCGTCAGTGGACTTGATGATCAGCTGATTGACGATCGCAGCGACGACGAGAAGCACGCCGATCACCCCGAGCGCGATGATGGCGTAGTCACGGCGCTTCAGCACGTCAGCGGGCCGCGCCGAGCGAGTGATCGTGCGGACTGGTAGGGATGCGTATCGGAAGGGAGAGACTCACGGCGGAGCCATCGGCCAGGAACGCGGACGCGGGATCACCGGAGATGGCCGACGCCAGATCGGCGCCGTACAGCGCAGCGACGTCGCCGTCCAGCCGCGCATTCCGCACCTGCCAGACTCGCCAGGGTGGGTGATTCACGCGGTACTCGATCGTGCCGCCGTCGCGCTGTCGAGTGTAACCCCAGTAGTGCTCCGCGATGAACTCCTCTTCGGAGCCCGCCTCGAGCGGCTGCGCGGCACCGGTCGGTTCGACCGAGAGTCGGCTCCAACTGCCGCGGTGGCGCCAGGCGTATTCGACGGTCGCCGGTGCGCCGGTCCCGGGGTCGCCCGCCCCGAAGCGATGCCGCATCGGGAGCGCGGTATACGGCTCGTTGTACGAGAGTCGCGCTACCGTCGCGATCGCGCGCCGTGGTACCAGCTCACGAATGAAGGTGACGGCGCGCCGCACTTCGCCGCCCGAAGTGCGACGCACGTAGAGGCGCAGGTTGACCTCCTCGAAGTGTCGGTGCATCGGTACCGGCACGCCGACCACGCGATTGTCGCGAAAGAGAAACCCGACGACGCTCAGGTAGGTCGCACCATTCCAGCAATCGAGCTCGGTGCCTGCCGGGACGTAGGAGCGCAGAAGCTCGGGGTCGACGCGATAGTTGAGCATGGCGAGCCAGCGCCACTCGGCGGTCAGGAAGGTGCGGGGCATCGTCTTCAAAGCTATTCATCCAGACTTCCGGGCGCTCTGTTCCCGCGTACGCCGGCTGCGAGAGTCAGACGATCGGAAGGCCTCCTGCCGCGCCCCTACGAACTCCGCCAGATGCTCGCCCGTGAGCGTGGATCTCTCCGCCACGAGATCCGCCGGCGTGCCCTCGAACACGATGCGCCCGCCGTCGTGGCCCGCACCGGGTCCGAGGTCGATGATCCAGTCCGCGTGCGCCATCACGGCCAGGTGATGCTCGATCACGATGACGGACTTCCCCGAGTCCACCATCCGGTCGAGCATTCCGAGAAGTTGCTCGAGATCGGCGAGGTGCAGCCCGGTGGTGGGCTCGTCGAGCACGTAGACGCCGCCGTCGGTGCCGAGGTGCGTCGCGAGCTTGAGCCGCTGCCGCTCGCCGCCCGACAACGTGGTGAGCGGCTGACCGAGGCGCAGGTAGCCGAGTCCGACGTCGGAGATGCGCTGCAGTATCGCGTGTGCCGTTGGCGTGCGCGTCTCGCCGGCACCGAAGAAGCCGGCCGCCTCTTCCACCGACAGGTCGAGCACCTCGGCGATGTCGAGGCCGCCGAGCTTGTGTTCCAGTACCGAAGCCTGGAACCTCCGACCCTCGCACTCCTCGCACACGGTGGTCACGCCGGCCATCATCGCGAGGTCGGTGTAGATCACCCCGGCGCCGTTGCAGGTGGGGCAGGCGCCCTCGGAGTTGGCGCTGAAGAGAGCGGGCTTCACGCCGTTGGCCTTCGCGAACGCCTTGCGGATCGGGTCGAGCAGGCCGGTATAGGTGGCGGGGTTGCTGCGTCGCGAGCCGCGGATGGGAGTCTGGTCCACCGACACCACACCAGCCCTGCCGCTCACCGAGCCGTGGATCAACGAGCTCTTTCCCGATCCGGCCACCCCGGTCACCACCACGAGCACACCGAGCGGGATGTCGACGTCGACGTTCTTCAGGTTGTGCGTGGTGGCGCCGCGTACCTTCAGCGCACCCGATGGTGCGCGCACCGATTCCTCGAGCGACGCGCGGTCGCTGAGATGCCGCCCGGTGAGCGTGTCGCTCTCGCGCAGTCCATCGACTGTTCCCTCGAACACCACCTCGCCTCCAGCGGTGCCGGCGCCGGGGCCGAGGTCCACGACGTGGTCGGCGATGGCGATCACCGCCGGCTTGTGCTCGACCACGAGGACGGTGTTCCCCTTGTTGCGCAGCCGGAGGAGCAGCTCGTTCATCCGCTGGATGTCGTGCGGGTGGAGCCCGATCGTCGGCTCGTCGAAGACGTACGTGACGTCCGTGAGCGAGGAGCCGAGGTGGCCGACCATCCTGGTACGCTGCGCCTCACCGCCGGAGAGCGTTCCGGTGGGCCGGTCGAGCGAGAGGTAGCCGAGTCCGATCTCCACGAAGGAGTCGAGCGTCTGCCGCAGCTTATCCAACAGCGGTGCGACGCCCTGCTCGTTCACCCCGCGCACCCACGCAGCGAGGTCGTCGATCTGCATCGCGCAGGCATCGGCGATGTTCACACCCCTTATCTTCGACGACCGGGCCGCCTCGTTGAGCCGGGTGCCGTCACACTCGGGGCAGGTGGTGAAGGTGACCGCGCGCTCCACGAAGGCACGGATGTGCGGCTGCATCGAGTCGACGTCCTTCGAGAGGTACGACTTCTGGATCGTGGGGATCAGCCCCGAGTAGGTGAGGTTGATGCCATCGACCTTGATCTTCGTCGGCTCCTTGTAGAGCAGGTCGTTCAGCTCCTTCTTTGTGAACTTGCGGATCGGCTTGTCGGGATCGAAGAAGCCGCAGCCGCGGAAGATGCGGCCGTACCAGCCGTCCATGCTGTAGCCGGGGATCGTGAGCGCGCCGTCGTTCAGTGACTTGCTGTCGTCGTAGAGAGCGGAGAGGTCGAAGTCGTTGACCGACCCCATTCCCTCGCAGCGCGGACACATCCCGCCCTGATAGACCAGATCGCGCACTACGATCTTCTTCCCCTTCCCCTTGTCCACCGTCATCGACCCAGTCGCCTTTCGCGTAGGGACGTTGAACGAGAAGGCGGTGGGAGGTCCGATGCGCGGCTTGCCCAGTCGGCTGAAGAGGATGCGGAGCATCGCGTTGGCATCGGTTGCCGTGCCGACGGTGGAGCGGGCGTTGGCGCCGATGCGCTCCTGGTCGACGATGATCGCGGGCGTAAGCCCTTCGAGCACGTCCACGTCCGGCCGCGCGAGCGTGGGCATGAAGCCCTGCACGAAGGCGCTGTACGTCTCATTGATCAGCCGCTGCGACTCCGCCGCGATCGTGCCAAAGACCAGCGACGACTTCCCCGATCCCGATACGCCGGTGAAGACCGTGAGGCGGCGCTTGGGGATATCGACGCTCACGTCCTTCAGGTTGTTCGCCCGGGCGCCCTGGACACGGATGAGATCGTGGGTGTCGGCGGCGTGCTGTGCGGGAGAAGCGGAGCTCGTGGGCTTCGCGCGACTCATGGCGTCCTCGCGAGGAGGTCGACCAGCTTCCCGGTCATCATCTTCCAGCCGTAGCGCGCACCGCCGAACTCGCGCTTCTGCTCCGGCTTGAAGCCCGACTGCACGATGGAGAGGCGCGTCCCCGACGTCGTGGGTGCGAGCGTGAAGGTGACGACAGTATCCAGGAAGGGGACGGTCCACGCGTAGCTGAGCTTCCGATGCTCCTCGATGTCGAGGATCCGGCAGTTCACGGTGCCATCCCAACCGGGGTAGGGTTGGGTCTGGAAGATGAACTTCGCTCCCGGCTCGAGCTGGAGATCGTCACCAAGCACGGGGAGGAGCCACTCCGCGAGGAGCGCAGGGTCGGTGAGCGCGCGCCACACCTTTTCCGGGGAATGGTGCAGGTCGAGCTCGAGCGAGATGGATTGCGTGTCCGGACCCGCGGTCCTGTCGGTGGGATTCATTCGTCCATTTCCTCCAGCAGTCGTTCGAGGCGATCGACGCGCTCCGTCCAGAAGGCGCGGTAGTGCGTGATCCAGTCGATGAGCGGCTTCATCCCGCGCGGATCCACCCTGTAGTAGACGTTGCGCCCCTCGCGCCGGGCGCGAACCAGCCTGGCGTCCTTCAGCGTCGCGAGGTGCTGCGAGACCGCCGGCTGCGAGATGTCGAAGCGCGCGGTCAGCTCCTTCACCGCTGCCTCGCCGCGCGTGAGCGATTCGAAGATCGCTCGGCGACTGGGATCCGCGAGTGCGTGGAAGATCTTGTTCTGGGTTTCGGCCGCGCGCTGCATGGACAATGCATAAGTCAATGCTTATGCATTGTCAAGCACACGTGGCTGGCTGGAGATGAATCGTCGAGCGACCGGCGGCAACGGCCGAGGACAGTCCCGGCTCTCAGCCCTCGCCGGGAGGGCGCACGTCGGGGAGGAATGCCGCGAGCAATCCCAGCAACGGGAGAAACGCGCACACCTGGTAGACGAAGACGATGCCGAAGTGGTCTGCCACGACACCCAACACCGCGGCGCCGAGTCCGCCCAGACCAAAACTGAAACCGTAGAACAGGCCTGACACCATCCCGATCCGGTGGGTCAGCATGTCCTGCGCGTACACGATGATGGCCGGGAACGCCGACGCCAGCACGAGGCCGATCACGATGCTCAGAGCGACCGTCCAGCCGAGACCGACGTAGGGGAGCATCAGCGTGAACGGGGCGCAGCCGAGGATCGAAAACCAGATCACCCGTTTGCGCCCCATCCGGTCGCCGAGCGGCCCTCCGATCAGTGTGCCCGCGGCCACTGCGAAGAGAAACACAGCGAGCAGATTGGCCGCCGTGTGCGCCGAGAGCCCGAAGCGGTGGATGAGATAGAATTCGTAATAGCTGCTGATGCTGGCGAGATAGAAGAACTTCGAGAACATCAGCACCAGCAGGATGCCGATCGTGTGGTGCACTACGCTGGCGGGGAAGCGAGGTCGGTCGGTGGCCACATGCCTCGTTACGCGCTCGACGATGTGGTGCGAATACCAGCGGCTCACCTGCAGCAGGATCACGATTGCCAGCAGTGCCGCCAGCCCGAACCATCCGGCGCGTGCGCGCCCCAGCTTCAGGATTATCGCGGCAGCGAACACCGGACCGAGCGCCTGCCCCGTGTTGCCGCCGATCTGGAATAGCGATTGAGCCAGACCGTATCGCCCGCCCGACGCCATGCGCGCGACGCGCGATGACTCCGGGTGAAATATCGATGAGCCGATACCGATCAGCGCCACCGACAGCAGCAAGACCCCGTACGACGGCGCTACCGACAGGAGCAGAAGCCCGCTCAGCGTGAAGCACATGCCGATCGGCAGCGAGTACGGCAGCGGGCGCCTGTCGGTGACCATACCCACCACCGGCTGCAGCAGCGAAGCCGTCATCTGGAAGGTGAGTGTGATGAGCCCGATATGAACGAAGTCCAGGTCGAACTCGCCCTTGAGCAGCGGATAGATCGTCACGATCACCGACTGCATCATGTCGTTCAACAGATGTACGAAGCTGACCGCGCCGATCACGCCGTAGCGCGTCGGTGTGCGCAGGGGAGAACCGGCTTTTGCGGCGGATGCAGCTGCCCCGTGATCGGGCCGTGCGGGGAGTGCGTTCAAGTTTGTGGATGCATGAGAGATTCCTTCCATAGAAAGTCCGGCGCGGTCGCAGCGTTCCCGCAACCGGAAAGCCCGCTCCCGAGAGTCGGCTTCGCTCTCGAGAAGCGGGCGGCCCAGAAAGGTAAACTGGGAGGGAAACCGCTGGGCACCGCCCAGGCCGGTGGCGGCGGCTACTTCGACGCTCGTGCCGCGCGTCGTCCGAGGTAGGCGCGCTCGGCACCGCACGTCCAACGGAAGGGCGAGCGGTAGCTGCCGATTACCCGAGCGTCAACGAGGCTCGAGTCCGCAGCGGTGTGCGCGCCGGCGTACGCCGTCGAGCAGATCTCGCTCTGCCGGGTCAGCGGAGCGTTCCAACGAAGCGCGATATAGGCCATTCCAGCGAGCAGGATGCCCAGGGCCGCGATCACGGCCACGACCGAACGGCGCGGCCATGCTTCTACCGTCTTGTGCCACAGCTTCGCCTGGGAATCCGGTTGCATGCTTTCTTTGACCGTCTCCTGCCCATTACCGGTCTGTCATGGGTGGCCCTTCAGCGATCGATATAGTGATGGCCCTACCCCGCCGCCACTCCTCACTCCGCAGCTCCCACGTCACCTCGCGCCACCCGCGTGCCGCGAGCCACGCCGAGCCCTCTTCCTCCGCGACGCGTCGAAATCCCAGTCTCTCCACCAGTCGCGTCACACGTGCGTTGGCCGAGACCGTGGTACCACGGACCGCGGCAAGTTGGAGCGTCGAGAAGCCGAACGCGAGGAGCGACTCGGCCGCCTCGGTCGCGTAGCCCCGTCCCCAGTGGGACGGTGCGAGCTCGAGCCCGAACTCGGCCATTCCCTGTGGCGCTCCCGATAGGCGCAAGCCCACGGACCCTACGAGCGTATGCGGTTCGTCCCTGGTCACGATGCCGAGTTGCCAGTTCAACCGCGGCGCCTCACGCGCCCACTGCATGAAGAGCGGAACGAGGGCCTGCAGCCGAGCGGGTTGCGTGTGATCGGGGTCGTAGAACTCTCGCGCGCGTGGGTCGGAATGGTATGCCAGAAAGGCCTGTACGTCCTGGTCCACGTACTCGCGCAACAGGAGACGCGCCGTGCTGATCTCCATCACCCAGTCGGCGAGACCGCGCTGACATGACCCGCCACGATTCTCCACGGCCCGCCCTGCTCCCTGGCCCAGACCCGTGTATAGCGGAAGGTGCCTGACACCGGCGTCCCCGCCACGTCGACGACCAGGCGTGTTCGCAGCGCAGCGACGCGCACCGTCTCGCCCACCGCGAGCACGCGAAGCTCTTCCGGCTCGTGGACTCGAAATCGCACCGCGCCCGACGCATGAGCCGCGAGGTCGTCCGCCTTGGTCGCCAGTTGACCATCGGGTCCCGTGAATAGCAGTGAGTCCGCGATGAGGCTGTCCAGCGTCGACACGTCCGCGTCCAGCTGCGCACGTCGCAGCAGGGCTTCCAGTTCGACGATGTCAGGATCGGCCTCACCGATCACTATGGTCTCCATGTGAGCCTGAATCGTAGGTCGCCTTCGCCATCGCTCGCTTCGATGCACGAGCGAACCGGCGCTGCAACGCGCGCGCGAGCGGGTATCCGAGTCGAGCCAGCGGGTGCCTGGGACGCGAGAGGGCATAGAGGTCGTACCACACGCTGTCGTCCTCAGGCCGCCATTCGACCATGAAGCGCTCCTCCCCCACCGCGCCGTGATCGGGGAGCGTGCCGTACGCGAACCCGAACCGCCGCATACCGCCCGCTCCCCCGACCTCGTCGACCACGTAGACGACACGGCACGCATTCAACGACCAGAATCCGTAGTGCCGCGCGACCACGGCAACAGTCCGCCCAGGCACGATCTCCATGTGGTGCGGAAACACCTCGGCGAAACCGAGGGTGAGCATGCGCCACCCGCGGAGCGCGGCCGCGGCGCGGTCGAAGACTTCGACACCAGACCCGAGCCGGACGCGGTTATGGTCGACCGTGTAGCGCGGCGGCGGCGCGCTGCGAGTCGAACCGAGTTCCGTGTACGAGAACGACGCGTCATCCTGCGCGGCGAGGAACCGAGCGATGCGCGCGGCGGTGGGGCGGGTGAGCGAGAACACGTTGCGCACAATGCTATCGTGCAATCGCGCTCAGTGGCAGCGTCACTCTTCGGTCACGCAGCCGTGGTCGCGGCCAGGGCGCGCTTCAAAAGCGCGATCTGACCAGCATGATACGAATGGTGCTGAGTGACGCCGATGAACTGCGTGTACGCGGTGTAGGAAACTCCGGATACGATGGGCTCATCAAGCCGTTCGGCCGGGAAGTCCAGCACTGCCTGCCTCAGCTTCCCGTTCAGCCGCTCCAGCTCCTTCACCGTCTCCCGCCAGTTCTCCTCGGTCGGTGCCGGATACGCTGGCCAATCTTCACCCGGCGAGATCGGGTGCCCATCGCCCGCCATTCTCCGAAGAACCAGGGTATAGTCGGTGCCGAGATGCAGCACCAGCTCCCATATGCTGTGCGCACCAGCGATGGGGTGACTCGCGGCCTGCGCAGCGGTTACGCCGGCGAGCAACTCCAGTACCGATGGCCCGTGCCATGCCTTGCCTTCGACTATTCGCCTGAGCTGGTCCTCCAGGCGGTTGGTTTCCTTGGTCATTTGCCCCATCTCCTCTCTGCAAGCCTCACGCGAAGCCGATACGTGATGCTCCTCCACAGCTCTCCCGTCACTGCACGACCAGTACGCGGTTCCGCCGGCCATTCATCCGGACGCCCGACGTGTCGAAGGGAACGGGCCGCCCGTTGAGGTAGTACTTCGCGCCCGGCGCAGTATCGCCCTTCAGGACGAAGCTCCAGCCGTCGTCTGCTGCTTCGATGTCGTACGATATTCCCTTGGCGGTCCTCCTGCGCGAGAAGGAGATCCGCGTCGTCCCCACGGGGAGCTCCTCGATCGCCATGTCGCCCCACCCGGTGGGCGGGTGCGGGTCGAGGAACACGGTCCTGTGCGGTGCATCGGGTTGGATGCCGAAGAAGTGTTCGACCAGCGGCACCACGATCCCGTAGCTCGTCCAGGCGATCACGAAGCAGCCGTAATCGGGCATCATCTCCGAGATCGTGCCCGGCGAGCGATGGCCGAAGGTCTGCACGATCCTGTCCATGTACCAGAGCGCGTCGTCCATACGTCCGTAGCTCGCCTCGGCGACCGCTTCCACACCGGTGGAGATGGTCATCATCGCCTGCTCCTCGACCGCGGACAGGTATGGCCCGTACGCACCGACGTTCTCGCGACGGATCCGGTCGAGGAGCGGTATCGCCTGCGTCCGAGGGGCGATGCCCATCTCCATCGGCGTCGCGATCACCCAGTTCTCGTTGGTGATCCACCCGCGGCTCGTGTCCGGCATCGCGGCGAAGCGTCGAGCGAGCCGCTCGTAGTACGCGATGAGCTCCGTGTCGCGCGGAGTGAGATTGTCCTCGCCCTTGAGCCGGATCTGCTTCATCGCGCCTTCCGCCGCGCTCATCGCCTGTGCCCTCGTGCCGTAGAAGTCGGCGTACGATGCCCGGTCGCTGAGCCAGAAACGATCGTTGATCCTCCGCTTCAGCAGTGTGGTCAGCGAGTCGTACCGCACCGCGGCGACGGAGTCGTCGAGTAGCGCGGCGACACGCGACGTCTCCTCCAGCGCCTGCTGCGTGTACACCGCTGCATCGATCAGCTCGGCGTTGAGGCCGAGCACCTCCATGATCCCGTAGCCTTCCGGGAGGAGGTCGCCGTTCCGGTCCGCATCCGTGAGGAGCCAGTGGAGGCCCTGCTGCATTGCCGGGTACAGCTCGCGCGCGAAGGCCGTGTCGCCCGTCCACGTGATGAGGCGGCCGACGGTCATGACGTACTGCGCGGTCTCCTGCGTGTTGCCGTGGTTGGAGACGAAGCCGTTCGTCGTCACCTCGTGCACGATGCGGCCGTTGCCGTTCGCCTTCGCCGACTGGCGCTGTAGGAGCCGGAGCGTCTCCTTGGCGAGGTCGAAATTGCCCGTCGCCATGAGCGCCTGCATGGAGTACATGTCCGGGAACCACCACGGATACTCCATGAGCCCTCCCCCGAGCCCTCGCCCCATCCCGGGGACGTCGCGAACGAGCCACTCCGTGTTGATCCGCACCCAGTCGTAGACCTGCTGCAGCCGCCGGTCGGGAACGTGGATCCTCGCCCGTGCGAGGAGCGCAGCGTAGCGTGCCTTCTTCTCCTCCAGAAGGCGCGCGTGGTGCTCCGCCACCCGCGCGAAGGTGCGCAGCGCCGCCGCCTCGCCGGTCGGCGATCCGGCGATGACGAATATCAACGTGGAGCTGTCGCGCGGGCCGACCTCGAGCGCATGGCGCGACGCCGCCGTGACGCCGAGCCCCGCCGTGCGCAGCGGCTCCGGGTGCGCGACGAGCTGCGAGACGGTCTGCGGGAGCGCGCCCCAGACGCAGAACCAGGGGTTGCGGGTGTCGCGGGCGACGAACACGCGCCGCGATGGCTGCCAGGCGACGCTGTACAAGCGCGGTGTCGCGACGGCTTTCGAGATCCGTGAGCATCGCCGAGAAGCCGTCGATGAGCTTGATCGGGTGCAGCCAGAGCCCGCCCATCTCGCCACGCACGTGACCGCCCTGGTCGGGGAAGTTTCCGTCCTGCGTCCCGATCAGGTACGTCCGGTCGCCGGCAGTGACGTAGGGCTCGTGCTCGTTCCGTCCGTGGTTGCCGAGTCCAGCGAACGGCGAGCGAGCGTCGGCGTCCTGGCAGGCTGCCGGATGGGCACTCGCTACGCCGAGGAGGAGGGCGAGGCTAGCTGCGAGCGATGACGCGGTAGAGCGCATAGATACATCCGCCGCTCAACGGCTCGCAGCTGATCAACTCGAGCTCGTGCTGAGCCTGCAGCGGGAGGAACATCGGCTTGCCCGAACCGAGCAGGAGGGGGTGAATGTTGAGACCGACTTCATCTATCAGGCCGGCATCGAACAGCGAGCGGGCCAGCTCACCCCCTCCCATGAGACAGATCTCGCGCCCCTCCTGGGATTTCAGCTCGCGAACGAAGGCGGCGGCGTCGCCTCGCACGAGGTGAACGTTGGGTTCCGGGTCAGCCTGCAGGGTGCGCGAAAAGACATAGGTAATGACGCCGGAAGAGGCCCCGCTACCGAGTGCGCGTGCAACGTCGTACGTCTTGCGCCCCATCAGAACCACAGCGACCCGGTGCCAGTACTCACCCATGATGCGCTGCACGTCGTCACTCCAATGGAGCCAGTCGACGCTTCCGTCGGTGCGTGCGAGGTAGCCATCGAGACTGCATGCCGCGCCGTAGGTGATCTTCCTCATCGCACTCCTCGGCCTTCGCGCGCATCTACACGGACTTCGAAATCTTCATCCTCGCCGTCCAACGGTCGCGCGACCGCGTGTAGCTCGGTGATGGATCTCGGGCGCCATGCGGAGCTCGACCGGTTCTCGATCCTCCACTGCTCCAGATCGTCCACCGGACGCGGAAGCCTTCCTTCGAGCCGCTCCGCGCAATCGCCGGGCGAGAACGAGGGTTCCGTAGACTCGATTACCCACGACAGGAATTCGACGCCGCCATTCAAATACGGAGGCGGTGATACGGGCATGAAGACTGTCGGCAACCGTTCTTCGAGCGAAAGGTAATTCAGAACGTGTCCGAGCTCCTGGACGTGCCGCCAAGCGAGAGGATGTCCCGTATCCAGAGTGAGCTCGACCCACCAGTTGCCGCCGCGGCAGGCTCGAGCGGCGACTCCAGCGTCTGCTCGGATTCATCTTTCAGCTCGCCGATCCGCGGCGCGTATCCGGGAGCTTCCGCCGGAATCTTCCAGACATTTCTCTTCAGCGGCGCTCTCAGGCGTCCTTGTTCTTATCGTCCCAGAGCTTCGGCTCCCAGAGCTCGATCTTGTTCTCGTCCGGATCCATGATCCACGCGAACTTGCCGTTCTCGTGCGACTCGGGTCCTTGAACGACTTCCACGCCTGCGGCACGCAGCTGCTCGAGCAGATCGTCGAGGTTGTCGACCCGGTAGTTGATCATGAAGGAAGAAGTGCTGGGGCTGAACCACTTGCTGTCCTTGCCCGCGACATGCCACACGGTGAGACCCCGGTCCTCGGCCTTGTCGTCCGGCCACCTGAGGATGGCGCCGCCAAATTCTTCCAGCGTCATTCCCAGGTGCTTCCGATACCATTCTGCCAATGCAGCGCGGTCTCCTTTACTCTTGAAGAAGACGCCGCCGATTCCGGTAACCTTCGCCATTCTTGCCTTCCTCCCTGTCAGGGCGCCTGATGCAAGTCTACCGGCGAGCGCTCACTCGCCAGGCGCAACGATGGCTGCTGCGACTCGATCTCGCCAGCCACCCACCAGCCACTCACGTGGGAGCCCTCGCGCCCGCCCTGTGCAACACATCCTTGTCCTATCGACCTAGTACCAATGTCGCAGGCGAGCCACGAGCGGGATGGCGTCGAGACAGACGTGGGCGACGACGACGGGCCAGAGCCGCCGTGTTGCGACATAGTACCATGTGAGGACGACGGCGATCGGCAAGATCCCGATTACCGCGAGCGGCCCCTGGTAGGTGTGCACCGCGAATCGCAGCACCACGCTCACCAACGCCGCCACGCGCCACCCGTAGCGAGGCTGCAGGCGTTGCACGAAGTAGCCCAGCCAGAGCAGCTCCTCGAACACCGGGTTGATCAACGTGAGCAGGACGATCGCGAGCGGTCCAGCAGGGGTCCCGGTGAAGGGGCGGTCCGCCGCGACCACCGAAGCGGTAGACGGATCCAGCACCGCGACACAGCCCCATGCAAAGGCATAGCTCGCATAAGCGCCCAGAAGTACTCCGAGCCCCCGCAACAAATCCAGCGGTGCTGGAGGACCCGCGATCACGACGGGATCCCAGCCGCGCCGTCGCAGAACCGGGACGAGAACTACGGCCAGCACGATCTCGTAGCCCACGACCGTGTAGAGATGGCGGTCCGTGAACGCGTACGCCGTCGTTGCCGTGGCCCCGCGCCACCACGAGCGCCCGAGCATGAGACCGACCGTGAGCGCTGCGACGATGCAGACTTCGAGCAACTGCGGCCGATCGTCGAGCGTCGCCTCCCCGGTCTGCTCTGGAGCTGCCGAGGCTTCACTCATGGATTACGGTGGAATTGTGTGGCTACTTCAGGAGCCAACCCGCCGGTCGCAGGAGAGCCCGGAGGGATTCGGGAAGAGACGCCCTGCTTGTCGACGGCTCCGCCAGCTAGACGTGGCGGTCTGCGTGCCCGTGCGCCGAAGGGCTAGGTAAGAGTGCCGTGCCTCCGCTCGAGGCTCTGGACGTGTTCAATGTCCGTCTTGCCGCTGATGGCGAGGCGCGCGGTCTCGAGCCGGCCCACACAGAACTGCATTCTGTTCAGGGACATGACCGCGACAGTCTGCTCGCGCAAGTATTCAATCAGCTCGGAGCAACCAAACACTCCTCGAGGAATCGCTGTCTTGAACTCCGCTTCGCCGGTGAAAACGATGACCGACTTGACGGCATCTGACGGTAAGAAATCAAGGAGGGCTTGCACCGCCCGCACGTGCCGGAAATTCTGGAGTATTGGATTTTGGAAACTGAACCTGCGCTTGAAAACGACTTGCGTCCACTTCGCCTGCTTCGCGTTGGCGAAGATCCAACCCTTATAGTGCTTGGTCTCGATGACGAACACGCCGAACCTGGAGACGAGGATATGATCTACCTCGGTCGTACCATCCTCTAGCCGAAGGGTGACATGATTCATCAGGTGATAGTCAGGAGGACCGAAGTTCGTCCTCACGACGTTAGCTACCAGCGCCTCGCCAGGGGTCTGGAATAGCCGTCGACTCCGGCGCCTAAGGCCAATGACGATGCCGAAGGCAAGTGCCAGGAGGACGTATAGAATGGTCCTGTTATCCTGCGCCCAACCAATGAGAAGTTGGACCACCGCGTGATCTGACAGAGCCGAGATCCTTTGAGCGAAGTCATCGAGCTACACTGGGCCACCAAACGCCGAGTTCAGCTGCGAAGGCGAGAGCGTGATCTGTGCTGCCGGCGCTGGGCGATGCACGCCTTCGTCAGCTGCAACGATTCGTTAGCCGCTCACTCCGTGAAGGACGATCCAGCGGAGATACCGCAGCGGCCCCGGAGTGTCGCCTCCCGCGCCGCGATCTCCACGAACCCGCGCCCCGCGCCCACCCCCCTCAATACTTCCCCAGATACTCCTCCAGCTCCCACCCACTCACCTGGGTGATGTACTCCCTCCACTCCTCCCGCTTCGCCTCGAGGAAGTTCTGCACGATGTGCTCGCCCAGCGCGTCCCTGATCACCTTGTCCTTCTCGAGCTCACTGCACGCCTCATCCAGGTTGTGCGGCAGATCGTCTATCCGGAGCCGCCGCTTCTCCCGGAACGACATCTCCCAGATGTTGACGTTCACCGGCTCCCTCGAGTCGGCCTTCGTCTCTATCCCGTCGAGACCCGCAGCCAGCATCACGGTCAACGCCAGGTAGGGATTCGCCGAGGGATCTGGCATCCGGAACTCCAGCCGCGTCCCCATCCCCCGCCGATCGGGAATCCGGATCAACGGCGAGCGATTCCTCATGGACCACGCCACGTTGATCGGCGCCTCGTAGCCGGGCACGAGCCGCTTGTACGAGTTCACCAGCGGATTGGTGATCGCGCACATCCCACGCGCGTGCCTGAGCAGCCCACCTATGTAGTGCAGGGCGACCTTGCTCAGCTCCCACTCCGCCTTCGGATCCCAGAACGCGTTGGTGTTCTCGCCGGTGAAGAGCGACTGATGCGTGTGCATCCCGCTCCCATGCTGCCCGTAGATGGGCTTGGGCATGAACGACGCGAACAATCCGAAGCGCTGCGCCACGTACTTCACCACGAACCGGAAGGTCGCCAGATTGTCCGCGGTTACCAGCGCGTCGGCGTACTTGAAGTCGACTTCGTGCTGCCCGTGCGCCACCTCGTGGTGCGCCGCCTCCACCTCGAAGCCCATCTGCTCGAGGGTGTCCACGATGGCCCGCCGCGCATCCTCGCCGAGGTCCACGGGTGCCAGGTCGAAGTAGCCGCCGACATCGTGCGTCTCGGTGGACGCGCGACCATTGGGCGCGGTCTTGAACATGAAGAACTCGGCTTCCATCGCCGCCTTCATCACGTAGCCCATCCGCTCGGCACGCTCGAGCTGCCGCTTGAGCGCCCTCCGCGGATCACCCTCGAAGGGGCTCCCATCCGGCGTGGTGATGTCGCAGATCACCCGCGCCACCCGGCTCCCGGGCTCGCTCCACGGGTAAACCTGGAAGGTGTCGAGATCGGGCGCGAGGAGCATGTCGGACTCCTCCACCCGCACGAAACCTTCGATGGACGACCCGTCGAACACGATGTCGCCCGAGAGCGCTTTCTCGAACTGCGAGGCGGGGACCTCGACGTTCTTGTTGATCCCGAGCACGTCGGTGAACTGCAGCCGCAGGAACCTCACGCCGAGTCGCTCGGCGAGCTCGAGGATGTCCTTCCTGGTGGCGCCCCGCGTGACGGGCGCTATGGCACGATTGGAGGGAGACAACTTGTGCGTCGCTGGTTGCTGGTAGGGTGCTAGCGCCCTGCTAGCGCTTTGCTGGCGCTAAGCTAGTCCGGCAGTGACTACGCGTCAAAGTGAAAGCTCGCATCGCGTGCGGTGTCCCGCCCACCGCCGGCGATGTAGATTTTCCGCCATGTCGTCATCTACTCCGCCCAGCCAGTCCGCCACCTGCCCGAACTGCTCGGCGCCGGCCTCGGGCCGTTTCTGCGCCAGCTGCGGCGCGCCGCTCGAGGGCGCGGTCTGCTCCACATGTCGTGTCCCGCTCACGCCGGGCGCGAAGTTCTGTCATCGCTGCGGTACCCCGGCCGGCGCGGCCGCGCCCACGGCGGCCGCCACACGCAACGACGCGGGCGGCTTCCCCGCCGCCCTCCCCTGGGCGGTGGCCGGTATTGCGCTTCTCGCGCTGATCGCCCTCCTCGCGGGCCAGCGCTTCAACGGCGCGCGCACCCCACCGGCCGACAACACGGCCAGCGCCAGCGCGGCCGGCGCGGTGGGTCCGGAGGCGGGAGGGGCGGGCGGAGCCGGCGTCGGTGTCGCACCGGTCCGCGCGCCCGACATCTCGCAGATGTCGCCGCGCGAGCGCGCCGACCGGCTCTACGACCGCGTCATGCGCCTCAGCGAAGAGGGAAAGCAGGACAGCGTCAACCTCTTCGCGCAGATGGGGATCTCCGCCTACCAGATGCTCCCCGAGCAGGACGCGGACACCCGCTACGACATGGGCCGCATCGCCGAGGTGGCCGGAGCGCTCCCGTTGGCTCGCGCGCAAGCCGACAGCATCCTCGCCTCCGACCCGAACCACCTCCTCGGAATCATCCTCGCCATCTCCACCGCGCGCGCCGCGGGCGATTCCGCGGGCGTCCAGACCTTCGAGGGCAAGCTCCTCTCCGCCCAGTCGTCGGAGCTCGCGCGCAACCTCCCGGAATACCAGCGCCACGAGCGCGAGATCGCGGCCGCGGTGGACGCCGCGAAGAAGTAGAACACGAAGAGCTGAACGCCCCTCCGCTAAATACCGCAACCATAAACGATTTCTAATCTTGCGCGGCGTTACATGACGCCGCGCAACGTCGTCAGTCGTTTGCGATTCGTGCTAGCCACGATGCACGAGCGCCGCGTCTCGCAGTCGCGATTGCAGCTCCCTGTCTCTCCCGGAAATCTCGATGGTACGCGCAGCTCCATTCATCGCTCAAGCGCCGCTCGACTCGGCCAGCCCGTCACACCGCTTCGGAAGCGGGGAGATCTCGCGTCTCCTCGTGGTGGATGACGAGGAGCCGATCCGCACGGCCATCTCGCGCTTCCTCCGCAGCTGCGGCTATGAGGTCCAGGCCGCGGGATCGGGGAGCGACGCCCTCGAGCTCCTCGGCCGCGAGAAGTTCGTGCTCATGCTCTGCGATATCCGGATGCCTGGAATGACGGGGCTCGCTCTCCTCGACCACGCTACCGCGAACGACACGGATCTCGCGGTGGTGATGCTCAGCGCCGTCAACGACGCCACCACCGCCACCGACGCCCTCGCCAAGGGCGCGTACGATTATCTCGTCAAACCGGTGGAGCTGCCCGACCTTCGCGATGCCGTGGCGCGCGCGCTCCACCGCCGCACGCTCCGCCTCGAGCAGCGCCGCGTGGAGCAGCTCATCCGCGACGAGGTCGCCCTCCGCACCGCGGAGCTCGAGCGCGAGCAGGACGCGCTCCGCTCCATGACGGTGAGCATCGCCGAGACGCTCATCAACGCGATGGAAGCGAAGAGCATCTACCTCCGCGGCCACTCGCAGCGCGTCGCCGAGCTGGCGGTCTCCATCGCCGACACGCTGGCGCTCGATGCCGACACCATCGAAGCCGTACGCCTGGCCGGACGCCTGCACGACGTAGGCAAGATCGGCATCCGCGAGCACGTCCTCGACAAGCCGGGACGCCTGACCCCCGAGGAGTTCGATCACGTCAAGGACCACGTCCGCATCGGGATCGAGATCCTCGCGCCGCTCAAGCATCTGGGCGTGGTGCTCGACTACATCCGCGACCACCACGAGCACTACGATGGCTCGGGCTACCCCAACGGGATCGCCGGCGAGAAGATCTCGCTGGGCGGGCGCATCCTCGCTGCCGCCGACGCCTTCGATGCGCTCACCTCGAAGCGCGCCTACCGCGACCCGATGACGCCGCGCGAGACCATAGACTATCTGGGCCAGCAGACGGGCACATTGCTCGATTCCGCGGTGTATGAGGCGCTGCGCGAGGTAATTCTACGCGGTAAGACCCTGGTCTTCATCGACGACGTGATGCCCTGACCGGGATCATCTTCCACCCGCGGGACTACCACTCCGGGTGGAACGACGTAAACACCCGCGAGCTCTCCTGCTCCAACCGCGCTCGTGGTCCAACAGACCGCGAGCGCGAAACGTATTCGAGCTTGTGAACTCTTCGAGTATTTTCGCCCGGTGGCGCAGCGCGACCGGGCTGACGTCTCTGATTCTCGTCGTTTCGGTGGGGTGCGTGCGCACGCCATCCGTGTCCGGAGTGGCCGGCACCGCGCCGAGTCCCGACAGGCCGTGGACGCCGCCGCCCGCCCGGGAGAAGGCGGTCGAGACGCCCGCGCGCCCCAGCGCCGCCGAAGTGCCGCCGGACATCGCCGAGCGAATCGCCAAGCTCACGCTCACCGACATCGTGGACCTCGCGCTCCGAAATAACCCGGCCACGCGACTCTCCTGGTCCAACGCGCGATCCGCAGCCGCGGCGTACGGCTCGTCGAAGGGCGCCTACTACCCTACGATAGACGGGAACGTTGGCGTCACGCGTATCAAGACGCTCTCAGCGCAGGGGCGTTCGGCCGTCGAGCAGACCACCTACGGACCGAGCCTCCAGCTCTCCTGGCTCCTTCTCGACTTCGGCGGTAGATCCGGCTCCATAGACGCGGCGCGACAGGCGCTCCTCGCCGCCGACTGGACTCATAACTCCACCATCCAGGGCGTGGTGCTCGACGTCGAGCAGGCGTACTTCCAGTACGTGGCCACGAGGGCGCTCCTCGCAGCGCAGGAGACCACCTACCAGGAAGCGCTCCGGAATCTGGAGGCCGCCGAGGAGCGGCACCGCGTGGGGCTCGCCACGGTGGGCGACGTTCTCCTCGCGCGCACCTCGGCGTCGCAGGCGCGGCTCGACATGGAGACCACCCAGGGAGCGTTGCAGACCACCCGCGGGGCGCTCGCCCTCGCGGTGGGTCTCCCCGCCAATACCCCGTACGACATAGCGCCCCCCGACACTACCTTTCCGGTGGAGATCCTGGTGGACAGCGTGGGCGCTCTCATTGAGACGGCGCTCGCGGCGCGCCCCGACCTCAACGCCTCGGCGGCGGACGTGCAGCAGGCGCGGGCGCGAATCAAGCAGATTCGCTCCGAGCGGCTCCCTGCACTCACCGTCACGGGCAACGCGAACCGCACTTATCTGCGCACGCTTCCACGCGGCGGGAACAGCTACACGGTGAATTTCGGGCTCAGCATCCCGCTCTTCGCCGGTTTCTCCCGCGCGTACGACCAGGTGCAGGCGGAGGCACAGGCCGAAGCGGCCGCAGCTCGGCGCGACGCGCTCGAGCAGCAGGTGGTCTTCGAGGTGTACAGCTCGTATTACACGCTGCAGACCGCAGCGCGCCGCGTGCGAACGGCCACCGATTTGCTGGCGAGCGCTCAGCAGTCCGAGGAGGTGGCGCTCGGGCGCTACCGCGCCGGAGTCGGTACCGTGCTCGACCTGCTCTCGGCGCAGAGTGCGCTGGCCAGCGCGAGAGCCCAACAGGTGCAGGCACGCTGGATCTGGCAGAGCGCGCTCGCGCAACTAGCACACGATACAGGAGTCCTCGATTCGGGAGGTGCTACCCCATTCCGCCTGGCACCCGACTCGACCCGGTAGAATCCATCACGATGATCGTCAGACCTCACTCGACCACACACGGCGCTCGAACACCGTTGCCATTGCTCTTCACCGGGCGCGGCCTGCGCCGCACGATCGCGCTCGGCGCCATCGCCCTCACGGCGGGTGCCTGCGGCGACACGCACGTCCCTCCGCCGCAGACCGTCCCCGTCACCGTGGCCCGAGTGGAGCGCAGCTCGGTGCCGTGGGAGATCAGAGCCACCGGCACCGTCGAGCCGCTGCAGACAGTGTCCGTGGCTTCGCAGGTGAGCGGGATCCTCACCGAGGTCGGCTTCAGGGAAGGTGACGAGGTCA
>JBIQMO010000025.1:0-31170 GCA_044463245.1 Gemmatimonas aurantiaca
TTTCACCGGGATGACGGCTAATGATCCCCGCTTTCACCGGGATGACGGCTAATGACCCCCGCTTTCGCGGGGATGACGGTTAATGACCCCCGCTCTCGCGGGGATGACGGCTTGTCGTTTTCGCACGTATAGCGCGCCACGCCCTCCTTCTGGGGGACTCGCCATCTACGGGACTACTGTCGGCGTCCTGAGCTTCGCAGCCGCGTTGTCGCAGCCCTGGGTCACGGCGAAGGTGTGGCCCATCAGGTCTTCGCAACGAGCTTTATCTCGATCAGCTGATTCGGGAACGCGAGGCGCGGTGTGACGACGATGGTACTCGCTACCACGGGGCGCCCGCCGTACGCTTCCGCCCTGACCGCGCTCGCCACCGCGAAGGCAGCGTCCATGTCGGTCACGTAGAGGACTTCCTCGACGACGTTGTCCAGTGTGGCGCCGAATTTCGCGAGCACTTTCTTCGCGTTCGCATAGCTCTGGGTCATCTGGATGCGCATGTTGCCGTGGTCGAGGATGTGCCCCTCGTCATCGACGGGGGCAGGACCAACCATGTTGCCGTCGTCGTCGTGGCTGAGCTGCCCAGCTACCCAAATGGTGTCTCCCACTCTCACGGCCTGGGAGTACCCGTACGATTGCTCCCACGGCACCCCGAGGTTCTGCTCTTCCTTCTGTACCTGTACAGGCATAACGCCTCCCTCACCGCTCTGGGTGAGTTGCTGTGACGCAAGCGCCCCGAGCGACATCTTCAGCCCGAAGCGAGCGCGGGTGCGCGATCAGTCGCTCCCGATGGACTGTGCGCCGGGTTCAGCAGCGACTGAATCCTCGAGATCGCGCTGCACGGAGCGCGCCCCGAGTTCGTCCTGATCGGCGGCCTCGTTCCCGAGTTGCTCTGCACGCGCACTCCGTTTCAGCATGCCGGCACCACGGATGTCGATGTGCAGGTGGATCTCGAGATCGCCTGCGGCGTCGTGAATGCAGTCCGTCTCGAGCGGGCGTTGCGCGACGCCGAATTCGAACCGGATGCTCAGCTGTGCCTGGATCATCCCGACATGGATGCGCGCACGCTGGCGGCGGACGCGGCGGTTTCCGTCGATCTGTTCCACCGTGTCCTGTTTCAACGCTGAGCGCCGCGAAGCGATATAAGAAGCGGACGGCGCTTTACCTCGCCATATCGGTCGTTCACGATCCCCAACCGACACCGGTTCATGTCTGGCGATTTCGTGCACCATCGGATATCATCGCCGCCTGGAATCGCCCGCGCACGATGACCGCGTGTCGTATCGCACGCTGACCCGCAGAGGAGATCTTCAATGCCACCAGCACCGATGTATCCTGGAGCCTACATCGAAGAGCTCCCGGGTGGCGTCCGCACGATCACTGGTGTGCCTACGTCGATCACCGCATTCATTGGTTCCGCCGTGCGCGGCCCGACCGACCTGGCGGTGCGTGTTCAGGCGTTCTCCGAATACGAGCTAACCTTCGGCGGGCTCTCCCGAGCGCACCCGATGAGCTACGCTGTGAATCAGTTCTTCGAGAACGGCGGCGCCGATGCGTTGATCGTGCGCGTCGCGGAAGGTACTGCCACCGCCGCGACTGGCTCGGCCGACACGCTCGATCTCCGCGCGTCGAGTCCCGGCGATTGGGGCGAGCAGCTGCGAGTGCGCGTCGATCACGACACTCGGCCGATGGTCGGCGCCGAGGAGCTGTTCAACCTCACTGTGCGCGACTCGGCGACGCTCGTCACCGAGCGCTTCCCCGACGTGTCCGCGCTCTCTACGCACCCACGCTACGTCGGCAAGGTGCTCGAGGATGAGTCGAAGCTCGTGCGACTGGATGCGGTGGCCGCCACTCGTCCCGCGCCCACGCCCGATCCGACTGTCGTTGGCACCGATCCGATGACCGTCACGCCTGGCTCGATCGCCTTCGACGCGGACGGCGACGACGGCGCCACGATCGCGGATGCCGAGATCTCCGACCCATCGCTGGAGCTGCCGAAGCGCGGCATCTGGGCGCTCGAGCGCGAGCCGATCTTCAATCTGCTCGTCATACCGCCTTTCACGCTCGAAGCGGGCGGAGACATCGGCGCGCAGACACGCTCGGCCGCGGCCGCGTACTGCAAGAAGCGCCGGGCGTTCTACATCGTCGACCCGCTCACCGTCTGGGACGAGCCAGCAGATCTGCTCAGCGGAGCGAACAGTCTGAGCGAGGCCGTCTGGGGCCTCGATGCAAACGAGAACGCTGCGCTCTACTTCCCACGCCTGTCAGCGCCGGATCCACTTCAGGGAGGCAGGCTTGCCGACTTCGCGCCGAGCGGCGCGGTTGCCGGCATCTACGCGCGCACCGATTCCGAGCGTGGCGTGTGGAAGGCGTCGGCAGGGACCGGCGCCACGCTGCGCGGTGTATCGGGCCTCACCGTGAATCTCACGGATGGCGAGACCGGTCAGCTCAACCTGCGCGGAGTGAACTGTCTGCGCACCTTCCCCGGGGTCGGCCGGGTGGTGTGGGGCGCGCGCACGCTGTGCGGCGCCGACTCGCTTGCGTCGGAGTGGAAGTACGTTCCCGTGCGACGCCTCGCGCTGTTCATCGAGGAGAGCCTCTTCCAGGGCACGCAGTGGGTGGTGTTCGAGCAGGGCGACGAGCCGCTCTGGGCGAAGATCCGCCTCGACCTCGGCACGTTCATGCAGACCCTCTTCCGACAGGGTGCGTTTCAGGGCGCCTCGCCGCGAGAGGCGTACTTCATCAAGTGCGACCGCGAAACCACCACGCAGGCCGACATGGACCGCGGCGTGGTCAACATCATCGTCGGCTTCGCGCCGCTCAAGCCGGCGGAGTTCGTGATCGTCAAGCTTCAGCAGATGACTGGACGAGTCGCCTGAGGAGACCGATAAGGGCAATGGCTGGCCGCCCTGGCGCCTACGCCGTCCCGCTGCCTCGTGAGCTCTACTTTCCCCGCCGACGTTCGTTAGGACCATGTGGCGAGATGGGGTCAGACTCCTCGAGCTACCTTCTGCTGTCATCCCCGCGGAAGCGGGGATCCATGTTAGCCCCATCGCAACTGGATCCCTGCTTCCGCGGGGATGACAGCGGCCTTCGCAGGGATGGCGCTATCCGCGCGACTCCGCCCCCGATCCCGTCATCTCGCGCGCACCGCCACGGACAGTGCTGCTCCGTCGTCAGACCGCTCTACGCGCACGGTCACCGCGCTGAGCGCATGAGCGATGAACTCCGCGCCGACAAGGGCGGCCGGCGGGTGCGTCGTCGCAACGGCGAGCGCGCGCATGCCGGCTGCGTGGGCCGCGGCCAACCCGGCGGGAGCGTCCTCCACGACCAGGCACGCCGCCGGCGAAACGCCGAGCCGCGCGGCCGCGGTGAGATAGCCTTCGGGGTGCGGCTTGCCGTGTACGACTTCGTCCGCGCACACCAGAACCGGCGGCACCGGCAGTCCGACGTGACGGAGCCGGTGTTCCGCCACGGCCCGCATGCCCGAGGTGACCACGGCCCATCGCCCCGGCGGCAGACTTCGCAGTAGCGCGGCCGCGCCGGGTACTTCCAGCACCCCGACGATCTCTCGCGCTTCGTGTGCCGCAAGTGCCGCCACCTCGGCCTCCACTCGAGCGTCGTCGAGCTGCGGCGCCGCGAGCCGCACGGTGTCGAGCGCGCGCCGGCCGTGCGCCATGCGCACGATCGTGTCCGCATCGAGTCCATGTCGGATTGCCCACCGGCGCCAGGTGTCCTCGACGCATGCGGTGGAGTCCACGAGAACGCCATCGAGGTCGAACAGCAGGGCATCGCAGGTGAGCGAGGCGATCGGCGAGGGCATGTCGCAATTTACCCCAAGCAAATGACTCTCGATCATCGCTGACGTAGGCTGCATCGGAAGCACCCCGTCGTGGTCATTATGTCCTATTATTATGTGTTGGAAAATAGGACATTATTCTCATCTCGTACAGGAAGGATCCCGATGAGAGACCCTCATGGCGATCGCCTCTATCCGGAAAATCCGGTGAAGTCCGATGAGAGTGAAGACGTCCAGCGCAGCCGGCAGAGGATCGCGTGTGAAGAAGCAAAGCCGAGTGCCCAGGCATGAGGCTCTCGGGGAGGAGCGGGGCGAATCCCCACGTCTCTACCTCGTATCGGCCCCTGGCCACCGGCTGCCCTCTGCACGAGTGGCGGAGAAGGACGCGGTGTATCGTATCCGCGGAAAGAAGGCTCTGGTCGACGAATTCAAGGCGGCGAACAGGCAAGCCGTCTGGGTGGCTTCCAACCTCGAATCACTTGCCCCCCTCGTGAGGGAGGCACCTGCAGCGAGAGGAGAACAGCGGCTGGTAGTTCTGAATGATATGCCAGAGGTTACGCATTCCCTTCTCAGCGCATTGTTTCGCTATGTGGTAACGGCCAGTGATCACTTCAGGCTTCTCGATCTCGATGCGCTCATGGAGGTTCTGACTTCGCCCGGCAGGGACGACCTTTTCATCGGCGGAGCCGTTGACAAGGAACGTGGCGCGGTTCTGCTCTACCGCGGAAGTGTCGAGCCGCTCGTCGTTCCACTGACGTGGTTCAGGAACAAGTCGTCGAAGGCGACCGCCGACCCGGATTCGTTCGGGGTCGCTGACTTCGGACAGACTATCAAGCTGGGCACATTCGAGGCCTCGGCCGACGCGATTCTCTACGAGTTCGATCCTGAGTATCGGCGCCGCGCCAGGAAGCGCGCTCTCTACGAGGATTCCTCCTTCGGCGCATCCGTCAGGCGTCTGCGGCTGCAGAAGGGGCTCTCGCGGCGGGATTTCCCGGGTGTCACGGAGAAAGAGATCGCCCGGATCGAGCGCAGCGAGATCAGCCGGCCGCACGCCAGAACTCTCGAGACATTGGCGTCGAGCCTCGGCGTTCCGGTCGAGGATCTTGCTACCTACTGAATGCGTATTCGCTCTACGGACGTCCTGTTCGGGCTCCCTGCGCTCGAGCTGCGGCGATTGCTGAAAAGGGTCGACGCGTGGGACAGCTTCGACGTGGAGACGCTACGCGAAAGGGCGCGCCCTCTCAATGGCCAGCGCTGCGCGCCCCATCCGCCGCGGAACCGCGGATCGACTGCTGCGCGAGCTCCTCGATCGTGTGGACGCGGTTAACACCGATGCCGGTCTCGGGTATCGGGTGACGGAGGTGGCGGTGTTCGGGAGCTACCTCGGGAGCGATAGCACCCTGGGAGATGTAGATGTCGGGGTCCGGCTGGAGTCACGGCTTTCGCCAGACGCCGATCCCGTCGCTCACGGGGCAGCGCGCGTCGATCTCGCAAAGCAGAACGGCCGGGTATTCCGCAGCTGGTTCGATGAGCTGGCGTGGTCTTACAAGGAGGTCTGGCTGCGCCTCAGGTCGCGCTCGCGTGGACTGAGTCTCCACGACCTGGACAGGGACGGAATCTTCCAGCTGGACGACCTCGAGCTCCGGATTGTCTACCGCGATGGGCGTCGTGTTTAGGAGAGCACCGGGTTCGTCCAGCGTGTTGCTCTCCCGCGGTCAATGGCGGTGTGACGCTGCCGGGCCAGTGGCACGCGCACGCTTTTGTGTACCTACATCTGCGAAGGCAAGACTGCCGCACGCCGACGCGGCCGCACGCCAGGACGCTCTAGATGCAGGGGATGTCTCGAAGTGTCACCGGCTCTTGCGGCACTTACGTGTCCCACTCACTTTCGTGCTGGCCGTGGATGCTTACCAGCGCCTGGACCATCCGCACGCCCCTGCGCAACCTTCCGACTTCCACCTCATGAGATCCGGCACCGCGCTCGTACTCCTTGCCACTCTCCCCATGTTGCCGTGGGGCCGCGCGTCGGTAAGCGCGCAGACCCCGCAGCCCCCATCGCTCGGCGAGATTCTCGCTGCATCTCCCGCGGCCGACTGGCGCCCGCTCGATCCGGACAACACGCTGTACCTCGAGCTCCCCGGTGGCCGGGTCATCATCGAGCTCTCTCCCGACTTCTCACCGCGGCATGTCGACAACGTCCGTGCGCTCGCGCGTGCGCACTACTGGGACGGCGCCGCGATCGTGCGCGTGCAGGACGACTACGTCGCGCAGTGGGGATGGTCCGACTCCACCGCTCATCCACACGGCGACGCCGTCGACGCGATCGCCCAGGCCGAGTTCGACCGCGCGGCGGGTTCGCTCCCCTTCACGCGGCTCCCTGATCCCGACAGCTACGCACCCTTCACGGGCTTCACCAACGGGTTCCCCGCCGGACGCGACAGCACTGGCAGGACGTGGATGCTGCACTGTTACGGCGCGGTGGGCGTGGCTCGCGGATCGTCCCCCGACAACGGCAGCGGAAGCGAGCTGTACGTAGTGATCGGCCAGTCGCCGCGCCACCTCGATCGCAACGTCGCCATGGTCGGGCGGGTCGTGCGCGGGATCGAGCTTCTCTCCGCGTTGCCGCGCGGTACGGGACCACTTGGCTTCTACGTCGCTGCATCCGAGCGGACGCCCATCACGCGCATCCAGCTCGCGGCAGAGCTGCCGGCCGCCGAGCGCACGCCGCTGGAAGCGCTGCGCACCGAGAGCGGCACGTTCCAGAAGGTGATCGGATCGCGTCGATTTCGACGCGAGGAGTGGTTCGTGCAACCGACCGGACGCATCAACGTCTGCAACGTACCGCTTCCCGTGCGTCCGATGACTGCGCGCTGAAGAGGGTGTCGCCTCGCGCAATCCGCTCCGCGCGAGTCGTCACCGTCATTCCCGCAATGGTCGTCACCACCATCCCGGCGATGATCTTCACCGTCATCCCCGCGAAAGCGGGGATCCATGTTACACGGCCTGAACATGGATCCCCGCTTTCGCGGGGATGACTATGGATTTGCGGGGATGACTTCGGAATGGGCCCAGCTTTCGTCGGGATGACGGTGAAGGCCATCGCGGGGATGACGGTTCATTGCTGCCAACCGGAATGAACCTTGCGCGGCCGGATTCTGATGGGCGCCGAAGACGCGAGGCGGGCGGGACGATCCGGCGAATCCGTCGTTCCGCCGCGAGGTGCGCGCAGGCGCCGAGGAGATTCGCCATGGCCGAGAGCTTCGAGCCCGACCCGACTGTGCGCGCGTCTGGACAGCCCGTGGATCGCCGAAGCCAGCAGGCCGCGGACTCCGAGCAGCGCTGGGCCGCGTTCACGATGCACGCGGCGCACGTCCTGGCATCCTCGCTCGACTTCCGCACGACGATCGACAACATACTCTACCTCCTGGTGCCTCAGCTCGCGGACTGGTGCATCGCCCACGTCCTGAACGAGGAGAATCAGACCTTCGATGTGGCGGTGGCGCACGGCGACCCGGTGCGCGACGAGCTGCTGCACGAGATCGTCGCGCGCTACCGGCTCGAGCCGGGGCGCCCATTCCTCGCGGGTCTTCTCGACCCGCCGCGTCCGGTGCTCCTGCGCGAGGTGACGGAGACGGTGCTGCACGCGGAGCTCCGCGACGAGCGCGTCCTGCAGCTCGTCCGCGCACTGACGCCCGCATCGATGATCGCCGCGCCGCTCATCGCGCGCGACCGCGTGCTCGGCGCGGTCAGCCTCTTCACGGATGCGCGGCGGCCGTGCTTCGAGGAGAACGACCTCGCCCACCTGGTGGAATTCGCCCGGCTCGCCGTGCTCACGATCGAGAACTGCAGCCTGCATCGCGCCGTAGTTCGGGAGCTCGCCGAGCGGGAGCTGGCCGAGGAGCGACTCACGCGATTGCTGGCCCTGCATCGGGCGACGCTGGAGTCCACCACCGACGGCCTCCTCGTGGTGGATACCGCCGGACGCTTCGTCTCCTACAACCACCAGTTCGTGGAGATGTGGGGCATCTCCGACGAGATGGCAGCCGATGGAGACGATGAACAGGCTCTCTCGTCCGTACTCCACCGGCTGAGAGATCCCGAGAAGTTCCTGGCCAAGGTCCGCGAGCTGTACGCGACGCCCGAGGCGGAGAGCTTCGACGTGCTCGAGCTCACCGAGGGGAGGATCTTCGAACGCTACTCGCGCCCCCACCGAGTCGAAGGCCGGATCGCCGGGCGCGTGTGGAGCTTCCGCGATGTCACCGCGCGTACCCGCTCGGCGAGCTTCCAGAACCTCCTGGCCGAAGCGAGCACCGTCCTCGCATCGTCGCTCGACTACACGGACACGCTCGATGAGATCGCGACCTGCGCGATCCCGCTGCTCGCCGAGTGGTGCCGCATCTTTCTCACCGCCGAGGATGGGCGCCTCCATCCCATCGCGGAGGCGTACGTCGACTCGAAGCCAGCCGATCGTCGCGAGCGAACTAGACTGGCGAAGCCGCTCGACGCCGATGCGGAGCATCCGGCAGCGGTCGCGCTGCGCACCGGGGAGCCGGTGCTGCTGACCGACTTCGATGATGCGACGCTGGCGATGCTTCGGGTCGCCATTGGCGAGTTCCCGGTGCGCGGTACACCGCAGTCGTGGCTCGCGATTCCGCTCGCGGCCCGCGGGCGACGCATCGGTGCGATGACGTTCACGCTCTTCTCGCCGGGATGCCTGCATACGCGGGCCGAGGTGGACGTGGCGATGGAGCTCGCGCGACGCTCCGCGCTGGCCGCGGACAATGCACGACTCTACGAGGCGGCGCTGCTGGCGAACCAGGCGAAGTCGGACTTCCTCGCCGTCATGTCGCACGAGCTCCGCACACCGCTCACGGCGATCATGGGTTACACGGAGCTGATCGTCGATGGCATCTCGGGTCCGATCACGGAGCTGCAGCGGAAGCAGCTCAAACGCATCGACGCGAGCGCGCGGCACCTGGTCCACCTCATCGAGGGGATCCTGTCGTTCGCGCGCGTGGAGGCAGGGAGCGAGAAGGTGCACGTCGAGCTGGTAGATCTGCGCCACACCACTTCCGAAGCCGTGATACTCGTGCACCCGGCGGCGATGAAGAAGGGGCTTAGAGTGGAGACGGATTTCCCACCGGAGCTGCCGCCCATCCACACCGACCCCGGGAAGCTCCGACAGATCCTGATCAATCTTCTCTCCAACGCCGTGAAGTTCACCGAGCGGGGAATGGTGGGCGTAGCGGTGCGACGCGAGCCGAGTGGTGCGCGCGTGCGAGTATGGGACACCGGGATCGGCATCGCCTCCGACCACCTCGAGCGCATCTTCGATCCGTTCTGGCAGGTGGAGCAGTCGCACCGGCGGCGGACGGGCGGTACGGGGTTGGGGCTCAGCGTGACGCGACACCTCGCGCGCCTGCTCGGCGGCGACGTCGAAGTCACATCGCGACTCGGCGAGGGGAGCGCGTTCACGGTTTATCTGCCGGATCTCGATGTGATACCCGTGGCGGGAAGCGCGGGGGCGTGATCGAGGGCAATGGGGGCAGGTTCCTTTGGCCCGAACGTCATCCCCGCGGAAGCGGGGATCCATGTTACTCGATCAGAACATGGATCCCCGCTTTCGCGGGGATGACTATCCCGCTCTCGCGGGGATGACGGGCGCTACTCCCGCTGCGTTGGCGTTGGAACGCCAGCCATAGCTCGAGAGCTCGCCACGAACCATTGCGCCATCGGTCGCTCGGTTGCACTATATGCGTATTGCATATAGCTGACCGACTCAGCGTATGGAGCAAGTATGCCGCGTGTCCCCGAACGCTCGCATCCGGAGTCCCGTATCCCGCTCACGCCCGTCGAGCTGCTAGTGATGACGATGCTCACCGCGGGCGCCCGACACGGCTACGGTATCAGGCAGGATGTGCTCGAGCACACGAACGGTGAGATAGCTCTGGAGGCGGGGAACCTGTATCGCACCGTGCGCCGCCTCGAGAATGACGGCCTGGTGGAGCCGGGCCAACCACCGAGTACCGATCCGAACACCGACCCGCGGCGGATCTACTACCACCTGACACCCAGCGGCCGGCGTGTGCTGGCTGCCGAGATGCGCCGCCTGCGCTCGCTCGTGCGACTCGCCGAAGAGCGACGGGTCATTGCACCGGCCCCCAGATGATGACGGCCGGCGAGCGCGTCTTCGCGATTCTGCTTCGGCTCTATCCGAAGGAGTTCCGCGCGCGCTACGGGCCGGCGATGACGGACTTCTTTCGCGAACGGCGGCTGGCCGCTCTGGAATGCGGCGAGAGCCGGGCCGGATTCTGGATCCACGTGACGCGCGACGCGCTCGTGTCGGCAGCCGCGGAGCGGACTATGGCCTTCACTCGGTGGTTCCACGTTCGTGCAACGCCGCGCCACGGCGACGCGAGGGTGCCAGTCCGCGTATACCACCAACACGGTGATCCCCTTATGAGCATCCTGCTGCAGGATCTTCGACTGGCCGCGCGCGGCATCGTGCGGCACCCCGGGTTCAGCGCCGTGATACTCGGCACCCTCGCGCTGGGGATCGGCGCCAACGTCGCGATCTTCTCGGTGGTGAGCGGAGTGCTTCTTCATCCGCTGCCATTTCGTGACCCCGCGCGCCTGGTATCGGTCACGCAAGCTCCTCCGTACTCCACGGTGTCGGAGCCGGAATTCCGCGACTACCGGGATGGGCTGAAGGGACTGGACGGACTCGCCGCGTACTCGGGCGCTATCGGGATCCTTCAGCGCGGTGGCGAGTCGCAGCAGGTGCGCGCGGCTCGCGTCTCCGACGGCTTCTTCTCCGTGCTGGGGACCGCTCCATTCCTCGGTCGCACCTTCGCGCCGGAAGAGGAAGTGCGCGGGGGAGCCAGGGTGATCGTGATCAGCTACCGGCTCTGGCAGCGCAGCTACGGCGGCGATCGGTCGATCATCGGTAGCGAGCAGCAGATGGCATCGGGGAAGGCGACGATAGTCGGCGTGATGCCGCCGCACTTCGACTTTCCGTCGGCCGAGGTGGATGTGTGGGTTCCGCTGCGCCTCGACTACGATAGTCTCTGGACGCGGAACAACCACTATCTCCAGCTCGTCGGTCGGTTGGCGAGCGGAGCCACGGTTGAGGGCGTGCGGTCGGCGGCACTGTCGCTCGACCGCCGGTGGATGCGCGACTATCCGGAGACTTACTTCGGCGACAAGCCGGTGCTGGCGGTCGTCGACCCGATCGCGGACATCATCGTGGGCCAGAGTCGTCCCTATCTTCTCGCGCTCCTCGGCTCGATCGGCTTCGTGCTGCTCATCGCCTGCGTCAACGTGGCGAACCTTCTGCTGGCGCGTGGCGAGGTGCGGCGCAAGGAGCTGGCCGTTCGCGCTGCGCTCGGCGCATCCGGCGCACGGATCGCGGGCCAGCTCCTCACCGAGAGCGCGCTCCTCGCGATAATCGGCGGCGCACTCGGACTCGCTCTCGCCGTGGTGGGAAGCAGAGTGCTCGTGGCACTGGCGCCGGCATCGATCCCACGACTCGATCAGGTGGCGGTCGACTGGCGCGTGGCACTGTTCGCGCTCGCGGTCTCCGTCGCCACGGGGCTGCTGTTCGGGATAGTGCCGGCGGCGAGAGCCGCGCGGCGGCGCTCGGCGGATCCGCTGAAGGATGGCGGTCGTGCGGGAGTGGCTGCCTCCAGCGTGAAGCGGGTGCGAACGCTGCTGGTTGCATCCGAGATCGCGCTCGCGGTAATCATGCTGACGGGCGCCGGACTGTTTCTGCACAGCCTGCGCGAGCTGCAGGAGGCCGATCTCGGCTTCGATCCATCGAGCCTGCTCACGATGGAGGTGACGCTGGCTCCGCGTCCCTATGACGATGAGGAAGCGGCGCTGTTTTTCGAGCAGGCGACACGGCGGATCGGTGCACTGCCGGGAGTCGAGGCATCCACGGCGATGGGATGGCTCCCGATCGCGGGGAGCGGTGGCGATTGGTCGATTCTCGTGGACGGGCGAGTGGTGAAGAACATCAGCGAGGCAGCGACGTCGCAGCCCGCCCAGGTGACGCCCGGCTACTTCGCGACGATGAAGATGCGCATGCTGCGCGGGCGGGGATTCACCGATGCCGACGCTGCCGATGCGCCTCCGGTGGTCGTGGTGAACGAGGCGATGGCGCGACGACTCTGGCCTGGACAGAACCCGCTGGGTCACACGATACGGATGATGAACCCGGCCGCCTCCTGGGTGACGGTGGTGGGGCTCGTGCAGGACATGCGGTCGAGCGGCGTCACGGCGGATGTACCTCCCACGATGTTCTTTCCGTACTCGCAGACGCCGAAGAGCGCGTACTTCGCGCCACGCACGATGACGCTGGCGGTGCGCACGGCGGGTGATCCATTGCAGCTCGCGCCGTCCGTGCGCAGAGTTCTGCACGAGCTCGATGCCACCGTGCCGGTCTCGAACGTGCGCACTATGGAGAGCGTCCTCGGAGCATCTCTCGCGAGTCGCCACTTCACCACCGACCTGCTGCTCGGCTTCGCGGCGCTCGCGCTGACGCTCGCCGGCATCGGCATCTACGGCGTCGTGTCGTACGCAGTCACGCAGCGCACTTTCGAGATAGGAATACGCATGGCGCTCGGCGCCGCGCCGGCTGGAGTGCTGGCGCTGGTGCTCGGGGACGTTCTGCGGATGGCGGCGATCGGCGCGGCGGTCGGCATAGCCGGCGCCGTGGTGATGGCTCGGCTGGTGCGCTCGATGCTCGTGGGAGTGTCGTACTTCGATGTCGGAACGACCGTCACGGCGGTCGTCGTGCTGGGCGGCGTAGCGCTCCTCGCCGGGGCTGTGCCGGCGCGGCGCGCAATGATGGTGGAGCCGACCGATGCGTTGCGCGAGGGGTAGTCTGCTCGCAGCGCAGGCCGGCACGACGGTTCTACGGACGCGAGTATTTCTGGCGTGGGAATCGTGGCGCGAGACGGTGCGACCTTCGCTCGTTGCGCGGTGATGCGGGCCTCGATCTTGCGGCGCGGCGCACGGCTCCGGACCCACGCGCCCGGTGAGTGAGCGGCAATCTGCCGCCGGGCGCCGAGACATGGCCGCCCCGGTGCCCGAGCTGGAACACACCAACCTGCCCGCGCAGGAAGGAGGTGGCCATGAGGCACCACATCGCACGCACCGCGTGCACGGCCGCCATGCTCGGCTGTGCACTGGTCGCCTGCAGCGACCGTCCCTCGATCGTCGAATCGCGCGCAACCGCGCCCGCTCTCCAGCAGGGTGGAGCGCCCGAGCCGGTCGAGACGGGGCAATTCGTCGACGAGCTCGCCAGCGAGGTTTGTGGGTTCCCTGTGGTGGTGGAGTTGACCGGCAAACAAAAAGTGTTGGAGCTCCCCGGCGGTCGCACGATTGTCACCGCTCCCGGTTTCGAGGGCACATTGACGAATGGCAACACTGGGAAGACGGTCACACTGAGCCTGACCGGCCCTGTCCAGTATAACTCTCTACCGGATGGCAGCACGGAGGTCGTGTTTACGGGCCGCAATGTCTTCATCGATTTGGAGGAAGGCTTCTTGCTCCTCATCGGCGGGTTCGACTTCGTCTTCGACGCGGAGGGAATCATCGTGCAGAGGTTGGAGGGGGGCGGGCAACGCATCGACCTCTGCGCAGTGCTTTCCTGAGAGGCGTCATGCGCGACGTAGTTCGAGTTTCACCACTATCATGGTGGTGCGCTTTCCTATTGCAGTCGTCTCCGCGAAAGCGGGGGCCCACACCCGGCTGAGCAACCTGGATTCCCGCTTCTGCGGGAATGACGGCGAGTGGGTGCCTGCTCGCGCATGGATGACAGTCGTGTGCACCTGCGTATGGATGACAGTCGTGCGCACCGCCCTCACTCGGCCCGTAGCGCCTCGGTTGGATCGACGCCCAACGCTCGCCGCGTAGGGAGGTAGGCCGACAGCAGCGCCACGACGGCGAGCAGGAGTGCGATGACAATGAATGTCGCCGGGTCGGTAGGCGCCACACCGAACAGCAGACCGCGGAGCGCGCCAGTTGCGGCGATCGCGCCGGCCACACCGAGCGCGACGCCCATGGCCGCCAGACGGATCGCGTCTACGAGTATGAGTCGTGCGACGTCCGCAGCCTGCGCGCCCAGAGCGACGCGCACGCCGATCTCGCGCGTGCGCTGCGCGACGCTGTAGGCGATGACGCCGTAGAGACCGGCCGCGGCGAGCACGAGCGCGATGGCCGCGAACGCCGTGAGGAGTGCCATGGCGAAGCGAGTTGGCGCCAGGCCGTCGCGGAGATAGGTGTCGCCGGAAAGCATCGGGCGCACGTAGATGCCGGGGTCGACGGAGGTGATCGCGTGCTTGACCGCTGGCGCGGTGACGTCGCCGGACATCGCGGTGCGGATCACGAACGGTACGTCCGGGAGCCGCTGCGGGATCACGCTGTAGAGCTGCAGCGCCGCTATGTCACCCCGCACATCCGGCATGCGGGTGTCGTCTACCACGCCTACGACGGTCGACCATGGGGCCGCGGGCCGGCCCGGCGGCTGCCAGCTCTCGCGCACGCGCGCGCCGAGCGCGGGTCCGTCGGGCGAGATGCGCCGTGCGAGCGCACGGTTCACCACCACCTCCGGCGACAGGCTGATGTAGGGAGCCGTCTTCGCCCATGCCAGCATCGAGGAATCCGGCAGGCGGCCCGCCACGAGCGCGATGCGCGCGACGCTGAAATAGTCTGGCGAGATGAAGACCGTGCCGTATGCCGGTATCTCCGTAGTCTGTCCGGCGCGGTCCGTCTCCACCGCGAGCCCGGGAGCGATGTAGCCCTTGCCGGGCATCGTGCCGAAAGCCGCGCCAGTCACGCCAGGTACCTTGCGCAGCCGCTCGAGGATCTCTTCGCTGACCACGCCCGCACGGCCGCGGTTGCGCGGCCCGCCGATGAGCACGTCAGTGTACAGGAGTCCACGCGGCTCGAAGCCGAGCGGCATCCGCTGGAGCTCCATGAACGATCTCACCAGCAGCCCCGAGCTCACGAGAAGCACGAGCGACATCGCGATCTCGAGAACGATGAGCGCCGACCGCACGCGGCGTGACGCGATTCCGGTCGACCCGCCGCGCGCCTCGCGGCGTAACACGTCGCCAACCTTTCGTGCCCCCGCCACCATCGCCGGTGCACAGCCGAACAGGATGCCGGTAGCGATAGACACGCCCAGCGTCCAGAGAAGGACGCTCGGCTCGAGGCGCACGTCGGCCAGTTGGTGCAGCGCCGGCGGCCGGAGCGCGATGATGATGCGGAGCGCCAGCCACGCGACTCCGAGTCCGAGTAGCCCGCCGGCGAGTGCGATGGAGATGCTCTCCGTGAGCAGCTGCCGCGCTAGCCGTCGCCGCCCGGCGCCGAGTGCGGCGCGGACCGCGAACTCCCTCTGGCGCGTCCAGGCCCGCGCGAGAAGGAGGTTGGTGACGTTCGCGCAAGCGATGAGTAGTAGCGCGCCAACGGCCGCGACGAGCACCTGGAGTGCGCGCGTCTGCCGTGCGTCGAGGAAGTCCTGCGCGCGCATGACACGGATGCTCGACTGGTCCTGAACCCTCCGGTCGGGCAAGCTGGCCGCGATCGTCTGGAGCTCGCGTGACGCCCTCTCCACCGAGACGCCCTTGCGCAGCACCGCGAAGATCGTGGGACCTGGCTTCAGACTCCCGTTCCCTCCACCCGCCGCACCCTTGAAGGGCTCCGGCACCCAGATGTCCGGCGGCGGGTTCTGCGACAGCGGGACGTTGAACCCTGGCGGCGTCACGCCGACGATGGTGAGCGGCCGCCCGTCGAGCGGCACGGTGCGGCCGAGCACGTCGGCACGGCCACCGTACGAACGCTGCCAGAGTGCATAGCTGATCATCGCCACGGCTACCTGGTCGGTCGGCAGCTCCTCTTCCGGGACGAAGCCACGCCCGAGGATCGGCTGCACGCCGAGCATCGGGAACAAGTTGGCGGTGATCGAAGCACTCGGGATCGTGTCTATCACGCCATCGGGCCGGACCGAGAACAGGGCTTCCGATGCGGCACTCATCTCCTCGACCATGTGCGTGCGCGCTTGCCACGCCTCGATCAGCGACGCATTGACGCTTCTGCGTTCGGCGCGTGCGTCGCCCCTCAGAATCTGGCTCTCCCGCATCGGCATCACGATGCGATCGCCGTTCGGATACGGGAGTGGATCGAGCAGGAGCCGGTCGATGACGCTGAAGATCGCCGTGTTGGCGCCGATGCCGAGCGCCAGGATGAGCACGGCTATCGCGGTGAAGGCCGGCGCCTTCCGGAACTGCCGCCCGGCGAAGCGCAGATCCTGCAGCAGCTCGTCGATCATCTCCCAGGGACGCCGGCGCCCTTCGCGGCGCTCCGCCGACTGGCGCAGCGCCGCTCGCACTTCGCCGAGCGGAGCTCCCAGCCGCCGCAGCGCTTCCTTCCGCGCCTCGGCCGGCGTCATGCCGCGCTGCACGAGCGACGCGATGCGCTCTTCGAGAAACGACTCGAGCTCCGCGTCCGCGTCGGCGCGGGCGATGCTCGGCGTACGCAATGGCAACCGGAACAGTCGCCGCACGCCAGCACGGATTCCGCGACCCGTAGCTCGGTCGGCCATGGCTAGGCGCTCCGCGTGGTGAGGATCGCGGTGAGCGCCTGCATGTGGTCGACGAGCGCAGCCGAATCCGCGCGCAGCGTGGCGCGGCCCCTGGTAGTGAGCCGATAGTAGCGGGCCCGTCGGCCGTTCTCGGTGATCCCCCACTCCGCGGAGATGAGCTTGCGCTCTTCCATCCGGTGCAGCGCCTGGAGGAGCGCCGCATCCGTAACGTCGAGCCGGCCGCCGGAGCGCTCCTCGAGCCAGCTGGTGATCTCGAACCCGTGCATCGGGCCCCAGGAGAGGGTCTTGAGCACGAGGACGTCGAGCGTTCCCTTGAGCAGCGCCATGGGTTGTCAGCCTTTCCTAAGTGTCTGGGGAAAGATGCTTAGGGTATGTGAGGGCTAAACTGCAATGGGCTGGGGTTGGGCGCAAGAGGCGGTGTACGCGAAGAGGCTCTGGAGGGTGATTGGCGGCGGGGCATCGAAGGGGAATCACCCGGATCGAGCGCGGTCAGGCTCCGGCCGCGCTCGAGTCATCACTCACCCGAGCCGGATCGCACGTGTCGACGGCCCCTCGACGCCTACTGGCTGCGCAACGCGATCAGAGGGTCTATCCGGCTCGCCCGTCGCGCCGGTACGTAGGCCGCGAGCGCCGCGACGCATGTCAGGATTAGCGGAACAGCCATGAACACGAGAGGATCGCCGGTGCCGGCGTCGTACACGACGCTGCTCATTACCCTGACCAGCCACAGCGCACCCGACACTCCCGCGATAGCGCCGCCGCCGATGGCCCAGAGGGCCCGACGCATCGCGACGGCGATGACCGAGCTCGGACGAGCGCCGAGCGCGATGCGAATGCCCATCTCTCGCGTTCGTTGGGCGGTCGCATAGGCCACGACGCCGTACACGCCCACGCTAGCGAGCACCAGAGCGAGGGTCGCGAACAGGCCGAGCAGCAGCGCCGGATAGCGCTGCGGTGTGAGTGCAGCTTCGATGAGCTCATCCATTGATCCGATACGCGCGATGGATCGTGGCCCCATCGCCGCGCTCACACTGCGTCGAATGGCGGTGCGCAAACGGAGGTTCTGACCAGTGGTGCGCACGACCAGCGTCATTCGAGAGCCGCCGGGCGCCTGGGAGTACGGCACGTACAGCAGCGGATGCTGGATCGGCTCGAGCTGTCGCTGGATCGTGTTCCCGACGATACCGACGATCTCGTATGGCGTGTCCGAATCCTGGATAGTGATCCGGGCGCCGAGTGCGCGTCCATCCGGGAAGAAGAGGCGGGCGAAGGCCTCGTTGACGATGACTGTCGTGCGTCCGGCGACTTCATCTCGCTCGTCGAAATAGCGACCCTTCCGCAGCGGGATCCGCATTGTATGGAAATAAGGGCCCGCTACGCGAGCAAAGCTCACCTCGAAGGGGCTGCTCGAGCTCGGCCTTCCCACGATCTCGAAGCTCGCCTGCCATTCGCTGTTGATGAGCGGCGGCACCTGCGTGGCGCCCACCGACTCCACGCCGGGAAGCGCCGCCACTGCGCGCAGCGACTCCTCGAACGTGACGACCCGCTGCTTCGCGTCCATCTCGGATGGGGGAGTGATGGTCGTGGTGAGCACGTCGTGCGGAGCGAAGCCGAGCCGAACGTGGCTGAGCGTCCAGTAGCTCTCTAGGGCGAGCATCCCTCCAGTGAGCAGGATGACGGCGAGCGCGATCTCGGCCGCCATCAGCCCCTCGCGGATGCGCCGCGCACGCGTGCCGCCGGTCGCGCTTCGGTCGCCATGATTGAGGCTCTGCCGCGCGCCGATCCGTATGGCGGACATTACCGGCACGAAGCCGGACACGAGGGCCGCGAAAGTGGAGACGAGAAGGGCGAAGACCGCGGCAGTCGTGTCGATGCTCACGCTCTCGAGGCGCGGCAGCGAGTGGGGAGCGAGAAGGCGTAGGAGTTGGATGGCCCAGTATGCCAGCGCCAGGCCGCACGCGCCGGCGATGAGCGAGAACGCGAGGTTTTCCGCTAGAAGCTGACGGGCCAGCCGAGCGCGGTCCGCGCCGAGTGCGAGACGGAGCGCGAACTCGTGCTGCCGCTGCGCACCACGCGCGAGCAACAGGTTCGTGACGTTCGCGCAGCCGATCAGCAGTATCAGGCCGACGGCGCCGAACAGCATGAGAAGCGCCGGCCGCGTGCCGCCCAGGACTCTCTCGGCCAGCGGCACGATCGCGACATCGTACCCCTCGTTCGAATTCGGGTAGGACGAAGCCAGTTGGGCGGCCAGAGCCGAAAGCTCGGCGCGCGCCTGGTCGAGCGTCGCTCCGGGAGACAACCTCCCGAAGACCGTCAGGAAGCGCTGGTTGCGATTGCTAGCAATGCCCTGCTGGCGCCAACGATCGAGACCCACCCCGAACGGGAGCCAGACCGACGGTGCACCGACGTCCGGCAAACTCATATCAGGTACCACGCCGATGACGGTGCAGGCGCGATCGTCGATGGACAGCGACTTCCCGATGAGCGCCGGGTCGCTGCCGAATCGCGTCACCCAGTAGCGGCGGCTCAGCATCACCGCACACGGAGCGCCGGCTCTGTCTTCGTCTTCGGCGAAGCCGCGGCCGAGAACTGGCTCGGCAACGAGCAGGCGGAAGAGGGACGCGGAGGCCAGCGCGCCTTGCACGACCTCCTCGCCCGACGGGTCAGCGATCGTCGCAGCGCTCGCCCTCACCGCCGCGATCGGTCGCACCGTCCTGCTGCGCGACTTCCAGTCCTCGAATGCCGGTACGGAGACGGGAGCCGTGGCCCAGCCCCGACTGCCGTTGCTTTCGGACAGACTCACCAGCCGCTCCGCCTGTGGAAACGGGAGCGGCCGCAGCACGATGTCGTCCACGAGGGCGAACATCGCCGTGTTGATGGCCACGCCGAGTGCGAGCGTGCCGATGACGACGAGCGCGAACCTCGGGTCCGCGCGCAGTGCTCGAACCGCCAGCCACATCTCCTGCGACATGTCCGCCAATATCGAACGCATAGGCACCCTTCTATGAGCTCCCGTCTGCGTGCTTCCGTTGAACCGGAGATAACGAAATGCGCGAGCATCGCAAGGCCGGCTCCGACTCCGCCTCGACCCGAAGCGGGGGGTGGCGTCCGGCCGGCGGAGACGATACTGATAGCGGAGGACGAGGAGGCGGTGCGGGCCATCGCGCAGCGTCTCCTCGAGCGGGCGGGCTACCGCGTGCTCACCGCCCGGCTAACCACTCTTGCGGAGGTGACGTGCGTCGTGCGTTCGTGCTCGCAATCGCCGCACTACTGATTTCTGTCGGCGCCCGTGCGCAGTCGGATACGTCATCCGATGCCGACTCCATCGGACCGGTCTTCCGTGGCGTCATCGACTCCGTCGCGGCCGTGGCAGGCTATGGTTCGTTGCGCGATGGCGGATTGTCATCGGGTACTCGCCGTGAGGTGCGGGTATACATCGGCTTCGGCCTGGGGTACCCGCAGGAAGCTGCACGTCTCTGGGAGGATTCGCGCAGCGCGCACGGCTGGCTCGGTCTATGGTGGCCCGGCACGCGGCTGGATTACACCGTCCCCGACGGAACCGCCGAGGACTACGCCGAGGCGAGGAAGGAACGGAGCGAGTGGGTGGCGCTTGTGCGTGAGAGCGCGAAGAAGTCGGGGTGCAGGGAATTTCATCGGCAGCCTGGCTACGAGATGTGTACGTTCCCCGCCGAGCGAGTCGATTGGGCAGCGGTACTCCGGAATCTCGACAGCCTCGGTATCACGCGGCTGCCGCAGCAGCGAGCGGACTTGCTCGGCCTCGATGGCGTCACGCTCGTGGTGGAGTACCGCGATGCTGCCGGCTACCGCGCCTACTATTACTGGACGCCGCGCGTAGATGCGGAAGATGCGAACGAGCGCGCAGCGGCCAGGATCATGGAGTCGATCAAGGCTCTCTTTCACCTGGCCGACATCGAGACGACCGAACGCGGACGACGCGCAGTATGTCGGGCTCTTTACGTTGCGTCGGCGGTAGGCGCATCTCGCAGGCTCGCTCGGAGCGAGCGTCGTCTTTACCGACTCGCGGCGGCAGTGCCGTAGATTCCTGAATGCCGCCGACCGTCATTGTACTCATGGGCCCGGCCGGGGCGGGGAAGTCCACCGTGGGCCGATCGCTGGTAGATGCACTCGGCTGGCGGTTCGTCGACGCGGATGCGTTCCATTCGCCGGAGAACCGGGAGCGGCTCGCGCGCGGCGAGGCGCTGTCGGATGCCGATCGCGCACCGTGGATCGCAGCCCTCCGGCGAGAAGCCGAGGTTGCCCTCACGCGCGAGGAGCCGATGGTGCTCGCGTGCTCGGCGCTGCGGCGCGCGTACCGCGAGGCTCTGTTCCCCGAGGTGGTGCGGCAGCCCGTCTGCATCGTGTACCTCCGCGTGAGCGCTGCCGAGCTGACGCGGCGCCTGCGGACGCGCGTGGGACACTTTGCGCCGGTCGATCTGCTGGACAGTCAGCTGGCGACGCTCGAGGAGCCGGAGTCCGATGAGGGAGTGATCACGCTGGACGGCGAGCGACCGGTGCGGGAGCTGGTGCACCAGATCCGGCGCGCGTGTGGAGTGTGACGGCAACTACGAAACGCGAACCGGCTGGCTGCGCACCGCGCGCGGCGAGCTACTCTGGCGCTGCCGTACCTTTGCCGAGTGCGGGGGCCACTCTAGTCGTCATCCCCTGGAGCCGTCAACCCATCAAGCCGTCATCCCCGCAAGCCGTCATCCCCGCAAGCCGTCATCCCCGCGAAAGCGGGGATCCATGTTTGACTGAGCAACATGGATCCCCGCTTTCGCGGGGACGACGGCCTGTTGCTTCCGCGGGGATGACTCTCCCGACCATCCAGAACTGGCCACGCAGTCACTTCGCGAGGTGTGCCTGCAGCCGGTCGAGCGCCGCATCCCACTGGCGGCCGATCTGATCGAGGTACCTGTGCGCCACGGCCAGTCGCTGGGGGCGCAGCGCGAAGATTCGCTCGCGTCCCTCGCGGCGGCTCCGCGTGAGTCCCGCTTCCTCGAGGATCTCGAGGTGCTTGGTCACCGCCTGGCGGGAGATCGTAGCGTCTTCTGTGAGGTCCGATATCGACTGCGGCCCATCGCGCGAGAGGCGCGCGATGAGCTCCAGGCGAGTGGGATCGCCCAGCGCGGCGAAGAGCGGCGCGGCCGACGTACTTGCTCGACTGGCGAGGAATGGGGGCATCGTTCCGCTCTCGGTCAGGCCGTGTGCGCGAGGTACTTCGCGATGAGCATGAGCTGTGCCTCCCACCCCTCGGCGTTCCCCTCGAGTGCCTCGGCGCGGCGGGCGAGCGGGATGCCGTCGAAGCCCGATTCGGTGATGGTGAGCAGCGTGCCGTCCGGGCGTTCCTCGAGCTCGAAGACGACGAGCGTGGTCGGCTCCGTCGAGAGGTCCGCATCCGGGTCGGGCACGCCCGGGTGCCAGCGAAACGCGAGGAGCCGCATCGGCTCTACCCGCTCGACCATGATGTCGAAGCGCTGGCCTTCGTAGGGCTTCTGCGCCGCGGCGATGTCGGGGTCCACGGAGGTGGGAACGATCTCTCCGCCGACGCGCGCGCCCGCCACGAACGGACCGTCGAGGCGCATCCCGAACCAGCTTCCGAATTCGCGCGAGTCGCTGATCGCGCGCCAGACCCTCTCGAGCGGGGCATCGAGGACAGCCTGCTTCTCGATGCGGTCGGTAGTCGATGCCATGTGTCGTCTCCTCGAATATGCAACCAGAGTGTTGCATTTAACGTACGCGGCTCCGAAGCAATATGCAATGGGTCGGTTGCGCTTCCGAATGCGTTATCTGCCGAGTCCGCTGCGGCGCCCGGGAAGGGATGTGTATCGAAAATTGTCAAATACCGACGGGTGCATCGGGCCGACGCGCCCCCGCGGGTCGAGATGCACTTTGCGGGGTACGACCGGGGATCGGCTGGCAGGACACCCTCATTCTGGAGGCGGCCCATGCGTCAATTTCTCGTTCGCGCGCTCCTTGGCCGTACTACCCTGGTCGCGATGCCACTCGCGATGCTCTCGCTGGGAGCGACGCCGGCAACCGCCCGGCAGACCCGAACCGCGGGAGCATCGGGAACGGCGCCCGTCATACTCACGGGCCGTGTCACCGAGGCGGCGAGCCGTGGGCCCATCGCGGGTGCCTCCGTCTCCCTGCAAGGGGGCAACCTCGGCGCTACCACCGATTCTTCGGGGCACTACCGGCTATCCCTCCCGGCGACGATGCGCGGGACATCCATCACGGTGGCGGCGCGGCGCATAGGCTACCAGCCCGTGCAGCGCGCGGTGCGCGTCGATGCCGACAGCGTGACGCTCGATTTCGCGCTCCGCGCGGCGGTGATGCGGCTGGAGCAAGCGGTCGTCACCGCGGACGCGATGCAGGCGCGCGTCGGCGTGGCGAAGGGAACGGCATACGCGCGCAGCGCGCCGCCGCGGATCCACCTCTGCACTCACGACTGCACGTTCAATACCGAGGCCTACGATAAGATCGAGGACAATCCCTTCCTCGCTGTCCAGGGAAATCCACGCTCGACTTTCTCGATCGACGTCGACCGTGCTTCCTACAGCAACGTTCGTCGCTTCATCAGCTACGGCCAGCGTCCACCCAAGGACGCGGTGCGCATCGAGGAGCTCGTCAACTACTTCTCGTACGACTATCCCGCTCCCACCGGCAACGTTCCCTTCGCGGTGACGACCGATGTCGCGAGTGCGCCGTGGAACCCCGCGCACCGTCTCGTGCGCATCGGGCTGCAGGGGAAGCGGGTCGTGCTGGGCGATCTCCCGCCGAGCAATCTGGTCTTCCTTATCGACGTGTCGGGGTCGATGCAGAATGAGGACAAGCTGCCACTTCTCAAGTCGGCGTTCCGGCTGCTCGTGAACCAGCTCCGTCCCGATGACCAGGTGGCGATCGTCGTCTACGCCGGCGCGGCGGGGCTCGTGCTGCCGTCGACTCCCGGGAACGAGAAGCGACGCATCCTGGACGCCATCGACTCGCTCGAGGCCGGCGGTACGACCGCGGGCGGCGCGGGAATCCGGCTCGCGTACGATGTAGCGAAGGAGAGTTACATCGAGGGCGGCATCAACCGCGTCATCCTCGCCACCGACGGAGATTTCAACGTTGGCGTCTCGAGCGACGCCGAGATGGTGCGCCTCATCGAGGAGAAGCGCGAGCAGGGAACGTCGCTCACGGTGCTCGGCTTCGGCACGGGGAATCTCAAGGACTCCAAGATGGAGAAGCTCGCCGACCACGGGAACGGCCACTACGCATACGTGGACTCCTTCAACGAGGCGCGGAAAGTGTTCGTGCGCGAGCTCGGCGGCACGCTCGCGACGATCGCGAAGGACGTGAAGGTGCAGGTGGAGTTCAACCCCACTCGGGTCGCGTCGTACCGGCTCATCGGCTACGAGAATCGCATGCTCCGCGACGAGGACTTCAACGACGACAGGAAGGACGCGGGAGATCTGGGCGCTGGTCATTCGGTGACGGCGCTGTACGAGGTAGTGCCCGTGGGGGCGCCGGACGCCGACTCGGTACGGAAGGGAGACCCGCTCCGCTATCAGAGCACGGACGTACGCGGCGACGCCGCGCGGAAGGACGAGCTGCTCTACGTGAAGCTGCGCTACAAGGAGCCCGAGGGCGGGGCGAGCAAGCTGCTCGCGCACGTCGTGCGGGATCGCGTTGCCGAGCCGTCGGCCGACTTCCGATTCGCGGCGGCGGTGGCGGAGTTCGGGATGCTGCTGCGCGACTCGCCGTACAAGGGGAAGGCGACTTTCGATCAGGCGCTCTCGCTCGCCGAGTCGGGGCGCGCGGATGATGTCAATGGCGATCGCGGTGAGTTCATCTCGCTCGTGAAGTCCATGCAACGGATCGCGACGGCGGAGACGGTTTCCGAGAACCGTTAGGGGTACTGCAGGGCGGGGGGTTGTGGAGGATATCCGGGTGAGGCATGTTCGAGGCCCATCCGAGGTGATGTTCCCACGTAGCACACGATCCCGGAGGCGATGCCATGCCGCGATCTCTCCTCGTCCTGCTCCTCGCCGGAGCGGCGGCCCTTCCGCTGTGCGCCCAGAACACCGACACGAGTCGGACTTCGACGCTTGCACCGGGAACGCGGGTGCGGCTCACGGTCGATGCCGGAGGTGACAGCGCGTTGACCATCAGGCCGGGGCGCTACGTCGGCACGCTGCGCTCCGTCGGCGCCGACTCGGTGCAGGTGCAGTACGCCGGCGCCGACGCGCCGGAGACTTTGCCATGGACAGTGGTTTCGCGCATGGAGGTGAGTCACGGCGTCAACAAGCCGTTGAAGATCGTCGCAATGAGTGTGGGCGCCGCCGGCGGTGCGCTCCTGGGCTATGCGGCCGGCGATGGTCTGACGACCGATGAATGTACCGACGGCGGAGACCTGGTCGTGTGCGGGGAGGGCACCGCGGACGGCGTGGCCAAGTTCGTCGGCGCGCTCGCCGGCACCGTGGGGGGCCTGTTGCTCGGGAAAGTGATCGGAGGACGCGAGCGCTGGTCGGAGGCAGCGACGCCGCGTCGCATGGGTGTCCGGCCATGGGGAGGGCGCAGCGGTGTGGGAATCGGTGTAGCCTTCCGGTTGGCAATGTGAGCGGACTGGCTCGCGTATCACTTCTCGTGACCTGCCTCGCAGCGGCGATCGCGATCGCCGCTGCGAGGCCGTGCATGGCGCAGGAGCTGATGGCACAGGCCGATTCGGCCGGACGCATCAGAGTACTACGCGTCGGTGATCAGCTCCCCCATGATGCGAAGCTGGTCGCTCTCCGCCGTGACACGCTGATATACCAGGCTGGTGGATGCTGCGACACGGACACCGCCGCTCTCGCATCGCTTGCTGCGATCGATGTGAGCAGGGGCGCGTATGTCGACCCGGGGCGCGTGCTGGGCGGGATGACCTGGGGACTCCTCGCGGGGCTGGGCGCCGGCTGGCTCGTGACCGCGGTAGGGTGCAGGCTCCCCAATTCCAGCGAGCTCTGTGGCCTCGGCGCGACGAGGTGGATGCCTATTCTCGGTGGGGTAGGCCTGGTCACGGGCGCCTTGTGGGGGATCGAGTCGAAGGAGGAGCGATGGGAGCGCATCTATCCTCCCGATCAGGCCTCGCTATTCGTGGCGCCGGCTCCTTATCATGGTGTCGTTGCGGGAGTCGCGCTGTCGCTCGAGCTTCGTTAATCACCTCCTCTGCCTCGTCCATGTGACTCCACGAGCTCGCCGGGGTGCTGGCTTCGCGTAACCTCGACCCCGCCGCTTCCGTAGAGATCCGCGTGCGAAGATCGGCAGCGCGGCCGGAGCCTTCGTCACCTTCGGTACCCCTCACGGCCGGGAGTCTCATGCCACCCCGCCACGAGCGCGTCCACCATCGCGCGGACTTTCGCGGGGTCGGTCTCCCAACGATCGAAGTCCAAGCCGCGCAGCCGATCGTTGCGATGCCGGCTCGGCGACGTGCGCGGGGCACGCGCCGAGCCGTGAAACTCGTGTGCGTTGCCGCGCGCGGCCACTTCGCGGATGTTGCCGGCGTCGATCCCCGCGCCGGCCATCACCTTCAGACGTGAGCCGGCCTGCTTCACGAAGCCGGCGATGCGTTCCGCGCCGGTGAGCGCATCGGCTTCGCCGCCGGAAGTCAGCACTCGCTCGCAGCCTAACGCCATGATGCTGTCTAACGCCCGCACCTGATCGCGCGCGGCGTCGAAGGCGCGATGGAAGGTGACGCCGAGCGAGCCGGCGGCGGCGAGCAATTCTCGACAGACCGTTTCATCCACGCCGCCGTCGATATCGAGCGCCCCGATCACCACGCCATCACACCCGAGCCTCACGCAGCACTCGATGTCACGCAGCATCACCTGTACTTCAGCCGCGTCGTAGCAGAAGTCACCCGTGCGCGGGCGGATCAGCACGTAGAGTGGGATGCGCAGCCGGTCGCGCGCCATGGAGATCGTGCCGTACGAGGGAGTGGTGCCGCCATCGCCCAGGTTGTCGCACAGCTCCACGCGGTCCGCGCCACCCTCCTCGGCGGCCAGCGCAGAGCCCAGCGAGTTGGCGGCGATCTCGAGGAGGGGGTGGGTCACTTGCCGCTCGATCCGTAGATCGAAGCGGATTCGATCAGCTTGTCGTGTGGCCCCGGCGTGCCATCGTGCACGGCGTAGACGAAGCCGGGGTGCAGCGCGTACGCGCCCACTTCGCCATCCCTGTTGATCGCGAGGAAGCACACCTGCAGCGTCCTGCTCTCCGCCGGCCGCTTGTGAACCACACGCTCGATCGCTTCGCGGCATGCGTCCGCCGGCGAGCGTCCGCGCCGCATCGACTCAACCACGAGGAAGCTGGCGGCGTTGCGGATCATCTCCTCCCCTACACCCGATGCGGTGGCGGCACCGACTTCGTTGTCGACGTAGAGTCCCGCGCCGATGATGGGGCTGTCGCCCACGCGGCCGTGGAGCTTCCAGGCCATCCCGCTCGTGGTGCACGCCCCGGCGAGCTTGCCGCCGGCATCGAGCCCCAGGATGCCGAGCGTGTCGTGATCATGGTCGTCGCCCGGCCTGCCGGAGCGCTCGATGTTCATCGCAGGTTTGTACTCCGACTTCTTCAGCCATTCACGCCACGCCTTGCGCGCCTCGTCGGTGAGCAGCCGCCTCTTCTCGAAGCCCTGCGACACGGCGAACTGCTGCGCGCCCTCGCCCACCAACAGCACGTGCGGCGTCTTCTCCATCACCGCGCGCGCCACCGAGACGGGATGCTCGATGTCCTCGATCGCGGCTACTGCGCCGCAGCGGCCGTCGCCATCCATGATGCTCGCGTCGAGCGTGAGCACGCCATCGCGATCCGGGTAGCCGCAGTGACCGACCGTCGAATTGCAGAGATCCCCCTCCGCCCAGCGCGCGCCCGCTTCGACGGCGTCGAGCGCAGAGCCGCCACGCGCGAGCACTGGCCACGCGCCGGCGTTCGCGCCGACGCCGAAGTCCCAGGTCGACACCACTCGGGCTCCAGGCGCGCGATGCGTAGCGAGGTCCGTGGCCGGGGCGTCGGCTCCCAGAACGGTGCGCGGCAGCGCCAGCGCACCAGTGGCTAACAGTGAGCTCTGGAGGAATTCTCGGCGGCTGGTCATTGGCGATACCGGATGGGAGGTTTGCGAATCTTAAGCGCGGGAATCGGGAATGCGTCCGACGCGCACGACGAACGGCCAGCGCACGAGGCGCGGCCGGTCGGGTTCACCCCACGACTCCCGCAGGGAGGCTTCCAACGACGCTGTCGGATCGCGGCCGTGTCGTGCTACGTAGCGCGCGGTCGCGGACCAGCTGCGCGTATAACCGACGAGCTCAGCGAGGGTCCATCTGGCTTCCAGGTGAAAATCCGGCGCCGCCAGCTCGGGAAACGGGAACGGCATCTCGCGCAGTTTCTCGCCGACCAGCGCGCGACCCGGAGGCCAATAGGCTCCGACCGTGGTCAACTCGAAGTGCGCGAAGATCGCGGAGAGCTCGGGGTCGTCGATGGAGGCGCTGCCGTAGCTCGATACCGCGAGCACGCCGCCGGGTGCGAGGACCCGCTCGACTTCTCGATAGAAGGCATCGAGGTCGAGCCAGTGAAGCGCCTGCGACACGGTTACCAGGTTCACCGTCGCGGGCTCGAGTCCGCTCGCCTTTGCCGGCGCGACGCGATACTCGACCCGCTCGTGAATTTCGGCGTGCTCGATCTGCGCGGAGCTGATGTCCGTCGCGATCACGCGGTCGAAGTACGCCGCCAAGGGCACGGCCACCTGTCCGCTGCCGGTCGCGCAATCCCATGCCAGGTGCCGTTGCGTCGTGGTCGACGCGAGATACGCGAACAGCTCGGCGGGGTAGTGAGGTCGGTAGCGAGCATACTCCTCGGCCTGGGTCGAGAAGTGGTCGCCTCGCGAGGTGTCGGGTGCGCTCACGCTGACTCGCCTCGCTCCTCGAACGTGTCAGCGAAGCGCTGGAGGTAGAGCGGCCAGCCGTTCTCGGACTCGACACCACGACGCATCGACTCCCACCCCGCACCGTGGCGGTCGAGGTTGCGGTGCTCGAGCTCGACGCGCGTCCGGTCCGGCGCTTCGGGGAGGAAGCGGACTTCCACCTCGCTGGTCTTCTCGAGATCCGTCTCGACCTGCCAGCGCGGGCTGATGTCCCAGCTTATCACGATGCGATGCGGCGGCTCGTAGGCGAGCACGCGCGCCCAGCGGCATTCGCTCCCATCCACTCCGCGGTCGTAGACGTGTCCGCCCACGCGCGGCTCGAAAATGGTCTCGGCGATGGGGACGCTGAGCATGTTGTGCTCGCGCGGCTTGATGCGATCGAACTGCTCCGTGAAAATCCGGAATGCCCGCTCGACGGGTGCCGCGACTACGATCTGCATCCGTACCGACGTATCCTGCGCGTCCGTGGTCATGGAGTTCCTCCGTCTGGTTTTTCGACGAGCTCTTTGTAGGTAGTAAGGGCGTCACGCCAGAAGCGGTCGAGCTGAGCGCGCAGCGTCTTCAGCCCGGCCGGGTCGACGTAGTAGATGCGGCGATTGCCGTCGGGCCAGTCGGCCACCAGCCCCGCGTCCTTGAGCACCTTGAGGTGCTGCGAGACAGCCGGGCGGCTGACCGGTAGCTCTGCGGCGAGCTCGCCGACCGCGCGTGGGCGTTCGGCTAGGCGCTCGAAGATCGCGCGTCTCGTCCCGTCTCCCAGGGTCGCCAGGGCATCGAGATGGTAAGTGTGCACTTACGGTAAGCTATAGCTTACGGATTTCAGCGTCAAGCAGGAAGCGGCTGCTACGCGGTCGACCCACACTCGGCCGCCCCGCTGCTCCCTCGGTGGTGGGCGGGCGCTTACTATCTATCGGTAACCATACCAATCGCTTTAGTGACCATACCAATCTCTCGTCCCTCCGCGGAGCATTACACTTGGGGCGCGCAGTGCGACGGGTGGCATCTCGTGCGCGCCGAAGGGCTCAGCGTGATCGAGGAGCGCATGCCGCCGGGGAGCGCCGAGGTGCGACACCGCCACTCACGCGCGCGGCAGTTCTTCTATGTACTGGCTGGCCGACTCGATCTGGAGGTCGGGGGGGTCGTGCATTCGCTCGACGCCGGCGTAGGTCTCGAAGTCGCCCCGGGCGTCGCGCATCAGGCGCTCAATCGGAGCGGCGCCGACGTGGAGTTTCTGGTGATCTCCCAGCCACCCAGCCACGGCGACCGCGAGGAGGCGTAGCGCCGCAAACGCTGCGAGCCGGGGTGAAGGTGCATGCCACCACGTATTTCCCGAGCCGGCTGAACGGAGTGTCAGCCACACGAATACGGGAGGTCCACTATGCGGCGCGTGTGCTATCGCGTGGCCACCAGTCTCGATGGGTACATCGCCGGGCCGAATGGCGAGATCGACTGGATCCTCCCCGATCCGACGATCGATTTCGCCGCGATCTTCTCCGGATTCGACACCGTTCTGCTCGGGCGCCACACGTACGAGCTCACGCTGCAGCCGGGTGCACCCGCGTGGCCGGCCGGGTGGCGCGTCTATGTCTTCTCGCGCACGCTCGACCAGGCGGAGCATCCAGCCGTCACGATCGTCGACACGGACGCTGGTGCCACGGTCGACGCGCTACGTGCGGAAGATGGACGCGACATCTGGCTGTTCGGTGGTGGAAAGCTCTTCGCGAGCCTGCTCGCCGCGAAGGTCGTCGACCAGGTGGAGCTGTCGATCATGCCCGTACTGCTCGGCCGCGGCATACCGCTCGTGGCCGGCGGGATACCACGATCTCGGCTAACCCTGACGCACTCGGAGTCTCATCCCAGCGGGATCGTGAGTCTCCGCTACGACGTGCGGCGGGCGGCTGGCTGATTCCTCGTGTCACGGGATGGGCGTGTCGATCCGGCGCGGCTCGTTCGACGTGGAGGAGTAGCGCGCGCCTGTCACTCACCGGTCCACTCGGCCGTAGGGTTGCAAGCGCGTGCGCCCGCGGCATCATTCCTCCGGAACCACGACCCTGGAGATAGGACCGTGAAAGCAGATCGAGTCGTTCCCTCGGTTGCGACGCTCGCAACCGCAGCTCTCGCGATTCTCACTCAGCTCTCCTGCGCGAGCGCCCCGGCGGATGCTGGAATCGCCGATCGACAGCGGGCGGTAGAGGAGAGTCTGTTACCGGCTGTCGTCGTTGCGGGCGACTCCGCCCCTATGTTCTCGATCGCCGAGCGGATGGAGCACTACAAGGTGCCCGGGGTGAGCGTCGCCGTCATCCACGACGGCAAGATCGAGTGGGCGAAGGGATACGGCGTGAAAGAAGCCGGAAGCACCGACTCCGTCACCGCATCGACTCGCTTCCAGGCCGCGTCGATCAGCAAGCCGGTGGCCGCCACCGCTGCGCTCCGGCTGGTCGAGGAGGGACGACTGAAGCTCGACGCGAACGTCAACGATGAGCTGAAGTCGTGGCGCGTGCCGGACAACGAGTTCACCGCGAAGCAGCCAGTCACCCTGCGCGAGATTCTCTCGCACACGGCAGGGCTCACGGTCCACGGCTTCCCCGGCTATGCTGCGGGAGTGAAAGTGCCGAGCACCGTCGATGTCCTGGACGGGAAGGGGAACACCGATGCGGTACGCGTCGACACCGTGCCCGGTACGATGTGGCGCTACTCCGGCGGCGGCTACACGGTCGCGCAACTACTCGTTCACGACGTAACGGGCGAGCCCTTCGCCGCCGCGATGCAGCGGCTGGTGCTCGATCCGCTCGGCATGAAGCAGAGCACGTACGAGCAGCCGCT
>JBIQMO010000026.1:0-29460 GCA_044463245.1 Gemmatimonas aurantiaca
CCACGTGGAAGCGCTTCAGCATTCCGTGCCCCGCATAGTGCGGCACGCCCTTCTCGCCTGGTATCCAGCACACCAGCACGTAGTCACCCGGCGTCAGGTCGGCGGTGAACCACCCACGATGCCCGTGTTCGATCCCCACCATCCCGCCGAGCGGCCGCGCCCTGGGGCTCCCCTTCGCCGCATGATGGAACCAGGCATCGATGTCGGCCATCGTGGCACCTGGTTCCATCCGGAAGAGCTCCACATCATGCTCGGCCGGTCCGCGATTTTCCACGCGGAAGGTGCGATGGCCCGGCGCGGGCGCGCCCGACATGTCGATTGCGTAGTCGCGAAGAGTGAGCGCGATGTCTGCCTCTGGCTCCGCCGCGACGTGACCGACCGCCGGTACCACATCGAGCGCCGTCATCATCCCTTTCATCACGTGCATCTTGCCATCTTCGGCCTCCACCCAGCAGGCGAGCGCCACGTGCCCCGGCTCGAGGATCACCGTGGCGTACGATGTATCGCCCGGCATCACCGCATCCGGACCTCCTACCTCGTAAGGGCCCGAGAAGGTGGTGTCGCCCTGCACCGCGGCCATGAAGTCCTTGAAGGTGTGCGCGCCGAGCCACACGACGCCCATCATGTGCAGCTCCTTCCCGGCGTTGACCATCCGGAAGGTCACCGGCCCCGCCGGAACCGAGATCGGTGATGGCGTGGAGAACGCGTAGTCGTGCGCGACCACTGTGACTACTGGCGGCGACGCAGCTGGCGCGAGCGAGGCAGTGCGCGACGGCGCTGGTACCGCGGCGGCGGAGGAGCTGTCTACCGTGGCGGCCGTTCGGTGGGTCGACGAGGTATCCGCAGAGGAGTCGCCGCCTCGTGCGCACGAGGCGAGGGCGACGAGCACCGCGATGGTCGCCACGCGCATGACCCGCACCGATACAGCGGGCATCGACGCCATCGATATCATTGATTCCCTCCGTCGGAGTTGGTGACTCGCACCGGCACGCGTATGCTCCACGCCGGCACCTGCGTGGTGACGTCGAGCACGAGATTGCCGGGCGATGCCGGTGTGTACGTGAAGTCCGCCGTCTCGCCTGGTTGCAGCGGGACGCGCGCTGGTTGCTCGGTGGACTGGTGCGGCGGGAGATCGGCGCCGTCCTTCGCGATTGCGCGCCAGCGAACCGGCCCGGCGGCGCTCACGAGCGAGACGAACACGCGCCAGTCCGGTGAGATGTCTATGAGCCGAAAGCGGTACCGCGTGCCTGCGACGAGGTGCAGCGTGTCGGGCTGCGCGACGCCGTTGATCCGGCCCAGGTTGTCCAGGCCGCCGTTGATCAGGATCGTCCGGTCGGTCAGCGTGTCGTAAGCGGCATCCGGCCCGAGTACGATCAGCGGAGCCGCGAGCCCCGCGGTGATCTGGAGTCCCTCGTTCGAGTGCGAGTGGTAGATGAATGTGCCCGCGCGTCTGGGCGTGAACTCCGCCACGAACGAGTCGGCCGGCATCACCATCGGTGCGACGCGCCCGGGCGAGCCGCTCCACCCGGGGACGCCGTCCATGTAGCTCTCCTGCACTTCGATCCCGTGCCAGTGCACGGCGCTAGGGTATGGGAGGCGATTCACGATGGTGATGCGCACCGGCTCGCCGCGGTGGAGCACGAGCGGATCGCTCCGCTCGGGGACCGAATCGGGAGCTGGCGGTGTCGCGCCGCGCTGCACCACGAAGGCGTAGTTGTGCAGCACGAGATCCGTCCCCGGCGGAGTGAACGCCGGTGTCGATTGCATGAAGAGACGGATGCGACGCGGTTCCACGTGCGAAGCGACTTCGCGCGCGGGCGCTGCCGCGGATCCACCGGGCGTGTCGTGCACCACGATCCCGAGTACCAGCCCCGCCATCCCCATCGCGCTGTGGTCCACCTCCGCCGGCGAATCGGGCTCCCTGTCGGGAGGCACGCTGTCCATGACGAGGAAGTGGGAGACATGGAAGCCGAAGTGGCAGTGGAAGACCCAGTCGCCGGCACGATCTGGGACCCAGCTCATGGCCATCGTGCCGCCCGGAATCATCGGCTCGGTGACGGCGAGCCGCCGGTCGTCCGGCGCGTAGACGGTGTCGGCCGCCCAGCTCCCTCGGCTCCCGACCGTGAAGTAGAAGCCGTGCAGGTGCATCGGGTGCGGCTGCGACGATGGGTTGAGCCAGCGCCAGCGCACCGTGTCGCCCACCTGATACGAGAGCCGCTCGGTGTACGGCCACGACTTGCCGTTGATGACCATCGGGTACGGCGGCGGAAGTGGCGGCTCGCCCAGCACGCCGAGCACGAAGACCCGGTCGCGGGGCGGCGACGAGGCACCCGCGGAATCCACCACGAACGCGCCGTACAGCTGGCTGTCCTCGCCCTCGCGATCGCGCAGACCGTTCCCGCTCGTGCTCGCCCAGTAGAAGTAGCTGCCTGGCGCGCCGGCGCGGAAAGTCGTCTCCCGAGTGGCGCCGGGTAGGACGACGAGCGTATCCGCGCCGGCGCTCGGGCGCTCGTGCATGCCGAAGAGCACGAGCGTCCTGCCGAGCGTGTTGCGCACGGAGATTCGTAAGAGCGTCCCCGCCGGAACACGCACGAGCGGACCGGGGATGCGCGGTGCGCTCCCTTCCCCCTCCTCCGCGAACGCCTGCACCACGATGCTCTTCCCCGAGTCTGACTCGGGATACCAGCGTCCCTCGCGCGCGACGAGATGCAGCGTGAGGACACCGTCGCGCAGCGTGCCGGCGGAGACGCGGTTGTCGTTGGCGAGGATCCGCTCGGGGGCGGCTGGTTCCGTGGCGGGGATGCCGGCAGATGGCGCGGCAATGACGATGCGTCGACCGCCGACGACGAAGGCAGCGAGAACCGCTGCTATGATTGCGACAATGACGATGATGCGCGACCTCGTGGCGGTCGCACTGGGAGTACGGACACCGGATGCGGACATGCGCGCGGTCGGGGCGTGTCGGTCCAAGAAAATGAAACAGTGCTCGCTCCGGCGAGCGGAATCTTCGCGAGGAGGACGGCGAGACACGGGAATTTGACGCTGGCACCCACGGAAGTCTTGTAGAAATCGGCCAGCGGCGGGGTCAGGTCTCTAATTTCGAGCAAGCTCTACCATGGCAGAGCCATGGTAGAGCTTGCTCGAAATTAGAGACCTGACCCCGCCGCGAGGGCCGCGTCGAGGAAGCGCTCGTGCGCGCTGAAGCGTGGCGGCGTGGTGCCGGCGAACTCCCGGTACTCGCGGATCAGGTGCGCCTGGTCCACGTAGCCGAAGCGCACCACCGCTTCGGACCAGTGTGCGCGGGGAGCTCTCTGGAGGAAGGCGTGTGTGCGTTGGAAGCGCGTTATCCGGGCGAAGGTCTTCACCGATAGCCCGACCTCCCGATGGAAGTGTCGGCGCAGTGTGCGCTCGCTGCACGAGAGCTCGGCCGCGAGCCTCCAGACGCGGGCCATGCGATGATCCAACCGCACCAGGCACTCGACAGCCGAGGCGACGAGATCCACCGGTGGTGCCGCGTACCGTAGTCGCCGCAGCAGAAAGCGGTCGGTCGCCTCGACGCGCTCGGCGAAGCTTCGGGCGTGCATCACCTCGTCCGCCCATGTGCGAGCTTCCGCGGCGCGTCCCTGACACAACAGGTCATCGAGCGCGACCGCGCGATCGTCGAGTCCGCCGCCACACAGACCGAGGAGCGCGTTGGCTCCGAGGGGAGTGAAGTGAACACAGAAGGAGCGCAGCGATCCCGAGAGCGTATTGTCGTGCCATCGCGTCAACGGCCCGATCATGCAGCGCTGCATGATCGGGCCGTTGACGCCCGCCCCCTCCATGTTCACCTCGCCCGACCAGACCACCGCAGCGACCGACCCGGTAAGAGCGCTGAGCTGGTGCCGCACCGTCTCGGCCTGCGGCACGTCGAGCGCGAGCTGCACGTAGCACGAGACGTGGGGGCGCAGCGCCTCGTGCGCTCCGGCACTGAGTACCGGAGCGCTCCCCGGAGCGCTCGCTACAATGCTGGAGGAGCGCACCGTAGCCGCTACCAGATCTTCACCCGCTCCTCCGGTGCGAGCCACATCCCGTCGCCGGGCTTCACGCCGAACGCCTTCTCGAAGGCATCGTTGTTGATCAGCGGGACGAACGCGCGATACGGGCCCGGCGAGTGAGGGTTGGTGAGGAGCTGCCGGCGGAGGGCATCGTCTCTCATCTTGCCGCGCCATACCTGTGCGAAGCCCATGAAGAATCTCTGATCGCCGGTGAGCCCGTCGATCACCGGCGCCTCCTTCCCGTGCAGCGACACCTTGTAGGCACGGTACGCCTGCGCGAGCCCGCTCAGGTCACCGATGTTCTCCCCCATCGTGAGGTTGCCGTTGATGTGCAGGTCGTCGATCGGGTTGATGGCATCGTACTGCGCGCCGAGCTTCGCCGTCCTCTCCTCGTACGCTTTCGCGTCGGCCGCGGTCCACCAGTCGCGCAGATTCCCTTCCCCGTCGGACTTGCGCCCCTGGTCGTCGAAGCCGTGGCCGATCTCGTGGCCGATCACGGCGCCGATGGCGCCGTAGTTCACGGCATCGTCGGCGTTCACGTTGAAGAAAGGCGGCTGCAGGATCCCCGCGGGGAAAGTGATCTCGTTGAACGACGGATTGTACGACGCGTTCACCGTGGGAGCGGTCATCCCCCAGCGACTCTTGTCCACCGGCTTCCCGAGCTGGCTCGTCATGTAGTCGTAGCCGAAGAGCCGGCTGCGCAGCTCGTTCCCGAAGAGATCATCGCGCCTCACATCGAACTTGTACTCGCGCGGCTTGTCGGGCGCGCCGATCTTCACCTTGAAGTGTGCGAGCTTCTCCTTGGCGCGTGCCTTGGTCGCGGGGCTCATCCACTCCAGAGAGTCGATCCCGACGCGGTACGCCTCGATGAGGTTCTTCACCAGCGCATCCATGCGCGCCTTCGCCTCGGGCTTGAAGTACTTCTCCGCGTAGAGCGCCCCGGCGGCTTCGCCGAGCGTGGAGTTGGTGGCATCTACCGCACGCTTCCAGCGCGCGGCCATCTCCTCCTGCCCCGATAGCGTGCGGCCGCGGAAGGCGAAGCCCGCGCTCTCGAAGTCGGCGGGAAGCTGATCGGCGAAGCTATCGAGCAGGCGGAAGGTGATGTACTCGCGCCAGGTCGAGACGGGCGTGCTGGCGAATATCTCGTCCAGCGCCTGGAGGTAGTCTGGCTGGCGCACTACCACTTCCTTCGCCTTCGAGAGCCCGGCGGCGTCGAGGTACTGCTTCCAGCCGAACGACGGCGTGAGCGCGCCGAGTTGGGCGACGGTCATCCGGTTGTAGGTGGAATCGCGGTTGCGGCTGCGCGCGCGATCCCACTGCGGCGTGGCGATCGCCGTTTCGAGCGCCAGGATCCGCTTCGCCGAGCCCGCGGGGTCCGGCTGCTTCGCCAGCTCCAGCATGCGCGTGATGTAGGCGACGTATGCATCGCGCGTCGCCGCCATCTTGGAATCCTTCCGGAGGTAGTAGTCGCGATCGGGCATGCCGAGCCCCGACTGGCTGATCTGGACGATGTTCACGGACGAGTGCTTCGGGTCGGCGCCCACGCGTACGGACACGGGGCTGCCGATCCCGCGTCGCGCGAACCAGGCGAAGGTGGCAGGGATGTCGGCCTTGCTGCGCAGCATCGCGACCTGCGCGAGGAGCGGCTGGATCGGCTGGAGGCCGAGCTGCTCCACTCGCGCGCTGTCCATGTAGCTCGCATACAGGTCACCCACCTTCTGCCGCGGGCTCCCCTTGGCCGCGTTGGCCTTGCTCGCTTCCTCGAAGATCTCGTGCAGCGCGGTGCGGCTGTCCTCACGCAGCTCCTGGAAGGCGCCCCAGCTCGAGGCATCGTTGGGAATCTCAGCGGTCTTCAGCCAGCCGCCATTCACGTAGCGGAAGAAGTCGTCCTGCGGCCGTACGGCGTGGTCGAAGGTCGTGGTATCGATCCCGCTGGAGAGGTGCGTGGCGTGCGCCGACGACATCTGGGCGGATGCCGGAGCGGCAAGCGAGAATGCGAGTGCGGCCGCTGCGATCGCGCGTGCCGCGGTAGCGTGTGTGCGCTGTAACACGGTGTCTTCCGGGTTGGCGGTGTGGTACGGCTGGAGGTGCTGCGATCTGCGGTGGCGCAAGGCACTGCCAATGTGCGCTCGCCCCGATGGATGAACGGACCGGCGAGCAATAGTGTTGGCTCCCGGACGGCCGGGGCGCAAGCCCGCTCGGGAGAGGCGAGCTCGACCTCTGGCTGCCACGCCGCCGACGCGGAGCATGGCAGCCTTCATGACGAGTGCGTACCTCGCCTTGCGGATCCTACGGCTCGTTCAACTTCCGCAGCAACTCGCCCAACTGCCGCATCTCCGCTCCGTACGTGGCCCAGTCGTCCGCACGCTGCGCGGCGCGCGCGCGCTCGTAATGCTGAAATGCGCTGCGCAGCAGCTCGCGCTGTGCCGAAGTCAGTTCGGGCGGCGGCGCGACCTCGCTCGTGTCCTGAGCGCGACCGGCACTGTCCGTGAGCACGGATCGCGCATCCTCGCCGCCGAACAGCCGCGCCAGCCCCGCCTCCAGCGACTCGTCCATCACGACCCTCCCCTCGTGCACGACCACGACGCGCTTGAGCTCCGGGATGCGCCCACCGCTGGCACGCAGATAGAGCGGCTGCACGTAGATGAGCGACTCCTCGATTGGAATCACGAGCAGCTCGCCGCGCAGGACTTCCGAGCCCCGTTGGTCCCACAACGAGACCTGCCGCGCTACTTCGGTGTCCTGATCGATCCGGCTGACGATCTGCCGCGGGCCGAAGACGAGACTCTGCCGCGAAAAGCGGTACACGATGAGCTTCCCGTAGCTCGGCCCGTCGTTCCGCGCCACCATCCACGCGGCGAGGTTGTCCTTCTGCCGCGGCGTGAAGGGACGCATGAGGATGAACTCGGGCTCGCGCTCTCCCGGCAGGCGCATGACGAGGTGCCGCACGAAGCCCTCCTCGCGATCGTTCCGCCCCGTGGCCGGGATCTGCCATTGGTCCTCGCGATGGTAGAAGGTCTCCGCGTCGTCCATATGGAAGGTCGCGTAGAGCGCTGTCTGCGCCCGGAAGAGATCCCCGGGGTAGCGGATGTGAGCGCGAATGTCGGCCGGCATCTCATCGAGCGGACGGAGCAGGCCCGGATAGATCTTCGCGAGCGTGCGAATCATCGGGTCGGCCGGATCCGCGACGTACGCAGTCGCGTCACCATCGTAGGCATCCACCACTACCTTCACGCTGTTGCGCATGTAGTTGGTCCCGTCGGCGATCGGCTGCGAGTACGGGTAGCGGTTGGTGGTGGTGTACGCGTCCAGGATCCACTCGAGCCGGCCGCTGTCGCTCACGACGAGATATTCGTCGCTGTCGAAGCGCAGGAAGGGGAAGGCGCGTTGCGCGCGCTCGCGGACGTTACGGTAGTAGAGGATCCGCGTCTGGCGCGTCAGCTGGCCAGTGAGAAGTATGTTCAGCGAGCGGAAGCGCACCGCGAAGAGGAGCCGCCGCCAGAACGAATCGAGCGGGACGCCCGCGGTACCATCGTACGACGAGTACGACTCGGCGTCGCCCTGACCCGCGGGGAAGTCGAACTCGCGCTGCCGCGTGGGTGCGAGCACGAAGTCGTTTGCCAGCTCGCCGAAGTAGATCTGCGGACGCGTCACCCGAATCGGCACGCTCGACGCGGGCGGCAGGTCCTTGATCCAGAGAACCGGGAGCCCCTCATCGGTCACCTGGTTCGACGGACCGAGCGTGAGCCCCATGCCATGCGTGAAGGTGAGGTGCTCGTTGATGAACGTTCGCGTGGGGAGCGACTGTGAGCTGAGCTCGCGCGCCGAGAGCTGCACGTGGCGCAGCGCTCCGTTCACACGATAACGATCCTCGTCCACGGAAACGAAGTCGTAGTACGTGCGGATGGACTGTAGTTGCCCGAAAGTCTGCAGGAGGGGGTCGCGATCCCAGAGCCGGACATTGTCTATGGTCGCCTGATTGGCGGCGATGTCCGCGAGTGTGAGGCGCTGCTCGCCACTCAGCTCCCGATTTTCCACGTGCTCGAGTCCCCACGCGCGGCGAGTCGCCTCGATGTGTCGGCGGATTTGCGGTGCCTCGCGTCCCAGCTCGTTCGGCAGAACCACGATGCGCTGGACGAGAGCGGGGACTACTCCCATGAGGAGCACCGCGAGCACCACATACCCGCCGAGCAGGGCGCCGACTGATCGAGCGAAGCGACCGCGCCGGCTCCGCCAGAGAATCGCCGCGGCTGCTGCGAGGGCGAAGATACTCATCGCCTTCAGCACCGGCATCCGAACGTGCAGGTCCGTGTAGCTCGCACCGACCAGCGGTCCGTGCCGGGCCACGAGCAGCGATGGGAGCTCCACGAACCAGAGGTGGAGCGCCACCACGGCGAGCAGCAGTGCCGCCAACACCGCGAAGTGGACACGGGCGATCGGCTTGACGACCACACGCCGCCGGCGAAGGTGGACATCGCCGCGTACCAGATACACCGGCAAGGCGATGGCGACGAGCGCGAACACGAGCAGCAACGCCAGCCAGTCGATGGCGAACGCGACCGCTGGGAGCGTGAAGACGTAGAACGCGACGTCGCGTCCGAACACGGGATCGGTGCTGCCGAACGGCGTGCGGTAGAAGAACTGTACGAGCGCCTTCCACTCGCTGGCAGCGAAGAGCGCGAGCAGGAACGCGAGCAGCACCGCCGCTAACGGAGCGGCTGTCTGCGCGAGTCGCGTCAGAAACGCCGTGCGCGTACGGGGGCCGCCGCGCGCGCGATCCACCGCGGGCACCTCCTCCTGTGGTAAGTCGCGCAGTGCAAAGCGCGCGTCCAAATAGAGGACGACTAGGGCCACGACGCCCGCAGTCAACCCGAGCGCCCACTGCGCCACGATCTTGGTAAGGAAGATCCGCTCGAAGCCGAGCTCCCGGTACCAGAGCCAGTCGGCACCGCGCCGTGCGGCGACGGGCACGATGCCGAGCAGGAGTGCCAGGAGAACGATGCCCACGCCCAGCATCCATCGGCCACGGCTCCCCCCTTCTCCCGCTCCGCCGCGCATCTGCCGGGAGCGCCCGAAGCCGGCCGGCCTGTCGGCGCGGACCAGCGTAGGTCGCCGGGGCGAGCTGTCGTCAGTGGTCATGGCATTCTGGTGGCCGCGTGCGTGGACATCGCTGCATCTCGCCCGTCACTTCAAGGGAAGATCACCGGAAACACGATGTCGGTGGTATAGATGCATCGATCGTTGTGGCCGCACTCGGGAACGATGATCGCCTTGTGCTTCGCGCCGAGCGAATCGTTCACGTACTCCATGAACGCCTCGCCGCGCGCGCGGCGCGTGGGCCCCTGCGCCATGGCGGTCGGCGAGTCGTCGAAGCCGCCCAGCGGGAGAACGTCCACCTGACCGAGCAGATACGTGGCCGGTCGCTCGATGAGATTCTTCCGCAGCTGATCGTCGTTCATGCCCGCGGTGTACCCTTCGCGATACTCGAGCCCCTTGGGCCAGCGGTTGTAACCGGGTGCCTTCGTGGAATCGAAGGGGCCGTACTTGAAGTTCGAGTGGACCTCCTCCGCGTCGTCGCCCATGGCCTCCTTGTACGCATCGACGGTGTCGGCGTCGCCCACCGGTAGCGGTCTGCTGGCGACCGGCCACGCATAGCTCGACGGGTTGGCGACGACGTAGCTCACCTGCACGCCGAGCGAGTCGTGCACCTTGCTGGCCATCTGGTAGCGCGTCGCGAACTGTCCGCCGGCCGAGTGTCCAGCGACCACGATCTTCGAGAGATTCGGGAAGATCTTCTTGTCCGCGAGCTTGCGCAGAATTTCATCGGCGAAGTCGAAGGACGAGAGCTCCGGGCTCGACGGCGACATCCCGCCGGATCGCCAGCTGTCGCCGCGAGGAGGCCAGAGCACCTCGTTCTCGGCAACCGAATCGCGGCCGGCGGCAAAGCGTGGCGCGATGACGATAGTGTTGTCGAGCGCGCGCGCGAGGAACGCGGCCGCGGTGGCGGTCTCGAAGTAGTGGTCGGCGTTGCGCCCCGCGCCGTGCACCATGATCAGTGCGCGGGTTATCGCCGGGTTCGGCGTCTCCAACGGATATGTGGAGTACACCATGGATCGCGCCGGCCCGTCGCCGAAGGTGACCCACTGCTCGCACGCCTCGGTAGCTTCGGTGCAGGGTGCCACGGAGGCAGCGCCGGCCGTGCTGCAGGAGATCGACGCAGATAGCAGGATGACGGCTGAAACAGAGAGAATCGGTGTACGTATCATCTGGCGGGGTTACGAGGGAGGAGGGTGTGCGAAGGAAGCCAAAGGCGCTTCCGGCGAGCCATGGACAATACTTGCACACGAACGCCGCGCTCGCCAGCGCCTCGCAGCCAATCCGGTATTCGCCGACTCGCCCTCTGCCGGCAGCGCGACGCATTCTGCAGACTCTGATCCGATTTGCGGTACCACCGTGGACCGCCCACGCGGAGCATACCATGCGCACCCTGACCCACGTCGCCATCGCCACCGTGCTCCTCTGCGGCTGCCGCACCGCTTCACCCGGCGCCGATCTCGCTTCGCTCCGCCAGCAGGTGATGGACAGCGAGCGCGCTTTCGCGAAGTCGATGGCCGATCGCGACCACGCTGCGTTCGTGTCGTTCCTCGCCGAAGAAGCAATCTTCTTCAACGGAGACTCGTCGGTGCGTGGCAAGGCCGCCGTTGCCGCGCAGTGGGCGCCCTTCTTCGAGGGGAAGGACCCACCTTTCTCCTGGGATCCCGACCAGGTTCAGGTGCTCGACTCCGGCGATCTGGCGCTCAGCACCGGGCCCGTCCGCGATCCCGCGGGCAACGTCGTGGGGCGCTTCAACTCTATCTGGCGACAGGAATCGCCGGGCACATGGCGCATCGTGTTCGACAAGGGGAGTCCGGTGTGCAAGCGCAGCGAGTGATGCGGCGCTCCTCCGCACCTCAGGCGTCACGGATGGCGTGAGTGTCGCTCGCCGGGCCACCAGTTCCACCGTCCAGCGAGCGCCAGCAGCGCCGGCCCTATCGCGACACGCATGACCGAGGCGTCGAGCAGCACGGCAACGGCGAGCGCGAAGCCGAGCATCTTGATGAGCAGGAAGCTGCCGAGCGTGAATGCGCCGAAAACGACGACCATGATCGCCGCGGCACTCGTGATGATCCCTCCCGTTCGGGCGAGCCCCTCGGCGATCGCCGAGCGCTCATCGTGCCCCGAACGGCGAGCCTCCGCCACCCGCGCTACGAGGAACACCTCGTAGTCCATGCTGAGCCCGAACACGGTGCAGAACACCAGAATCGGAATCGCGGGAAAGGTCCCGTCCACCGGGCCGGTGAGCCCGAGGAGCGAAGCTCCGTGGCCTTCCTGGAAAACGAGCACCACCGCGCCGAAGGCGCCGGCCACGGAGAGGAGGTTCAGCGCAACGGCCTTGATCGGCACGAGCAGCGAACGGAATCCGAGCGCGAGCGCCAGCAGCGTGCCGCCCACGATCGCAGCGACGATGCCGAAAAAACGCCCGCCGATCGCATCCTCATAGTCTGCATTGAAGGCCGGCAGGCCGCCCACGCGGAGACGAGCCCCCGGGAGCCCGCTGGCAGCCACTGCGTCCAGACCGCGCACCCTCCGGACGTAGCTGGTGAGATCGGCCCCCTGCACTTCTTCGCGCGGGATTATCTGCACGAGCGCTGCTCCGCCATCGCGGCTTGCGAAGACACCGCGAACATCCTCGGGTACCATCGCGAGGAGCGCTGCTCGCGGGAGAAACCCGGCACCGGCACTGGTGAGCGATGGCAGAGAGCGAACGCTCGCGACCGCGCTGTCCCGGGCGAGAGCTTCCGTGAGCCGGCTGGTCGCCGACCACCCTGCATCGCTAGTCGCCTGCACACCGGGCGGTAGCTCGAGCACGACGCTCAGCTGCTGTACCACGCCGCCGCGCTGCATCGCCCGGAGATCGTGGAGCGCACGCGCCGACTCCATTTCACGAGGGAGCCAATCGCCTCGTGGAAGCTCGGCGCGGAGTCTCCTGGACTGGAGCGCGAGCGCTCCCACGGGGATGCCAAATACGATGAGCACCAGCAGAGGATGCGCGCCGACTAAGCGGCCCCACCGCCGCCAGTGCTCACCGGATCGATCGCCATATCGTCGTACCCTGCCGAGATCGATGCCACCACCGCTCCACGCGAGGATTCCCGGCAGCGCCGTGGTCGCGAACAGGGCAGAGGCAGCCACGGCGAGGAGACCGCCAACCGCAATCGACCGCAGCTCGTTCAGCGGCACCGCCAGCAGCGCGAGGAACCCGATCCCGACGGCGAGGGCGGAGAGCGCGATGGTCCGTCCGGTATGCAGCGCCGCCTCCTCCGCTGCCTCGGTGCGGTCGCGGCCCGCTGCACGCGCCTCGCGGAAACGGCTCACCACCAGCAGCGCGTAGTCGGTACCGAGGCCGAGCCCCAGCATCGTCACAACGTTCTGCAGTAGCACCGAGAGCGGCCACACGCGCGCGATGAGTGCCGCTGCGCCAAGCGTGATGCCGATAGCCAGGAGCGCCGACGCCACCGGAAGAAACCCGGCCGCGATGGAGCCGAATGCGAGCACCAGGAGAAGCAGCGTGAGCGGGAGTGCTCGGCGCTCGGCGCGCTGGGCATCGGCGGCACTCACTCTCCGGAGGTCCGCGTTGAGCGCCACCTCCCCCGTCCAGCGCAGCGACAACTCGGGATACCGCGCGCGAAGGGTGCCCGAGAGCCGGGTAGTGGCGGCTCTGAGAGGGGCAACGAGCGTGTCGGGGCGACGGGAGAGCGCGTCGAGTCCCACCACGATGTAAGCGCTCGTACCGTCCTTGCCGAGAAAGAGCGTGTCGGAGTTGTCCAGGTAGGAGATCGTGCGCCGCACGCCCGGCGCATGCGCGATCGAGGCGACGATCGCGCTCAGCACTTCGCGCCCGCTCTCCTCCGCGAGTGATGGAATCCCCGTGGCCACCAGAATCACCGGCCGGGCGAACGGTGAGTCGAAGCGTGTAGTCAGCTCCTTCGCGACGAGGTCCGATTCGCTCCCGTCGGCACTCGCCGCTACATCGAGATGCTCTCCCACGTGCAACGCGCCAGGGATGAGCGCCACTGCTATCGCGAGCCACGCCGCGATCACCCACCGGCGACGGCGAACGAGAAGCGCGGAGATCCCACGCCGCACGATCCTCGCGGCTCCGGGCCGGTCTGCCGCTTCGCCTGCCGGGGCATCGAGAGCTGGTGGGTAGCTGGCTCCGGACACTGTCGGATGACGCATCGTTACCTCACGCCAGAGCGATTTCGTAGTGAAAAGGAGACTCGCTGAAGTCGGGGCCGCGGTAGTGTCCGGACGGCGCCGTCACGTAGACGTGGATGTCCGTCGGTTGTGCCAGCAGGCCGCGCAGTGCCGCGGTAAGTGGGTCGCGAACGTCCAGGCCTATCGTGAAGAAGGCGTAGCCATCTGCGCGCGCCGCGGCGTAGGCGTGGAGCAGGAGCGCCCGGAGCACCTCCGGCTCGTCCCCGGCCACGCACACGTGGACAGCCGTGAGGTGACGCAGTGGCGCGCCCACCGCGGGAAGTGCTGCCGCGCCCATGAGCGGAGCGACCGCGTTGAATCCCGCGCGAAATGTCGCAAGCCGCTTCGAGTACGCAGTCACGCGCAGCTGCTTGAACGACGCCTGGTCCCACATCGCGAGGAAACCCGCGAGGCGCCCGTCGCGCCGTCGCGCGAGCAGGTACGCGCCCACCTCGAGCGCCGGTGCAGCGTGGATCCATCCCGCCAGCGAGTCCGCATCGTAGCACGAAGCGAGCTGTCGTCCCCGCCCGACTCGGTTCCAGAGCGTCGCCATCTCTCCGAGGTCGCGCTCCGTAGCGGGAGCCACGGTCACGGAGGATTCGGGGATGCCGCGGCGCCAGAGCATGCTCACCGCATGCGCTCGTATCGTCGCGACGCGCCGCAGAACGGGCAGCCCGCGCGGCCCGTCGATGCGGCGCTCCATCGCTCTGTTCCCCGCCAGGATAGTGAGCGCGATCGGCACGTCGTCTCCGCCAAGCTCACGGCTCGCTCCACTCGCGTAGGCGGAGAGCGCGTCCGCGACCGACCCGTTCCGAAAGGCGGGGTGGACCTTCAGGTCGCTCACGTAGGCGATGAGCGTCGGAACGCCGCCGATGTATGCTGTACGCGTGGCTACGGCAATACACCCTACCAGCTCGCCACCGTCGGTCACGGCGACGCCTACGCGCCAGCGATCTCCCTCCAGCCGGTTCAGCGCGAAGAAATCGGACGCCCTGTCCACGCACAGCGATACCGACCCGCGCATTGGACACGCAGCGGCCAGCGCCACGAGCGCTTCGTTGTCGCACACCGTGGCCTCGCGAACTGCGAAGCCGCCTCGGATGGATGTGGCGATCGTCATCGGCTCACCCTCATCCCACCCGGCACACGACGAAGCGGTACTGCACGAGGCTCCGGTCTCGCGCGATGAGCCGGTCACCGTACTCGGTGTCTTCCACTATCATGTGGCGCCACCGCGCCGGCACGTCGGTCCAGCCGACGAAGTTTCGGAAGCAGAGTCGTGCCCCCGGGCGGGCCACGCGCGCTACCTCGGCGAACAGCTCGTCGATATCCCCGGGCGAGAGCCACTCGCAGATGTTCGAGAGCGCGAAGCCGGTAACGCTGCGGTCGGGGCATGAACGCAGGTACTCGGTGAACGTCGCATCCACTATCGAGAGCGACGACATACCAGCGGCCAGGGCGTCCGCTCCCCTCGCGCTCAGGTATGGCGGCACCCCGCCCACCACCGCCGCCGGGTAGCTGCCAGTCAGCATCTGATGCAGGAAGTAGTTGTTCGCGACCGGGAGCTGGGTGAGTGCGCGCTCCACGAGACCGCGAAAGTGCCGGGAGAAACTCGATCTCCGCGCATTGCGCAGGGACGCCGGATCGTACACCCGGCCGAGGGAGCCCCTGCTGAGCAGAAGCCGGAAGAAGGCGCGCCAGCGCCAGCTGTCCCACACCCGATAGTAGAAGACGCGTTGCTCCACCAGAGTGGTGCAGGAGAGCAGGCGATCGATGCGCGCGCGTGAGTGGACGCATGTCTCGAGCACACGTACGAGCAGCTTGATGAAGCGCTCAGTGGCACCGGCCGTGATGACGCCGCAACGCACATCTCCGGGATGCGCATCCCAGTACGCGCGCGCGGCCGGAGTGAGGCCGCCACGCAGAACGGCGTAAGTCGACATCCGGATCTCGCCGCTCTCGCTCGCACCGCCGAGGAACGCCACCACATCGCGCAACGGCAGGAATCTGACCGCCGCGACCTTCAGCTCGATGAGGTGATTCTGCGTGGCGTTGTTGTCCACCGCGATGACCCGCCCGCCCCCCGCCAGCAGCGACAGCGCCGTGCACCCCCCCGACCCCACGACGACCGTAGTGTCGTGAGCCCCGGGACGAAGCGCCTCGATCTCCAGAAGCGGGTCCTCACGCACCTGCGCGAAATACAGCCGGCCGTCGCGCCAGCTCGTCATCGACAGTCGGGCGACGCATGGCTCGCCGGTCAGGCGCGGTGATGCGCTGGCCACTCTAGCGGCGTTCACGCGGCCTCACGCCAGCCGAACTCGCGCGTGAGCTCTTCGTACACCCTCGCATCGAGCTCGGCGTACCGTCGGAGCAGAGTAGCCACCTCGTTTTCGCGGGCGCGTGATTGGCCGTCGAGCCACTCGCGCACCCACGAGAGATGTCCGCGCTCCTCCTCCAGCATTCGTCGGAGCGCGGCGCGCACGAGCGGGTGCGTTCCCGGCCGGCGAGCGTGCTCGACGAAGTGTCTGAAGACACGACGTTCGAACACCTGCGTGAGCGCCAGAATCTCGAGTGGCGATGCGGGCGTACCCAGCAACGCGGCGTAGCGCGCCTGGTAACTGTCCCTTTCCGGCGTGAGCCGCCCTCCCACCGCAACTATGGTCTCCGCCCAGAGCAGCGCGTGCCCCACTTCCTCCGCGCTGTGGCGCGTGAGGTTCACTATCAGATCGCTGTCGCGGACTCGTCGTGCGAGCTGACCGAGAATGAGTCCACCGTGCAGCTCCGAGACTCGGTAGAAGTTCAGCAGAGCCGCCTCTCGCTGCGTGATTTGCATGACCTCCGACTCCGGTGAATGGACGCTTCGAGGATGCGCGGCTAGCAATCGGGTCGATATACGCCGGATGACGTATTCTTCCGCGGAGATGACGTACGCGCGCCGGCGGCCGGCGCAGGGGCAATTCGCTCGGAAGCGTCGAGAGTGGACTTCAGGTAGTCCACCATCCGCATCCCGCAGAGACGCGTTATGCGGCTGGCGAAGGTCCTGATGGCTATCGCGTCCCCCTCCATGGCCACTGGAACCGCGTCCACCGCGAGCTCGCCGTAGTGGCGAAAGTGGACCGCGGCGTCGAGAACGCGCTGCGCGTTCGCTGGGTCGGCCGCGATCCGTTTGGCGAGAAGGTCCGAGGCGCCCTGCGCGTGACGCACCTCGTCGGCAGCGATGATCCGGAGCAGCTCGGCGAGAACGGGTTCCTCGGCATCCTCGCCGAGACGGCGGAAGAAGTACGACGCCAGGTGCTCGCTGAGCATGAATTCCACCAGCGGCTTTATCTCATCGCCCGGGTCGAGATCGGTGCGCGCCGTGGCGCGGCGGCTCTCGCGCAGCTCGTCATCAGTGATGACCGGCTCGTAGCCCACTACGTCGAGGTAGCTTCGGAGGGCATGGAAGTGCTTGAACCCCTCGTACATCTCCAGGGAGAACACCACGCCGGCATCCACGTCATCCCAGGTCAGGCGGATGAGCCGCGCCAGGTTCACCGGGTGGTATGACTCGATGATCGCCGCGTCGCGGAGCTTCGCGAGAATGTCGGGGTGCCGCAGCGCGAGATTGCGATCTATCAGGTCCCAGCGAACGTCGCGCTCGAGCGACCAGCTGCCGCGGTCCGCCGCGGCCGCGTGGCGTGCGTAGAGCCGCGATGTTGCTCGCGTAACGGATGCCGGCATTTCAGTATCCTCCATTGCCTGGCACGACGCGCTCGATCGTAGGCCACCCCTTCGGCTCCGGCCCGTACGCCGCCAACATGGCGAGCAACCACCGTTCGATGCCGAAAGCCATGCAACCGGTGGAGATCGGTGCTTCGTGAGCGTCGCGTATGCCAAACGCCTCGCCGAAGAAGGTCTGGTGGTCGTTGAACGAGGCTGCCGCGATCGTGCGATCGGGATCGATTGGAAGCAGCAGCTCGCGCTTGAGCCGCTTCATGCGCTGGAGCAGCGCCTTGCCGCGCCCCGTGGGTGCGAAGAACGGATCGCTCGCGTCGGCAATCGTCGCTCGCAGGCCGAGCGCCTCGGCGAAGTCGGTTGCGCGCCGCACCGCACACGAGAGGAACTCCTCCACATCGCGCGGCGACCCGAGGCAGACGACTTCCAGCATTGTGAACGCCCACCCGCGCTCGAGGGGCGCAAGTCGCTCCCCTTCGTGCCGCCAGCAAGTGCCCCGCACGGCGACCCGGCGCGCGGCGGGAAGCACGCTGTCGGCCAGCGACGCGTAGACGTGGTAGCAGACGGCCGGCATGAGCGCGACGTCCGCCGGCGCCAGTGCGCGCCTGCAAGCCAGCGCCGGCGATGCGGCGGTAGCCACCCGCTGCATGGCGTCCATGTCGGCGTCCAGGTGCGCCGCCACCGTGAGCCATTGTGGGAACGAGGTGAAGTAGTCGGCCCGCTCCAGCGCTATCAGAGGAATGGCCGGCGGCACGCGCCACTCCTCCACTCCCTCGCCCGAGATGAGGGCGCCGATCGCCCGCTCCAACTCCGTGCAGAGTGCGCCCGCGCCGCCGCGGAGCCCCGTCACGCCTGGAGCGCTCTGCCAGAGATCCCCGCGCTCGGTGAGTGCGCGAACGACTTCGTCAGTCGACCACATTCGCCACCTCCTCGAGAAAGACATCCGCGATCCGCTCGGCCGTGCGGAAATTGTCCATCACGATTCGGATGTCGGGGATCTGGCGCCCGGTGGCACGCTCGACCCACGCGATGAGGTCGAGGATGCGCACCGAGTCTATCAGGCGGCCCTCGAAGAGCACGGTCGTGGGCGTGATCGTCATCCCGGGCGGCGCCAGACGACGGTCGAGCCAGCTCACCAGCTCGGTGATGAAGCGCTCGCGATCGACGATGGTCTTCATGCGGCCACCGTCTCCGCTCGCGACCCCCAGTCGGTAGCGACGAGGTACTCGACCATCCGGCGCCAGTAGTCGCTAACCCGAGGAGCGGGATGCCCCAGCAGCGCGTCGGCACTGCGAGTCTCGAATCGCTTCTCGAGCGCGAGGTGCGGCACGAAGTGCGACAGCGAGTGGATGACCCGCCGAAGCATGGGGTCGCCAGTTTCCTCGACGGCGCCTTCGAAGAGACGGTAAGTCTCCGCGTCTGCCAGCGCCGGCCGTTCGATCGTTCGGCGTTTCCAACCTGGCGCCGCGGCCCAGACATCGTAGGTGACGTCCAGCAGCTCTCCGAGGGGAAGCGCGCGGGCCCCAGCGCAGAGGTGGACCGTACGACCCGCGCTGTCGGGGTGGAGCGCCAACCGCGCGATGGCATCGCTCACATATTCCGACGTCACGACGTCCACCGGAGATTCCGCACGGCCGGGCATCATCGCGGCCAGTCCGTAGTGGTACATGCGAAGGGCGCGATGAACCACGTTGAACTGCCCCACGCTACCATCCTGGTCGTCGCACACCAAAGTGCTGGGACGAAGGATGAGCCAGGGCAGCCCGCTCTCTCGCACGAGTACCTCCGCCTCGTACTTCGACTGCTCGTACGCGTTGACCCAACCGGCGGCGCTTCCGTTGTCGCGCTCCGGCACGTCTCCCGTCATGCGACCCGCCACGAATGCCGTGCTCACGTAGACGAATCGCTCGAGCGAACGGCAGTCGGCTGCCAGCTCGAGGGCGTGGCGGGTGCCATAGGTGTTGATGGCTCGCGCTTCCGGAAGCGGCCGCGAGAACCTCGTGTCGGCGGCCAGGTGGATCACGGTGGTGGTCGCGCGCGTGACGCACGTGCGCGCCTCGGCCGACAACCCCAGGGCGGGAGAACGGAGCTCTCCGCTCACCGGTGTGACGCGCGCGGAACGCTCGCGCCGCATACGGACCGCGCGCGCAGACCAGCGCGCGGGATCACGAACGAGGGCGCAGGCCTCGAGCGAGGAATCGTGCCCCAGCAGCCTGTCGAGCGTATGCCACCCGAGGTGCCCCGTGGCTCCGGTTATCAGGATGGTACCGCCATTGCGAGTCATCACGCCTCCAGTGCGAGCGCCGTCCAGTGCGCTCCGTAGCCGTACGAGAAGAGGATGAGTCGATCACCCTGGTGCAGCGCGCCGCAGTCGAGCGCATCGCGCAGGTTGATGAAGTTGTCACCCGCCAGGGTGTGACCATCGCGGGCGATGTTGCATCTCCAGAGTCGAGCTCTCGGGAATCCGAGGAGCCCCCAGAGTATCTGCCAGCTTCGCGCGCTGACGTTGTGTGGGATCACCCAGTCCACGTCACGGGCGCTCCACCCGGCCTGGCGCACCGTCTCCGCGATCACATGTCGCGCCGTGGGGAAGTACGAGGCCACTATCTCATCGCGGCGCTCGTCGCACTCCCAGTAGTAGCCCTTCGTGACCTGTACCGACGCGACGATGCGGTTACGCGTGCCCTCGCGCTCGACGAGAACCGCGCACGCCGCGTCGGAGGTGCAGTTGTAGATTGCCTCGCGGCCGGAGCCCGGTGGCACGAACTCCGCCGAAACGCAGAGAACGCGATCGAGCCCTTCGCTCACACAGAGTGCTCGCGCCAGTCGCACCGCGCTGAATAGCGTGGTGCAGGCGAGCTGGTCTAGCGCCATCACGCTCGCCCGGGTCAGGCCGAGATCGTACTGCAATCGTGTGGCTGGGTACCTGAATCGATCCATGGTGAGGAGACTCGCCGCTGGATCGTCAGGAACGCCGCGCGCGGCGAACGCCAGCGCGGGTGTGCCGCAGTACAGAAGGAAGTCGACGCTCTCGGGCGCGGCGCCGTGATCGGTCAGTGCGGCGGAAGCGGCGCGCAACGCCAGCTCGTAAGGTGTCTCCGACGTTGCCACGTGCACCCGCGCGAACCCGAAGTGCTCCAGAGTGGCGGCATCGCTCTGCAGCAGCCCGGTTTTCTCGAGCTCGCGCACCGAGCGCGATTCGGCGGGAAAGGCGTATGCCGCTCTCGCTATGCAGGGCCCTCGCGCGCTCATTTCTGCTCCTCAGCTGATACGACGGCGCAGATGAAGCCCGGCCACGGATGAAACAGCGCCGCTCGGACGTCGATCGTCCGGCCATCGTGCGACACCGCGGTGAGGCGCCCTGAAGGGTCGAAGCAGAGTGCGACTGCGCTGAACGGCGTCCGGCCGTCACAGCCGAGCGCTTTCCACGCGGCCTCCTTGAGCACCCACAGAGTCGTCGGCGAATGACGAGCGCCGTCGCGACGTTCGGTTGACGTGAGGAAATACCGGAGCTGGCGGCTTCTCACTGTTCGGCACCGTTCGAGGTCCACACCGACGCGCGTGGAGGGACGCGCTGCGGCGGCTACCGCACGCCCAGCGCTGTGCGTTATTGAAAGTGCTACCGGCAGCTCGTGAAGAGCGCCCCGTGCACCGACCGGGAAGACCGCAGGCGGCCTCCCCGGTCGCGCCCGCAACACGATCCGGCCGACGTCGGAAATTCCGAGCGCCCGCGAGATAGCCAACCTGGCCGCCGCGCGCCCGGCGAGCCGATCACGGTTCCGCGCTCCGTTGCGAGCGCCCGCGCGCATGCAACAGTAGATCGAAGCGAGCGTGGGCAACGCACTCGGCTCGTGCGTCGTGAAAGCGAGAGTGAGAGATGCCGCGCGTCCTGCCGATGACCGCATAGCGCCCGTCCGTCGTTGTGTGAGGCGCAATCTGCGCTCATCGGACGGGCGGCTCGATCCGTCACGTTACGTATTCGAAGCTCCGAAATGACGTATGCACTATGGTGCCGCTGCCGAAGCGCTGGATCGTCTCGGACCAGGTGGCGCGATACGTAATGATTCTCTGCCTCCTACGTCATCACGCGTATCTCGCGCGCGTCGGTTCGTCGCTAGTCTGGGCCTCGTCCCTAACCGGAAGGCACCCATGTACAGATCGATCGCAGTTGCAGCGGCGGCCATCGCCACTCTGGCGTGCGTCGCCGCCAGGAGCGCGGCCCAGAGCATCAACGCGGCAGCCGGCTACGTCGCACTCACCCTCACCCCCACCGGCGGTCTCACGCCGGTCGTCCGGCCATGGATGGCTGGTATCCCTCAGAGTGGGATTGGCATCGACGCTCGCTGGGGGAGCGTGAAGGCCGGAGACACGCAGATGAACACCATCGTTGCGGGTGTATCGATCCCCGCATCGGGCGGCCGGGGCGATGTCACCTTCTCCGGCGGATACCTCACACCGGATTGCGAGGGTTGCAGCGGACATTTCGTGGCCGGTCTCGCTGCCGAGCGTGGCCTGCTCCGGCGGGTGCTCGACGAACGCGGCACGCAGTTCGGCCTCGGCATCAACACATCGCTCGGCTTCGCCAAGCCCGAGGGTGGATCACTCTGGTCGGCCACGCTGGGGACACCCATCTACGTGGGGATCAGGAAGCCGGGGGAGACGCAGATCGTCCCGTTCGTGATCCCATCGCTCGGGTGGGGACTCGTATTGCCAGACGAGGGCGATTCCGAATCGGGCGTGCGATTCACGGCCGGCGGCGGAGTCGGGATCGTGAACGTAGCACCCGGATTGAACCTGCATCTCGGAGTTCAGAAGACGTTCATCCGGGGAGGGGAGACAGTGTATGGTGCCGGGCTGACGTACATGATTTCGCGGTAGCCCGGAGCTCTGTCATGGCAAGAGCGCGGGGAGCGACGATCGCTCCCCGCGCAGGTAGCCGCGCGGCTCGTCCCCGACTCCAAGTCGTTCTCCACCGGCGAACCGAGCCGCGCTCCCGATTAGCACACGACCGCCCCCAGGACGAGCTCGGACGCCCCCCCGCCCCCCCGCCCCCCGCCCCGTGGGCAGGAGCTCACTGGACGCTTCCAGAAATACCACCTACCTGCTGGTGGCCCTGTCTGTACAGGGGCCGGTCGCCGCCCCCATAATAGCAGCGCTGTACGACACGTCGTCGCCGTAACCCGATCCCTGCGGCACATTCCGCACATCATATGACCACGCCGCCGGCCTCCGGCGCTGCATCGAGCCAGCATCCCCAAACGCGCGACGCCGCTCGCCTCGGTGCCGCGTTAGCCGATCGTTACAGCATCGAGCGCGAGTTGGGCGCGGGCGGGATGGCCACGGTCTATCTCGCCGAGGACCTCAAGCACCATCGCAAGGTCGCCATCAAGGTCTTGAAGCCCGAGCTCGGAGCGGTGATCGGCGCCGAGCGCTTCGTACGCGAGATTCAGACGGCTGCAGCGCTGCAGCACCCGCACATCCTCGGCCTCATCGATTCGGGCGAGGTAGATGGGACGGCGTACTACGTCATGCCTTTCGTCGATGGCGAATCGCTTCGCGACCGACTCACCGGGGAGAAGCAACTCCCCATAGCCGACGCTGTGCGCATCGCCACCGAAGTCGCCGGGGCGCTCGACTACGCCCACCGCCACGGCGTGATCCACCGCGACATCAAGCCGGAGAACATCCTGCTGCACGATGGTGCGGCACTCGTTGCCGACTTCGGCATCGCGCTCGCCGTGAGCCACACGGCGGCCCACAGGATGACCGAGACGGGGATGAGTCTCGGCACGCCGCACTACATGAGTCCCGAGCAGGCGATGGGCGAACGGGAGATCACTGCGCGCAGCGACATCTATTCGCTGGGCGCCATGACCTACGAGATGCTGGTGGGCGAGCCGCCGTTCTCCGGCCCCACCGCGCAGGCCATCGTTGCCCGACTGCTCACCACCGAGCCGGCGCCAATCCGCGAAACTCGGAAGCGGGTGCCGGAGCACGTCGAGGACGCGGTCCTCACCGCGCTACAGAAGCTGCCGGCCGACCGATTTGCCACGGCGCCCGAATTCGCGGACGCGCTGGCGGGACGAGTCCCCACCTCTCCGTCCGGGCGCCGGGCTGGTAGCACCGCCCACCACGCTCACCGCGAATGGATCGCGTGGGCCAGCGTCGGCATCGCCGCCCTGGCGATCGGGTTGATTGTGTGGCGCCGGTTCACCCAGACAGTCCCACCCGAATCGCGCTTCGCAATTGCGCTCCCGCGGGGTCAGGAAATCAGTCTGGCCATGCAGGGGACTCATCTGGCTGTATCACACGATGGTGCCCTCATGGTCTACACCGGTGGTGATTCGGTTCATGGGCGCCTCTGGGTCAAACGACGCAACGCGCTAGTCGCCACTTCGATTCCCGGCACCGAGGGAGCGTACGACCCGTTCATTTCGCCGGATGATCGCGCTGTTGGATTCTTTACCGACCTCAATGGACGGACCCTGAAGGTCGTCTCGCTGAACGGCGGGCCGCCACGAACGGTCATCAGCGCTCCACTCGGGAACAGCGGAGCGGCGTGGGGGAGCGACGGGTACATCTACTTCGACGCCGACCAGGGCGGGTTGCAGCGGATCCGTCCGGACGGTACCGATCGCCAGCCAGTCATGCCGCTCGATGTCGCGAAACACGAGGCCGGCATCGCCTGGCCGCAGGTACTTCCCGGCGCGCATGCGGTGATCATGCGCCTCCGGCACATCGATGATGTGCCGGCCGACTATTCCATCGTGGCCGTCCGGATCGGAAGCGGTGAGCGCGCCACGCTCGCGCGTGGGGTCAGCGCGGCGTACGTGCCCGGGCATCTGCTCTTCGTTACCGCCGACGGCACCCTGGAGACCGCGCCGTTCAGCGAAAAGAAGCTCGAGATCACGGGCCCTTCTGCCGCCGCGCTCAACGATGTCCGGATCGCCGGCAACTATTCGGGCGTCGACCTGGTGCCAAGCGACGATGGCGTGCTCCACTACCTGGCCGGTTCGTCCAGCAGCGGCGCCCGGCTCGAATGGGTGGAGCGCGACGGGCCCGCTCGGCCGGTCGACCCGAGCTGGTCGGAGGCCGGCGAGATCCGGGGGCTGGCGCTCTCGCCCGATGGCACCAGGGCGGCCGTCGAGATCTCGCGCGTGGGCAGCACCGGTACCGACATCTGGATCAAGCAGCTTGCCACCGGCCCGTTGTCCCGGCTGACCCTCGACCCCGCACCCGACTCACGGCCGATTTTTTCGAGCGATGGGCGCTCGGTGATCTTCCTCTCCGAACGGGTCAGTCCGGAAGCGGTGTTCCGGCGCTCGGCCGACGGCACGGGGAGCGATACTCTGTTCGCCCGGGCACGACGCAACATCACCGAGGTCACTGAATCGCGCGATGGTAAGTGGCTGATCGCGCGGACGTCGAGCGCGGACTCCGGATCGGGCGACATCCTCGCGATGCGTATCGGCGTCGACACCATGCTGCACCCGATCATCGCTACGCCGGATGGCGAGACCAACCCGGCACTCTCCCCCGACGGCCGCTGGCTGGCGTACGTATCGACGGCGTCGGGCCGCCGCGAGGTGTACGTGCGCCCGTTTCCGAACGTGAATGACGGCGTCTGGCCGATTTCCACCAACGGTGGATTCGAGCCCCGGTGGGCCCATTCGGGGCGCGAGCTCTTCTTTCGGCGCAACACCGGAACCGACAACCTGATGGCGGTCGACGTGAAGACAACCCCGGTATTCCACGCCGGGGTGCCGCATGCTGTCGCCTCCACCGACGCGGCGGTCGGCCTCGATTACACGCGCTACGCCGTCGGCGCCGACGACCGACGGTTTCTGATGGTGGGCAGAGCCGATCCGGATGCTCAGCCGCAGCTAGTTCGGATCGAGCACTTCGCTGCCCACATCGGCGAGCAGGCGGCGCCATGAGGCGGTCCCGATGACTCCGATCGAGGAACGGCTGGCCGCCACGCTGGCCGATCGCTACCGCATCGAGCGCGAGCTCGGTTCCGGCGGGATGGCGACCGTGTACCTGGCGCAGGATCTCAAGCACCGCCGCCAGGTCGCGATCAAGGTGCTGCACGCCGAGCTGAGTGCGGTGCTCGGTCCGGAGCGATTCCTCAAGGAGATCGAGCTCACCGCATCGCTGCAGCACCCGCACATCCTCCCCCTCTTCGACAGCGGGAGCGCCGACGGGCTTCTGTACTACGTGATGCCATTCGTAGAAGGCGAGACGCTCCGCGCCCGGCTCGAGCGCGAGACGCAGCTCCCCGTGGACGACGCTCTCCTGATCGCGACGGAGGTCGCGGACGCGCTATCGTACGCGCACGCCAAGGGCGTCGTACATCGCGACATCAAGCCCGAGAACATCCTCCTCCAGAACGGTCATGCTCTCGTAGCAGACTTCGGAATAGCGCTGGCCGTCGAGCAGGCGGGCGGTGGGCGGCTCACCCAGACCGGCCTCTCTCTCGGAACTCCCCAGTACATGGCTCCCGAGCAGGCGATGGGGGAGCGAGCCGTGGATGCACGTGCGGACATCTATGCACTGGGCGCGGTCACGTACGAGATGCTCGCCGGCGAGCCGCCCTTTACCGGGCCCAACGCGCAAGCCATTCTCGCGCAGGTCATCACGGCCGAACCGCCGTCGCTTGGCGCGCGGCGGCGCAGCGTTCCCGAACATGTGGACCTCGCCGTGACGCGGGCGCTCGAGAAGCTGCCGGCCGATCGCTTCGCCGACGCGCGCAGCTACGCGGCTGCGCTCTCCGGAACGCTCACCGGCCGCCCGCCGGCGACGCGCGTCGTTCCTCGCACGCCCGCGAATCGCGCCACTCGCCGGCGGACGATCGCCGCCATCACCGGTACGGCACTGATAGCGCTCGCCTTCGGTGCGCTCGTGGGGCAGAAGTACGGACACGGTGCGTACACGGCTGCGCCGCCCGCGCGCTTCATCGTCGGCGACATCCACATCGGCGGCGGACCCGGCTTCGAGCTGTTCGCGCTGTCGCCCGATGGACAGACCGTGGTCTACTTCAGCGACGCTCACGCCGGGAGCGCGCTCTGGGTTCGCAGCATCGGCGACACGCACGCGACGATGCTAGCCGACACGCGGGAAGCTTACGATCCCGTCTTCTCGCCGGATGGACGCTCGGTCGCATTCGTACGCGTGAACAGCGCGTACCGGATCTCGCTCTCGGGAGGCACCCCCGTTCTCATCCCGGGGCTCCGCGGGTACAAGCCGTTCTTCGTCTGGCTGCGCGACGGCACCATCATCTATCACGGTGACGACGGCGGCCTCTATCGCATTCCGGAAACCGGCGGTACTCCCGCGCGAGTCGCCAGCCCGGACACGGCGGCGGGCGAGCGGAACCTGAACGCGATCGCGATGCTCCCCGATGAACGCCACCTGCTGGTGCTGGGGATTTCCGAGTCCGGCTCCGGCAGCCTCTCCGCACTCGACCTGTCTAATGGTCACCGCACGACGATCATCGAGTCGGGATTGACGGCCGCACGGTTCCTTCCGCCCGGCCACGTTGTGTACACGGACGAGCGGGGAGCGCTCCTCACGGTTCCCTTCGACGCTGGGGCGCTGCGCCTTACCGGCTCTCCCGTGCAGCTCGCGAACGCGATCAGCAACACGACCGACGGAGCTGCGCGGTTCTCGACGTCGGAGACGGGCGCGGTGCTGTACATGGGGGCTGAGCCGTCCGACCTGGTGCTCGTCGATCGCACCGGCGCCTCACAGGTCATCTCCGATGCACCCCGCAACTACCACAACCCCCGCGTTTCCCCCGACGGCCGCCGCATCCTGGTGGATGTGCAGGCGATCGACGGCGGGCGCGACGCCTGGATATTCGATCGGGCGCAGCGGGCACTCACGCGCGCTACCCTCGCTGGCGACGGACACGATGCCATCTGGTCGCGCGATGGCCGGAGCATCGTCTACATGAGCGCCCGCTCCGGCGACCTGACGGCGTTCCGCGTCCCGGCCACGGGCGGCGGATCGCCCGTGAAGATCGTCGGCGGACACGGCCTCAACACGGTTACCGATGTCACCTCCGACGGCACGCTGCTCGGAATCGCGTACACACGCGCGAAGGCTTCGGATTGGGACATAGTCTCCTTCCATCCGGGCGACACGCTGCGCAATGTGGTCGTGACTCCGTTCTTCGAGGGATGGACCTCGGTGTCGCCGGACGAGAAGTGGCTCGCCTACGCGTCCAACGAGAGCGGCCGCTCGGAAGTGTACGTGCGCCGGCTGGACGGCTCGGGAGTGCGGCTCCAGGTATCGCTGGATGGAGCGACCGGCCCGCGCTGGAGTCCCACCGGCCGCGAGCTGTTCTACCGGCGGCTCACCGACGACGGGGCCGAGCTCATGGCAGCCACGCTCACGCTCTCCGGCGAGCCGCGCGTGGAAGCCAGGCGAGCGCTCTTCGACGCGGGCGAGTACGCGGATGCCACACCGCACACCAACTACGACGTTACCCCGGACGGGCAGCACTTCGTGATGGTGCGCCCACCGAAGAACCCGGGGCTCGTTTACCTGCAGAACGTGCCGGCGCTCGCGGGCGGAGGGAGCCAGTGATAGGAGTGGTCGACAGTCTCGCCGCCGCGCTCGCCGAGCGCTGCCGCATCGAGCGCGAGACGCTGCTTCACCGCATCACATGCGCTGCCTGCGCGGTGCTCGCTTTCATCTCGCTTACGACGCGTGCTCGTGCACAGACCGGCACCGTGGTCGACGTGGTCGCGCACGAATACGCGTTCACGATGCGTGACACCATTCCCGCCGGTCTGACCACGTTCCGACTCCGTGACGCAGGCGCGGAGTGGCACCACGTGAAGCTCGTGCGCCTCGACTCCGGCCGCACCCTCGCGCAGATGTACGACGCGCTCGGCAAAGGCGAGCCGTTTCCCGCGTGGATGCACTTCCTCGGCGGCCCCAATGCACCGGCGCCGAATCAGGTCGCATCGGTCACCGTGGAGCTCGAGCCCGGACGCTACGCGATCTGGTGCAACGTGAACGCGCCGGACGGGAAGCCGCACTGGACGAAGGGGATGTTCAAGGAATTCATGGCGACGCCTTCGGCGCGCGCCACCCCGCTCCCCACCGGTGACATGACGCTGACTCTGCGCGACTACGCGTTCTACCTGTCACGCCCGATCACGCGCGGCACCCACGCCATTCACATCATGAACTCCGCGGCGCAGCCGCACGAGATCTTCATCCTGCACCTGAAGCCGCGTGCCGGGATGGACGAGGTGAAGGCGTGGTTGACGAAGCGCGTGCCCACGGCGCCGGGCGATCCCTTCGGTGGCACCACGGACATCGCCCCCGGCGGCTCGCTCCTCCTGCGCACGAACTTCCCGCCCGGCCGCTACGCCTTCATCTGCTGGGTGGCCGACGCGCGCGATGGCCAGGCGCACTGGCGCCATGGGATGGTGAGGGTGATCGATGTACGCTAGTTGAGCGCGGCGCCGCCCGGCGTGACATCCATGGCCCTCCCATACGTATTCGCCCTGCTCCCCAGACTACAAGGATCACCACCAGATGGCACAGCCGGACCCTCGGGACAGCGATCTCGCTCCCCTCTTCACGCGGCTGAGCAGCGCGGTCTCCGATCGCTACCGCATCGAGCGCGAGCTCGGTTCCGGCGGGATGGCCACGGTGTATCTCGCCGAGGATCTCCGTCACCGTCGCAAGGTCGCGATAAAGGTACTGCACGCCGAGCTCTCGGCGATGCTCGGACCGGAGCGATTTCTCCGCGAGATAGAGCTCACAGCCAATCTCCAGCACCCGCACATCCTCCCGCTCTTTGACTCGGGGAGCGCGGACGGGCTGCTCTACTACGTCATGCCATACGTGCAGGGTGAGACGCTCCGCGCGCGGCTCGAGCGCGAGCAGCAGCTCCCGGTGGACGACGCCGTGCGTATCGCCATCGAAGTCGCCGATGCCCTGCACTACGCGCACGAGCGCAGCGTGATCCATCGCGACATCAAGCCCGAGAACATCCTCCTCCAGAATGGACACGCGCTGGTGGCCGATTTCGGCATCGCGCTGGCCGTCGAGCAGGCGGGCGGAGCGCGCATGACGCAGACGGGGCTCTCGCTCGGTACGCCGCAGTACATGAGCCCCGAGCAGGCGATGGCCGAGCGGACAGTGGATGCCCGCACCGACATCTACGCACTCGGTGCGGTGACCTACGAGATGCTCGCCGGCGAGCCACCCTTTACCGGGCCGAACGCGCAGGCGATCGTGGCCAAGGTGCTCACGGTCTCACCCCAGGCACTGTCGGCAAAGCGCGCCACGGTTCCGGAAGCTTTGGAGGACGCCGTCGCGGCCGCGCTGCAGAAACTTCCCGCCGACCGATTCTCCTCGGCATCGGCGTTCGCTGCCGCGCTCTCGGCGC
>JBIQMO010000027.1:0-28730 GCA_044463245.1 Gemmatimonas aurantiaca
ACTATATTCGCGCCTTCGACACCGAGACCGGCGCGGAGCTCTGGCGAGGGGAGCTACCGGCGGGAGCACGGGCGACGCCAATGACGTACTCGATCGGCGGGCGGCAGTACGTGGTTATCTGCGTGGGTGGCGGCGATCAGTGGGGGCGTGGGGACTATGTAGTAGCGTTCGCGCTGCCGCGGTGACGGCGCGCAGCTCGGCAGCGACCAGGTGCGGTCGTGTCGAATTCCGGTCTTCTCGTTCGACGTGTCAATGGAGGCACCAACGGTCGAACCGAAGCACGGCTCGATCATCGGTGCGCAAGTGACCACACCTAACTCTCAGGAGACCGTATCCATGTCCAGCTCCACCGGCACCGTCAAACTCCACCGCGTGCTGACCGCACCGCCCGAGCGTGTATACAAGGCCTTCCTCGATCCCGATGCCTTGGCGAAATGGCTTCCGCCGTACGGATTCACCGGTAGGGTCCACGAGATCGATGTGCGGGTGGGCGGGGGATACAAGATCTCGTTCACCAACTTCAGCACCGGGAACAGCCACTCGTTCCGGGGCACGTATGTCGAGCTCACGCCCAATGAGCGCATCAGGTACACCGACCGCTTCGACGATCCGAATCTACCGGGCGAGATGCAGGTGACGGTGTCGCTGCGCCCGGTGAGCTGCGGGTGCGAGCTGCAGATCGTTCAGGAAGGGATTCCCGCGGCGATTCCCGAGGAGATGTGCTACCTGGGGTGGCAGGAATCGCTGCTGCAGCTCGCCAAGGTGGTCGAACCGAACATCCCGGATGGCGCGTAGGCGACTCGGAAATACGAGTGCCGCGATGCACGTGTCGGGTGCGGCACCACTCGTGTGCGAGGGATAGGCAGCTTCCCCGTACGCGAGTGGTGCCGTGCCCGACACGTTCCAACCCGGATGTACCCCCGGCTCGGAAGGCCTACAAGATGCGCTCCCAGTAGCCGACATCGATCCAGCTGTCGAACTTGAAGCCCACCTCTTTCAGATGCGCCACCTTCGCGAGCCCGAACTTTTCGTGTAGAGCCACGCTCGCCTCGTTCGGCAGAGCGATGACGCCCACGACGGCGTGAATTCCCCGCTCCTGTATCAGCGGAAACAGTCTCTCGTACAGCTTCGAGCCGATGCCGTGCCCGGTATTCGCCGGATCGACATACACGGTGATCTCGGCCGAGAAGCGATACGCCCGCCGTTCCCTCCAGGGCCTCGCGTAGGCATAACCCACGACTTCGCCCTCTCGCTCGGCTATGAGCCATGGGAACGGGACCGCGGCGATGCTCTGGATGCGTAGCGCCATCTCGGATGCGGGAACCGCCTCCTCCTCGAAAGTCGCGATCGAGTGAGCGATGTAGTGATCGTAGATGGCTGCGGCGGCAGCCGCATCGGCTACCGTCACCGCACGAATCGTCAGCTCATCTCCCACCCGATTCACCGCGGTGCGAACGCAGGATGATGGACGCGCTCATCCCTCGAGCTTGTAGATCTCCCGTCTGCCGTAATCTACGAGATCGTGATAGCCCTGCATGATCTCCTCGAACTGCTTCGCATCCTCGTCCGAAGTCTGAATCGACGTCATCATCTGCTCGAACGTCTGCATGTCCTGCACTTCCATCTCCGCCACCACCGTCCAGTACCGCTCGGCACACATGTCGGTCATGACGCGCATTCGGGGCATCCCCGATTTCTCGCCGAGCTTCGACATCGCGATGAACTTCTCGACCATCGGGCGCACCTTGCCAGGCTTGCAGTACATGATGTCGCGGATCAGCAACATGGTCGCTCCTGGTTGATGGTTTCTCACGGCTGTTCAGGCACCCAATACGTGGAGAACCTGAACGGTCGTCAAGAGTGCGCATGGCTGGCTCGGCCCGAGCAGGGCGGCTGTCTCCGGCGGCGGTCGACGCCCAGCTCGGGGGGCAGCAGGTCGGTGGGGCGCTGGTGCCATTCGTGGCGGGGGTCATCGCTGCACTGGTAGCGTACGGCCGGCGCGACTGGTTGCACGCGGCATTCGAAGCTGGTCGGGGCCGTGCCCGGCATTCCAACACGGCGCATGCAAGCGATACGGTTAGCCGCGCCGCGTGAGGCTCACATGCGCTGGCCACCTCTTCCGTGCGGATCCACACGGAGGTCATCGCCGGACGCGCTGGCGCGTGAGCGGTTGCGCTCGTCATCGAGCTCCCTCCTGAGTCATGTCCCTCATTTGGGGCTGCGGCGGCATGCTGCCTGCCATTGGACGAATCAGCTTCAACGCTCGGCGCGGTTGATTCTGCGCGGCACTCGAGCGGCCCGCGTACGACCCTGGACGTGAAGGTCACGGCACTCGAACTCGAACGAGGAGCTACGCCATGCGTGCAGTTGGTCTCACTGAGCTCGGTGCGCGTCCAAAGGTGCTGGAGCTCCCGATCCCGGAGCCGGTGGAAGGAGAGATTCGCGTCCGCGTGCGTGCTGCCTCCGTGAATGGCTTCGACCTCGCTGTCGCGAGCGGTCGATTGAAGGGGATGATGGAGCACCGATTCCCCGTCGTGCTCGGAAAGGATTTCGCGGGCACGGTGGACGCGGTGGGCGCGGGTGTGACTGGTCACGCGCCGGGGGATCGTGTCTTCGGCATCGTCATCAAGCCGTACCTGGGCGACGGTTCGTTCGCCGAGTACGTGACCGTGCATGCATCGACAGGAGTTGCCACGCTGCCGCAGGGTGTTGGCTTTCCGGAAGGGGGCGCCCTCGGGCTCGCCGGCGCGGCGGCCATCGCCGCCGTCGACGCTGCAGGACTCGATGCCGTTAAGACGGTTCTGATCGCGGGTGCCACCGGAGGGGTCGGCAATCAGGTTATCCAGCTCGCGGCCGCGGCCGGCGCCCGTGTGATAGCCACCGTGCATTCCACGGCGGAGAAGGTGCTGGTGAACACACTCGGCGCCGCGGAGGTGGTGTATTACATGGAAGACATCGCGACGCAGGTACTGGCTGTGCACCCGAGCGGTGTCGACGCTGTCGTGCATCTTGCGGGCACCCCCGCGCCGCTACTCTCCGTGCTGCGTCCCGGGGGAAGATTCGTATCCACCATCCTGAGCTCACCAGACCAGCTACCAAGCGAGCGGGCCGAGGTCGTGCCGGTCCACGCCGATCCGACGCGGGCGATTCTGGAGCGTCTCGCCGAGTACCAAGCCTCGGGACGTACGCGAGTGATGATCCAGCGCAGCTACACTCTCGACGACACGCCCGCCGCTCTCGCGGATTTCGCCCGGGGAACGTTGGGGAAGCTGGGGATCGTGGTCGGCTGAATCGCCACATCGCGGCGGGTGGGTCCGGAAGTATCTTCACTCTGGCCAAGCGTTGCCACGTTCCACGAGAACTCCGCCCAGGCGTCGCAGCTTCCGAATGGTAGAACGAACATACGTCATGCGACTCACCACCACAGCTCTGCTTCTCGCGGCCGCACTCGCCGTGAGCGTACCGACGGCCGGCGCGCAGCAGGGCGCCGACTCGAGCGCGGAAGCCGGAAGGAAATCTCTTCTTCTCGACCCTTCGAATCCCGAGTGGAAGCAGCCATCGCCGCCCGTGTGGTACGCGCGCTTCGAGACGTCGAAGGGGAACTTCGTCGTACGCTGCGAGCGCGCGCACGCGCCGAACGGGTCGGACCGGTTCTACAACCTGATCCGACTCGGCTACTACGACGATGTGCGCTTTCACAGGGTGCTCCCGCATTACATCGTGCAGTGGGGGTTGAACGGCGACCCGGCGGTGAACGCGGCCTGGCTCCACGCGCAGTTCGAGGACGATCCGAAGTACGGGAGCAACGTGCGCGGCACTCTTGCCTTCGCGCGCGACACGGTGCCCGGTACGTCGAACACGCAGCTCTACGTGAACCTGCGCGACAACACCCGCAACGACAGCAATCCGTTCGCCGTCTTCGGGCGGGTGATCAGCGGCATGGAAGTACTGGACAGCCTCTACTCCGGCTATGGCGAACGGTCAGGGAGCGGAGTGCGGCAGCGTCGGCAGGGGAAGATCATCATCGGGGGCAACGCCTACCTCGACAGCGAGTTTCCGCGCCTGGACCACCTGATCCGCGCAGAGATCATCGAGGAGCCCACGGGTACATGATCGGCGGGGAGTCGGCTGAGACGCCCCGGGTCCTGATCGGATAAGCACTTCGCTTCCGCCAACGGCGTGATCGGGGGCCATTCGCCTGGTACGCTACCGCACCCTCGACGCAGTTCACCGCGAATTCATTCTACGGGGAGACCGGATTCACCCGCGCCGGGTAGCGTGTGCGCGGCGCCTCGGATGAGCCGGTGGCGCTCGGAACGTGGCAGGAGCCGCGTTCCGGAAGGCCACACGCGAACGGAGGTCCACCATGTCTCACCGATGCTCGAATCGGCTACCGGCCGCTCGATCCGGCACCCTGATCCTCGCTGCGATGCTGGCGCTTGCCGGCTGCGACGGACCGATGCCGGCCGACAGTCAGGCGGCGACGCTCTCGTCTTCTTTCGATGTCACCGGAACCCCGAGCTTCACGAGTGCGGCGCTCGGCGCCGGCATGCTCGATTCGCGCGTTCACCTGCAAACGCATCCGGAACGAGCAGTAAAGATCGTTACCGCGAAGGTGACGGTCCCTCCCGGCGGCGGTTTCGTACCCTGGCACACTCACCCGATGCCTGGTGTGCTGGTAGTGGTCACAGGAGGCGGAACGCTGACGCTGACCAGCGAGGATTGCACGAGCAACAAGTACCCCACGGGCGCAGCGTTCCAGCCGCCTCACAACCGCCACATCGCGCAGAACCTGACGTCGCAGCCGATAGAGCTCCTCGCGACGTTCATCATCGAAGCGGACAAGGATGGCGTATTCCAGGCTCCGACCACGCTCGAACCGGCCGAGGTGCAGGCAGAACTCAACGCCAAGTGCGGGATCTGACGATCGACTGAAGGATGTGCGGGACGGGGCGGAGGGGCGACGCAGGCGGGTCGCTGAGCAATGCCGGCGCGCCGGCCCTCGCCTCGACCGTGCACCGACAATCGTAGCGGCTGAGCAACAACGCGCTCTCACCATACCCGATCCGCGACAACAAGTGCGGGGCGGGCATGGTGCGGACGTGCCCGGTATTCTGTATGTTCACCGCGGGGAGGTACTGGCAAATCCCTAGCGGTGAACCGCGATTTGAGCACCACGCCGACGTGGTACCTCAGGCTGCTGGGCAGTCCGTCGTTGGAGAGCGCGGATGGTGCGCGCCTCTCCGGCGGAGCCGCGCAGCGGCATCGCCTCGGCCTGCTCGCCCTCCTCGTTCTGGCGCCGGACCAGCGACTCACGCGCGACAAGGCGATCGCGTACCTCTGGCCCGAGAAGGACCCCGACCGCGCGCGTCAACTCCTCAACGCTGCCGTATACACCCTCCGAAAATCACTCGGCGAATCCGCGATCGCGTCCGTCGGTGATGACGTGTGCCTCGACACCGACATCGTTCGCTCCGACGTCATGGATTTCGAGGCAGCCATCCAGCGGGGTGATAGGGGGGCCGCGGTAGCACTCTACCGGAACGAATTCCTCGACGGCTTCTTCATCAGCGATGCACCGGAGTTCGAGCGGTGGGTCGAGCGTGAACGATCTCGTCTGGTCGCCGGCTACGACGGCGCACTGGAGGCGCTTGCCGAGGCGGCCGAGTCGTCGAACGACTTCCGGGCCGCCGCCGAATGGTGGAAGACACGAGCCGCGCGCGATCCCTACGATTCCCGGGTGGCGCTCCGACTGATGCGGGCGCTCGAAGCGAATGGCAGCCCGGCGGCGGCGCTGCAACATGCGGCGCTGCACGAGCGACTCCTCCAGGCCGAGTTCGGCGTTGGACCGCCCCCTGCGATCACCGCGCTGGTGGAACGAGTGCGGAGCCAGCCCGCGATCGCTGATACGGCGGCACGGCCGGCATCGGGAAGCTCCGGTGAGCCGGAGCGCGCTTCTCGTGCTGACGCGACTTCAGCCCAGGAGAAGTTGGCGGTCGAGGGAGCGCTCGAGGCGGAGCGGTCGCTCGCGGCAGAGGAGTCGCCCGCCATACATGGATCGCCTCCTCCCGCCGTCGCACTCCACACGCCGCCGGCGCCTTTGGCACGCCGGACAGGATGGATGGGCACGATCGCGTTGCTCGCAGTGGCGCTCGCGGGAGCCGCCTGGATCTTCTGGCCCGGTGCGGCAACGCCCGAAAGCTCCATCGTGGTGCTCCCCTTCCTCGACCTGAGCAGGAACGCCGACCACGAGTACTTCTCCGACGGTCTCACCGAGGAGGTCATCACCCGCCTCTCCGCGATACCTGATCTCAAGGTGATCTCGCGAACTTCCGCGATGCACTACAAGGGGAGCAGGCAGTCGCTGCGCGAGATCGCACGCGAGTTGAACGTGACCCACGTTCTCGAGGGAAGTGTGCGATGGAGCGACAGCACGGTGCGCATCTCGGCGCAGCTCATCGATGCTCGCACCGATGTGCACGTCTGGGCGGATTCGTACGAGGACGAGCTGCGAGTGGCCTTTCGCGTGCAGGAGGACATCGCGCGCGATGTGGCGAGTACGCTGGAGCTCCAGCTGGGAGATCAGGTACGGCGTCGAATCGGGAGGCGAGGTACTCGCGACGCCGAGGCGTACGAGTTCTATCGTCGCGGGCGGTTCTTCTGGGCGCTCCGCACTCCCGAAGCGCACGAACAGGCGATCGCATACTTCGAGCGAGCGATCGCGCGCGACTCGAGTTACGCGGACGCGTACGCTGGCCTCGCGGATGCCTACCTCACCGCCTGGCAGCTCGCCACCTCCACGAGAACCGAGGAGGAGGCGTACTCGCGGTTCAGGTGGGCGGCCGAGCGAGCCGTCTCGCTGGATGACGAATCGGCGGATGCGCACACGTCGTACGCGGTTGCGCTCTGGTGGAAGCAGGATTGGCCGGGAGCCGAGCGCGAGTTGCGCCGCGCCATCGAGCTGAACCCCGGTGATGCAACTGCCAGAAGCTGGTATTCTCTACTGCTGCGCGGCATGGGGCGGGCGGCGGAAGCGCGCGACGAAGCTCGGCGCGCCCACGAACTGGATCCGTTCGCCGTCGTCGTGAGCTCCATCGACGGCTGGAACTGTTACCTGGACCACGACGACGATTGTGCCGTCGAGCGGTTGGGCCGCGTGACCCATATCGGGACGTACGCGGGGGCGTGGGAAGGGCTGGCCATCTCGTATGCCCGAAAGCAGATGTTCGATTCGGCACTCTCTGCGGTCCGTACAGCGATGCAGGTGGCGCCGGAGCGTCACGACTTCCTGGCGGATCTGGCATTCGTGCAGGCGCTCGCGGGCGATGAGCAGGCGGCGCGCCAGAGCCTCCGCCGCGCGGAGCTGCAGCCGCGCGAACCGTTCAACATCGGGCGCGCATATGTTGCTCTCGGAGAGACCGACAGTGCTTTCGCATGGTTGGAGCGCGCCAACTGGAAGTGGCCGCACCGCGCCGTGCTGAGTGATCCGGCGCTGGATCCGCTCAGAACAGACCCTCGATTCGTGCGCCTCGCCGAGCGCGTGGCGCACGAGATGGGTCTGCGCTGAAGGGGGTAATGGGGTCAGGCTCCTTTGCCCACGGACAAAGGAACCTGACCCCATTGCTCTCGCTACGCGATCGGACGCACCTGCTCCAGCAGCGCCTCCAGCTTCTCGAACGAGCCCATCCACCCCTGGGTCATCCCCGCCTTCGCCCTGTTGAACTCTGCCGCCTCCTCGGGAGTCGCGTCGCTGTCGATCTCCCACCGCACGGTCACGAGCGTGCTGTCGGGGCTCTCAGACGTCAGCTCGACTGTCGTGCGCATCCGCTCGGGCCAGACGGGCGAGAGTGGATGCCGCGAGATGTTCCCCTTCTCGTCGGTGAACCACTGGGTGTACACGAGCCGGCGCGGACGCTCGATGTCGATGTACTCGATTCGACCATGGAAGTTGATTTCGGCGCCGTCGGCCATCGACCAGAAAGTGGTGCCGCCTTTTCGGATGTCTCCCTCGATGACGCGCATCGTGACCCCCCGGGGCGGAAGCCACCGTGAGAGGTGCTCGGGATCGGTCCACATCTCGAAGACGGTCTCGATCGGCGCTTCGAAGGTGTGATTGATCACGAACACGTCTCTGTTCGACGTCTCCATCTCGAGGTACTCCGCCAGCCGATCCCAGGTGGAGTTGCCGCCCGCCGCCCTGATGAACTTCCTCGTTTCGCGCGCCGCCTCGGGAGTCGGAAGCGTCATGCGCATGTCCATCCGCGTCGTACCACCGAGGTCCGTGAAGTCGACTGTTACACGGAAGAGCGGGGGGCGGCCGTCGTTGGCACCGTGATCGTAGACGATGCGGGAGAGCGGAACGACCTCGATGTATTTCGTGTCGTTCGGGTAGTCGACGCCGTCGGGGCCGTGCATGGTATACACCCAGCTTCCACCGGGTCGCAGATCCTTGCTGTGAGTGGTGATCGTGAAGCCGCGCGATCCCCACCATTGGGCTACTTGCTTCGGGTCGGTCCATGCGTCCCATACCAGCTGCACGGGAGCGTCGTAGAATCGCGTGATCGCGATCTCGTTGGCGTCAGAGGTTGCGGTCATTCTTCTTCCCTCGCTTCGTCTTCTGGTTTCTCTGGCGTGCGGTGACGGTCTTCAGGTAGGCATCGAGGCGATCGAAGCTCTCCTCCCAGTACTGCCTGTAGTGATCGATCCAGTCGGCGGCATCCCTCAGCGGTGCCGCCTGCAGGCGGCATGGCCGGTACTGCGCCTCGCGTGTCCGCTCGATGAGGCCGGCCTTCTCGAGAACCTTCAGATGCTTCGAGACGGCCGGGAGGGTGATGTCGAATGGCTCGGCGATCTCGTTGACCGACGCCTCTCCCTTCGACAACCGCGCCAGGATGGCGCGCCGTGTGGGATCGGCGAGCGCGGCGAAGACCTGGCTCAGGTGGTCGGTGTGCAACGCGTCCTCAGTGTGCCGCCGGTGCGCCAGCGTCGGCGAGGAACTCCTCGATGACCGCGAGCACCGGGTAGTCGCGCTGCCCCGGCTTCAGCGTCGTGATCTCGCCCATATAGTCGCCATGGCCACCCGGGAGGATCACGAGCGTGGCGTGCTGCATCGCGCGGTACATCTCGACAGCGTGCTCGGGGCGCACCACATCATGGTCGCCGGCGATGATCAGGGCGGGCGCCTGGATCGATGCGATGTCTTCCTCGCTGATGTCGCGGAACGACCGCATCCGGGCCACGTCCCTGTCGATCATCCTGTGAAGCGCCGCGGTGTCGGGGTTGATCTGCAGGTAGGCATCGGCCAACTGCTTCGGCATATCGCCGTAGTCGATGTGGCTGAACGAATCCCAGAGCCACTGGTACGCGCCGTCCTTCCGGTACATCGTGGACGCCACGATGATCCTGCGGACGAGCTCCGGGTGGCGGATGGCGATCTGCAGCGTGGTACTCGCGCCGTTGCTGAAGCCGAAGATGTCGGCCTTCGGAATGCCGAGCTGCCGGAGCAGCGCGGCCACGTCGTCGGCATCCTGCTCGAAGCTCAGCGGACGGTCGATGTCCGCCGTGTGGCCGTGCGCCTGCAGCTCCACGGCCATCACGCGGTGCGACTTCGCGAGTGCCGGGAGGATCCTTCCGAATGACGTTCCGATGGTGGAGCCGCCGCCGGGGATGAGCACCAGCGGGAAGCCCTCGCCGTGCACCTCGTAGTACATCCTGAGGCCGTTCACGTCGGCGTATTGTCCGACGCCCTGCGCGGCCGCGCCGCCGGAAGCACCGAGCATCATGATGAGTAAGGAAGAGGTGGTCGCATGGCGTGCACGCCGTATTTCACGTATCGGTTAATTAACCGGGCGGGAAACTACGGCAAGGTGCCCGTCGTGTCAATACTCGTGGGGCGCGGCGGGAGCGGGGTCCGCCGTGCGGGGCTGGATCAGCGAGCCGGGTAGCTCAGCTGCGCGGCTCCCTCTCACCGCTCCCGGCAGCCTTGGTACCGGTCGGCTCCGCCGAGCTCTCGCCGCGTGCCGGCACGTGCTCCCTGTCGACGAACGAGCGAGTGATGAATCGCTGCCCCTCTCCGATACGCTCCACCTCGATCGCTACAGCGTCTACCGCGTGCTCGAGGTGCGTGAGCCGGTTGGTGAGCTCGGGAGGCGTCGGCGGGGCCGCCGTGCTCGGGCGCTGCTCCATGTCGGGCTCCGCGCCAACCGCGGAGCGCCGCGGCGCCAGACGCCACACGACGAACGCGCCGATGAGCGAGAGCAGAACGTGCACGCCAGTATGGATGGCTTCGCCCTGCATCGCGGCCATCACTGCTCCAGCGACGTTGACGACGGTGAAGATTGCAGCCACCGCGGTCCAGAGCCTGGGACGAGAGATCATGAGAACGCCTCCCTGGCGGCATCGAGGGCGGCTGGATGCCGCCACGTCCGTCTCTCGTGACAACTACGCTCTGAGGTAAAGCGTTGTTTCTGATGGGGTTGTCTCGACCTGGCATGCGGCCCACCATGCCGATCTCTTCCCGCGGAGATGTCGCTCCAGCAACTTCGAGGGAAGAGCAGTCGGCTCCACCATCACCGCGCATTCGCGCGAGCCGCGCGCGCGGAATCATCATGACAGGAATCACTCCGTGAACGATCCTCATCGCTGCGCCTGGGCGGGGAACGACCCGCTGATGCGTGCCTATCACGACGACGAGTGGGGCGTTCCCCAGCGCGACTCGCGAATGCTCTGGGAGATGCTGATGCTCGAGGGCTTTCAGGCCGGACTCGCCTGGATCACCGTGCTCCGGAAGCGCGATGCCTTCCGCAAGGCGTTCGCCGGCTTCGATCCGGCGCGGGTGGCACGCTTCGGCGAACGGGATATCGAGCGCCTCCTCGCCAATCCGGGGATCATCCGCGCACGCGCCAAGATCGAGGCCACCATCGCGGGTGCGCGGGTCTATCGAGAGATGACGGATCGCGGTGAGAGCTTCTCCGACTTCTGCTGGTCGTTCACGAACGGCGAGGTGCTCGTGGGCGACGGCCGCACGGTGCTCGCATCGACTCCACTCTCCGAGCGGATCTCGAAGGAGCTTAAGCGCCGCGGCTTCAAGTTCGTGGGCCCCACGATCGTCTACGCCTGGATGCAGGCCGTGGGGATCGTGAACGATCACTCCATCGATTGCTTCAGGCGAAAGCAGGTCGGCCGGTAATGTACGTAAGGGACATTACCGGCCGATACCTCATCCACACGTGCCCGGGCGCGCTCCTCAGCGCACCCCGCCCATCAGCCCGCGTACCGGCTTGATGATGAGGAACGATACCAGCGAAGCGCCGAGGCACACCGCGGCTACCACACCGAAGAGCTGCGGCAGTGGCGCCGACGAGATGAATCCGGCCGCGTAGCCCGCCGCCTTGCTGCCCACCGAGTCGGCCAGGAACCAGACGCCCAGCATGAAGCCCACGATCTTGACGGGCGAGAGCTTGGTGAACACCGAGAGCCCGACCGGCGATAGAGAGAGCTCACCCAACTCCTGGATGAAGTAGCAGCCGATGAGCCAGAAGGGACTCACACGGATGGTGGGTGTGGCCTCGATCTGGAACGCCGGGATCAGCAGGAGGAGGAACGAGAGGCCGATGAAGAAGAGCCCGAAGGTGAATTTCGCGGGCGTGGAGGGCTCGCGACCGCGATTGCCGAGCCGCGTCCAGAGCCAGGCGAACATCGGCGAGAGCACGATCACGAATATCGCCTGGACGCTGAGGAACCAGCTCGACGGGAAGCTGAAGCCCAGGATGGATGTGTTTGTATAGCGATCGCCAAAGAGATTGAGCGTCGACCCCGCCTGCTCGTACGCGCCCCAGAAGATGGCCGCGAATACGAAGAACACTCCCATGGCGGCCAGTCGTTTCCACTCCACCTTGGTGAAGCCCCAGAACGTCGGTTCCGCGGAGCTCGACGCCGAGCCCGCGCGCTTCCGCTCGACCGCGGCCTCGTGCGCCTCGCGGCGCTGGCGCTCCAGACGATCGACTGCCGGCTTCAGGTTCCTGCGCCCCAGGACATACTGGACGAGCCCGAGCGTCATCCCCACTCCGGCGCAGGCGAAGCCGAGATGCCAATCCACCCGCTGAGCGAGGTAGCCGGCGATCAACGGCCCGAGCGCGGCGCCGAGGTTGATCCCCATGTAGAAAATCGAGAAGCCCGCATCGCGGCGCTGGTCGTTGGTCTCGTACAGCGAGCCGACGATCCCGCTCACGTTCGGCTTGAGCAGGCCGGTTCCGATTACGATCAGCCCCAGACCCGTGTAGAAGAACGGCAGCGGATGGAAGGCCAGCGTGAAGTGGCCGAGCGCGATGATGATTCCGCCCACCAGCACGCTCTTGTACTGTCCGAGCCAGCGGTCGGCGATGATGCCGCCGACGATCGCCGCCGCCCACACGCTGGCCGTGTAGGTACCGTACACGGAGCCAGCCTGCTTGTCGTCGAAGCCGAGTACGTGCACCATGTACAGGATGAGAAAGGCGCGCATCCCGTAGTAGCTGAAACGCTCCCACATCTCGGTGAAGAAGAGTGTGGAGAGGCCGCGCGGGTGCCCGAAGAAGCTGACGTCGAGGGTACCGGGGCGCGGGTAGTCGGTGAGAGGATCGGCGAGGGGGCCGGGACGCGGAGTGCCCGGTGGAGTGGGAGTAGTTGTCATGGTGTGTGGATGAGGTGCATGATCCTCGCGTGCGTGCGCGCGCGCGTCAACCCATGGCGGTGATCACGGCGGAACGCGCGAGCGCCGATCGCTGCCACACTGTAGCGCGGACGCCTGCGCGAGCGTAAATATCCTTGCGTCCTGCCCCCGCTGTGACCCCGTCGCCGATCGGTAGAGATGTCTTACGATCCCGCAAACCAGCTCGAGCGCTTCTTCGAGGTCTCCATCGATCTGCTCTGCCAGCTCGGCTTCGACGGCTACTTCAAGCGTCTGAATCCGGCATGGGAGCGAGCGCTCGGCTTCACCGTGGAAGAGCTCAAGTCCCGGCCATTCATCGAGTTCGTTCACCCCGATGATCGCGAGCACACACTGAAGCAGAACGCGGAGGTCCGCGCCGGTGGTCAGGCGCTCGGCTTCGAGAACCGATATCTGTGCAAGGATGGCTCGTACAGGTGGTTCTTGTGGAACGCGGCTCCGGAGCTCGGCGAGCAGACGATCTACTCCGTGGCGCGCGACATCACCGCGCGCAAGAGCGCCGAGGAGGAGCGCGAGCGGCTGGTGCGCGAGCTGCGCGCCGCGCTGTCGGAGGTCCGCACGCTGCGCGAGATCCTTCCGATCTGTTCGTACTGCAAGAAGATCCGCGACGACGAGAACTACTGGCAGAGCGTGGAGAGCTACTTCTCCAGGCACACGAACACGCGCTTCAGCCACGGAGTCTGCCCCAGCTGCTTCGAGAAAATGGTCGAGCCGCAGCTCGACGCCGAAGACGATGGGTGAAGAGCAATGGAGCCAGGCTCCGTTGCTCCATTGCAGTTCAACTTCCGCCACTCCATTCGAGAGTGATGAAAGCCGACCGCCCAGCCACCGGCTTCACCGAGGCATCCAGGTAGTCCGCGTCGGTGACGTTCCTGACGTCGAGCACTACCCTCAGATCGCGCCAGCTCTGCGCTATCCGGGCGTCGAGCCGGAAGTGACCGTCTTCGACGGAGCGGTCGTCGTACGCGGCGTCGAGAGTGGCGACGGGGCCGCGTCCTAAGGGCGCCGTCACTTTCAGTCCCGCGCTCCGCGTGATGGGACGCAGCGCGTACTTCCCGATCAAGCCGTCCACGCCGTGGCTGTCGAAATCGAGCGCCGAGCCGCGGAGCGACCACGACGCGCCCAGCCAGTGGCGCAGGTGCAGTGCGAGCTCCGCGCCGCGATAGTCGGCACGCGCCACGTTGGTCGTTCGCCAGGGGGCGGCGGAGTCGGAGTCGGAAGGACGAGCCCAGTCTATGAGATCGCTGGCGTGGCGGTAGAAGCCCGTGATGTCGGCGCTCCAGCGCTCGTCGGGCGCGAGACTCACGCCGGCTTCGCCGCCCCAGAACTTCTCGGGCCGGAGATCGGGGTCGCCCACGTTCGCCGGGTCTTCATAGTAGCGCTCCGTCCACGTGGGTGCGCGAAAGCCGCGACTCACGGAGGCGCGGAGCCGGGTCCACGGTCCGATCGGCAGAACTCCGCCGATGGATGGCGACACGAATTCGTGGTTGACGGACGACCAGTCGATCCGCGCGCCGGCATCGAGTTGCGCGCTCCCCGCGCTTCCCACGGTCGCCTCGGTGAAGAGCGCGCCGCGCTGCTCATCGCGGGTGCCCAGCCGCTCGCTGCGCAGCCGCGCGTCTGAGCCGTCGGCCCCGATGGCCGCGACGACCGCGGGTGCGAGAGCGATCCGTGTCACCGCCTCGATCCCGGACTGCGAGCTCCGGTGACGGTTGTGGTACAGCGACGGGTTGTCGCGCACGAGCACGTAGTCGTCGCTGTGGTGGCGGGTGCTCGCGGTGACCGAGGTGCGCACGCGATCGCCGGGCGAGAAGTCGTAGCTGATCGAGCCGGTCGCACTGCGGGTGCGCTCGTGCGAGGGGTAGGTGGCGTAGAAGTCAGCGGCGCCGAAGGAGCGGACGCCGAGCCCGGCGCGCGCTCTGAGCCGCCCGCTCCCCACCTGCCGTGCCGCTGCGAGCGATGCGAGCGTGACACCGTAATCGGTGTCGGCTCGGTGGCCATCGGAGCGCTCGTGCTCCACGCTCGCCTGCACCCCGAACGCACCGATGCTGTCGGCGATCGCTCCCGAAGCTCCGCCCGTGCCGAAGCTCCCGCCCCACCCTCGGAGCGAGAGTCGCGATGCAGCGGCGCCATCGTGTCCGGTGGTGATGATGTTCACCACACCGCCGGCGGCGTCGGGCCCGTAGAGAGTGGAGCCGGCGCCGCGGAGGATCTCGATCCGCTCCACGTCCTCGAGCGGTACGGCGAGATCCAGGTTGGCGTGCTCGGTCTGCTGGTCGTTCACGCGGACGCCGTCCACCAGGATCAGCACCTGCGTAGTGGATGATCCGCGCATGGCGATGTCCGCCTGCGCCGGCGAGCGGCCCATGATCTCCACGCCGAGCGCGTCGTCGAGAACATCGGCGATCGTGCGCGCGGGAGTACGCGCTATCTCCTCGCGTGTGATCACCTCCTCGCTACGCACGCCGCTCCCCGCGCTTCTCGAGCCGACGGTCACCCGCACTGTGTCGAGCACCGTGACACTCTGCTGGCCGAATGCGCTGCCGGCCGCAGTGGAGAGAGTGAGCGCGGCCAATGCACAGGCAGCGCGAGGCCAGGGGATGGAGCCGTGGTGGGGGCGAGATGGCATGGTGGGTGGTGCGGTCGTGGTGATGCGGCGCTGTCATTCGGCGCTCGGAAGGCGCCGGCGAACTATACACGACGGCACGGCACCGTGTAGTCCGCTTCACTCTTCTGGTCGCGGAGGCCGCGGCCCGAAGGTAGAATCGCTCGGAGGACGGGCCACTCGAGCCGTAAGCGTCGTGTCCCTCGATCGCAGGCCACACCTCCCACCATCCAATCCCCGTTCGGATGCGCTTCCGCTATGTGCTCGTGCTCTCGCTCCTCCTGACCGCACCGCTCGGCGCTCAGACGGCTCTCGTCGATTCGACCGCCGATGCACCGCCTCCGCCGCTGCCACTCGCTCTGGTGCAGCACACGCTACGGGAGCGCGTGACGGAGCGCATGGCAGTGGATTACATAGTCGCTGCGCCAGTGGACACGCCCTCCGGCGGCGAAGTGGTGGGGCGTATGGGAGCGGGTGCGATAGGAGCTTCGCTGGGAGGGCTCGGAGCTGGTCTGCTGGGATACGCGGTACTCCCGCACAGCGACTGCGATTGCGACGACCCGGGCCTGAACGAGTTCCTGATAGGAGCGGCGGTCGGCACCGTGGCCGGTGCGGCGCTCGCGGCCGCGCTCCCGAAGCAGCGCAGCAGCTGCAGTTATGGTAAGCGGGTCGTGTACGGGCTGGCGGGAGCGCTCGCCGGCGGAGCGCTCGGGGTGCTCCCGCACGGCGACGCGCGCGTGCTATTCGTACCTGTGGGCGCGACGATCGGAGCCGGAGTGGCGAGCGTCTACTGCTGAGCGATCGCCGCGGAGCGACGATTCACTTCTCTCCCATCACCTTGATGATCACGCGCTTCCTGCGCTGACCATCCCACTCGCCGTAGAAGACGCGCTGCCAGGGGCCGAAGTCGAGCCGTCCATCGGTGATGGGCACGATGACTTCGTGACCGATGGTGAGACTCCTGAGGTGCGCGGCGGCGTTGTCCTCGCCGGTCTCGTTATGCCGGTATCTGTTCGGGTCCCAGGGAGCGATCGTGTGCTCGAGCCAGTAGAGGATGTCGTGCCAGAGTCCCGACTCGTGATCGTTCACGAACACGGATGCACTGATGTGCATCGCGGACACGAGCACGAACCCCTCGCGGATCCCGCTCGCGATCACCTGTTCGGCGACCTGGTCGGTGATGTCGATGATCTCCTGCCGCTTCTTCGTGTCGAACCAGATGTAGTGGGTGTGGGTGGACATCTCGGTGGCCCTGGTGAGCTTGCGCTAAACCGCGCGGGGACGGAATATATACAGATACAGCATGACAATTGTTGTTAACGTGGTAACCTGGACTTCCTTGTTCATGCTCGACCGTCCCCTACCGGAGTGATGAGACATGTCGATGCTTTCCTTACAACACCGCGGCGTCACCATACTTGCCGCCGCCGTCGCCTGCTTCGCATTGGTCGCCTGTAAGTCGAATGGCGAACAGAGCGCCGATGCGGCCACCTCTGATACCGCCACCGCGGCCATGGCGCCGGCGTCCGATACCGCCGCCGCACCCGCCAAGCCGAACGATGCACAGATCGCGCACATAGCCGTTACTGCCAACTCCATCGACAGCGCTGCGGGCGTGCTCGCCAAGTCGAAAGCGCAGTCGAAGGCGGTGAAGGACTTTGCGCAGACGATGATCACCGACCACACGCAGGTGAACAAGCAGGCAGTGGCGCTGGCCACCAAGCTCGGCGTCACGCCGGAAGACAATGACGTGAGCCGCGAGCTGAACTCGGGCGCGCAGCAGTCGCAGTCGGAGCTGCAGGCCAAGTCCGGCGCCGACTTCGACAGCGCGTACATCGACCACGAGGTCGCCTACCACCAGGCCGTGCTCGACGCACTCGACCAGACGCTCATTCCCGACGCGCAGAACGCGGAGCTCAAGGAGCTGCTCACGAAGGTGCGCCCCGCTATCGCGGCTCACCTCGACCGCGCCAAGGGAATTCAGAAGTCGCTCACGTCGGGATCGTGATCGTGAACAGACTGCTGCGTTGCACCGCCACCGCGATACTCATCGCGGTGGCGGTTGCCGCATCGGCGTCGTGCGTCCGGCAAGCACCTCGGGCGCATGTCGTCCTCATGAAGGACATCGGCTTCCAGCCCGCGGAGCTGAGCGTGAGCCGGGGGGACACCGTAATCTGGAAGAACGAGGACTTCGTCCCGCACACGGCGACGGCACGCGATGGCAGCTGGGACTCGAAGACCATCAATGGGGATTCGAGCTGGAGCTACGTGGCGAACGAGCCGGGGCGGCACGACTACTACTGCATCTTCCATCCCAACATGCAAGGGACGATCACGGTGCGTTGACGCCGGTGCGCTCCTCGAGCGGTAGCTCCTCCCGCTCGAGCACGCCGGCGAGTGGGTCGCCGCGCTCGATCCCTCTGAGCTCCGCGCCCGAGATGTACGCCGCTCGTGCGAGCATCTGCGACGCCACCGAGAGCGTGAGCAGCATGAAGAGCATAGTGAGTATCCCGGTCAACGGGCTCGCCAGGTCGCCGGCCACCAGCACTCCGAGTATCACCAGAGTCGACCCGATGCCACCGGCCTTGGTGGCTGAGTGCATGCGCTGGAAGACGTCGGGGAGCCGCGCCACACCGAGTGCGGCGATGACGATGAACGCGACGCCGACCGCCATCAGGAGCACCGCCACGATCGGCCGGATCATCTACGCTCCCCCCGCTTGCGCTCCAGAAGGGTGGTGAACGCGCAGGTCGATACGAAGTTGACGAGCGCGAGCCCCATACCGATGTCGAGGAAGGCGCGGCGGCCGGTCGCCAGCGCGGTGAGCGCGGAGAGCGCGACGGATACCGCGGTGAGCATGTCGAGAGCGACGAAGCGGTCGGCGTATCCGGGTCCTCTGATCATCCGGTAGGCGGCCAGCGCCAGCGGCACGGCGAGCACCGCGATCAGAATCGGCGCCACGGTGGCGGCGAGCTCGGTCATGGGGCGGTTTCCTCTCCTTCCAGTTGTACTATCCAGCGCTCGTACAGTGCCTTGATCCCCGCCACGCGTTCGGGGATGTTTGGGGCGTCGAGCAGATGAACGTAGAGCGAGCGGCGATCGTCGGCCACGTGCAGACAGGTGGATCCCGGCGTGAGCGAAACCAGATAGGCGAAGAGCGCCACGCCCCAGTCGGTGCGGGCATCCACCGGGATGACGACGATCGCTGGCTGCGGGCGCGAGTTGGGTGTGAGAACGACGCGCGCCACCGCAATGGACGATGCCACGATGTCGTATACGAAGACGGCCGCCAGCGAGATCGCGGCCCGCGCCCGGTTTGCCGTGCTCATGGTGTCCTCGGCGCGACGATCATCTCGGGCGAGGCCAGCCCGGAAGCCGCGGGAGATGGCAGCCGCGTCGCGGCTCCGGGAGATGACTTCGCTCCGATGTCAGCAGACGGAAGCATCTGCACTGCGGCTGCGCGCGCAAAGCTCGAGACTGGCCCGACGGCGAGACCGATGCCCATCGTACACGCCGCGAGGAGTGCCACCGCTCCCACCATCGCTGGTGGCACCCGGCGCGTCGGCTTCCCCGCCCGTGGCGGCGACCGCCAGAAGGCATCCGTCCACACCTTGCTCATCGAGTAGAGAGTGAGCAGGCCCACGATGAGCGCGATGACACCGAGCCAGATGGCATCGCCGCGAAAGGCAGCGTCGATCACGAGGAACTTCGCCCAGAAGCCGGAGAGCGGCGGGACCCCGGAGAGCGAGAGCGCCAGAGTCGCGAAGAGCGCGGCCGTGAGCGGACGCTCGCGCATCAACCCACCCGCGCGTCGCAGGTCGTAGCCGCCAGTGGCTCGCCCCACCGCGCCTGCGCCGAGGAAGAGCCCCGCCTGCACGAGCATCGAGTGCCACATATAGAAGATCGCGGCGGCGATTCCCAGCAGCGAGAGCAACGCCAGCCCCAGCATCATGTAGGCGACCTGACCTATGATGTGAAAGGCGAGCAGTCGCCGGATGTCGATCTGGGCGATGGCTGCAAGCACGCAGAGAATCATCGTCGCCACGGCGACGATGGCGAAAAGCGCGGGGAAACCAGGCACCGCGGGCTCACCCGCAGCGTGGAACACCAGCACGAAGACGCGGAGGCACGCGTAGAAGCCGACCTTCGTGAGGAGTCCGGCGAGCGCGGCCGAGGCGGTGATCGGCGCGGTGTGATACGAGGCGGGCAGCCAGAAGAAGAACGGAAACAGTCCTGCCTTCAGCGCGAAGCCGGCGAAGAGGAGGTATGCCGCGGCGCTCAGAGTGACGCTCGGTTCGCGCCCGGCCAGCGCGGCCGATATGGAAGCCATGTCGAGCGTGCCCGTCTCGCCGTAGAGAAGGCCGATGCCGATCAGGATGAAGGTGGCGCCGAGCATGCTCATGGCGGCGTAGCGGATGGCGCCGTCCACCTGCGCGGGTCGGCGATCGATGGTGATGAGCCCCATCGCTGCCACGAGCATCAGCTCGAACCACACGTAAAGATTGAAGATGTCGCCAGTGAGAAAGGCGCCGTTCACGGAGGCGAGCATCGCCAGGAAGATCGGATCGAAGCCCGCGCGCCGACGCCTCGCGCGGATCTCCGCCCTCGCGTAGATGGCCGTGGCGAGCGCCACGAGCCCCGTCACCGTCGTGAGCGTGGCGCCCAGACGGTCGGCCACGAAGGTGACGCCGAAGGGCGCGCGCCAGCCGCCGAAGGCCATGCCGGCCACCCGTCCGGGCGCCACGTACACCAGCAGGCAGATCGACGCGGCGAGCATGACGAGTACTGCCCCCTCCATCACGCCGCGCTGGAGCGCCGGCCGGCGCCGGAGCAGGGTCGTGATCGCCGCGGCGCCGAGCGGGATCGCGACGGGCCAGAGCGCGATGCCGCCGACAATCGCGCCAGTCGCTGCGTTGGCTGCCGTAACCTCAACCATCAGCGGCCGCACCACGCTCGAATGGATCGCCGACCTGCTCGGCGGGGCCTGCACCATCGTTCACGAGCGTGCCCCGGTCGCGATAGGAGCGCAGTGCGAGCACGGCGAGCATCACCGTGAGCGCGAAGCCGATGACGATAGCGGTGAGTATGAGCGCCTGCGGGAGCGGGTCGGCCGACTCGCCGAGCTGGCTGGCGCCCGGTGGGATGAGCGGCGGTTGCGCCGAGCGGATGCGCCCCGCCTGGAAGATCATGAGGTTCACCGCGGTCGCCACGAGCGAAAGGCCGAGCAGAAGTCGGACGACGTTGCGGGAGAGGACCATGTACAGCCCGCATCCGAAGAGAGACGCGGCCACGAGTGCGTAGATGACGCTCATCGAGCTCCCTCTCGTCTCAGACCGAAGAGGAAAGCGAGCACGCCGCCCAGCACCACGGTATAGACGCCGAGGTCGAAGATGAGCGCAGTACCCTGGTGGATGTGGATGCCGAGCACGGTCACGTCGATCCAGGCGTGACGAAGGAAGTCGCCGTGGAGGAAGAGGCCGGGCATGCCGCTCGCAACGGCGAGCAGCAAACCGGTGCCGACGAGCGATAGCGGATGCAGGCGGAGTGTAGCTCGTGCGCGCGCCACGCCGTGGGCGAGCGCGAGGAGCGCGAAGGCGAGGGCCGCCACCAGTCCACCCACGAAGCCACCGCCGATCTCGTTGTGGCCGCGCAGCAGGATAGCCACGGATAGTAGCGCGAGCAGCCAGAAGAAGATCGGACTCGTGATCTGCAGGATGAAGGCGCCGTGGCCGCGGGCTGCAGCCGCGGTGGTGGCCGCGCTCTCTCGCGCCGTTCGTGGACCGAGGAGCGACCACGCGAAGATCGCCGAAAGCGCGATTACGGTGGTCTCGCCGAGCGTGTCGAAGCCACGGAAGTCCACGAGAATAACGTTCACCACGTTCCGACCGAACGCCGCCAGGTAGCTCTGCGCGCCGTAGAACGCCGAGACTTCGGTGTGCTGCGGTGCCATCCCCATGTCGAGGAGCACGACGAATACGAGCGCGGCGAAGACTATCGAGAGCGTGGCATCGAGCGTGCGCTGCCGCGACGTTCGCGTGGTTGGAGCGGCGCCGGGCAGGACGAGGAGCACGATCGCCAGCAGGACCACGATCAGCGACTCCACGGCGAACTGCGTGAGCGCGAGATCGGGCGCGCCGTTCATCATGAAAATGAGTGCGGTCACCAGACCCACGAGTCCCACCGCGATCATCGTGGAGAGGAGGGAGCGTGCGCGCGTGGCGGCGAGTCCTCCCGCCAGTCCTGTCAATGCCACGGCGGCCGGCCCGATTCGCCAATCGCCCATCCCACCGACCGAAGGGAGGCGCGGGGCGCGGTCCGTGGCTATGACGCCCCAGAGCACGAAGAGTACGGCGCTGGCCAGCACCGCCTGGATGTAACTGCGCAGATGCCCGTGCTGGATACGTCGCGCGGTGCCAGCCGACAGCGCTTCCACGATGCGGATGAGCCGCTCGTATGCGTCTTCGGCGTCGTAGCGGTCGATGCTCTTGCGAGCGCGCAGTCGCAGATGGATGGGTCGCCAGAAAACGAAGATCACCGCGCCGATCCCTATGACCACGACGCTGAGCGCCAGCATGGGCGTCAGTCCGTGCCAGAGCGAGAGCTCGATCTCCACCGGCGCGCCGTACACCGCGGCCGCGGCCGGGCGGAGCACCGCTCTGCTGATCCAGCCGGGCTCGATGCTGACGAGAAGCCCCATGAGCGCCAGCACGACCGGCGCGAGCAGCAGCCCTGGTGTTTCTCCATGCTCCACTTCCTTGACCCTCCCTCTACCCATGAAGAAGGGACGGAGCGTGACCACTCCAGCGGCACCTACGATCACCGCGTTCACCAGTACCGCTGCGGCGAGAGGAATGGCGTCCCACGAGCTCTGGATCTGCGCCAGGAAGAGGAACTCCTTGGAGATGAAGCCGATGAAGGGCGGGAGCCCGGCCATCGACAAGCTGGCGAACACTGCGGCGGCCGCCGTCACCGGGAGGAAGCGCGCCAGCCCGCCCATCGCTCGCAGCTTGCTGAGCCCCGTGGTGTGCAGCACCGAGCCCGCGCAGAAGAAGAGCGTCGCCTTGTACAGCGCGTGCGCGAGGATGTAGCCCACCATCGCCGCGGTCGCGGCCGGCCCGTCGAGTCCGATCAGCATCATGAGGATGCCGAGCGACGCGACGGTGGAGTACGCGAGCACGGATTTGAAGTGCTCGGCGCGGAGTACCTGCACCGCCCCCACCAGCATCGTGACGATCGCCACCGTGACCACCACGTCGCGGCCGTACGGTACCGCGCCGACGAGCGGCTCGAAGCGCGCGAGCAGATAGATCCCGAGCTTCACCATGGTCGCCGAGTGCAGATACGCCGATGCCGGCGTGGGTGCCTGCATGGCGTTCGGCAGCCAGAAGTGAAAGGGGAACTGCGCCGACTTGGTGAACACGCCCAGGAGAAGGCCGATCATTATCGGCGCTATCCAGCGGCTCCGCGCCAGGTCGCCTGCGTGCGCGACGGCGTTGGAGAGGGAGTAGCTGCCGAGCGTGGCGCCGATGAGGATGATCGCCGCGAGGAGCGCCAGACCGCCTCCGGCGGTCACGCGGAGCGACATGAGCGCCGCGCGGCGCGCGCTCGGGCTCTCGGCATCGAAGCCGATCAGGAGGAAGGAGAGTACGCTCGTCGCCTCCCAGAAGAGGAGCACGACGATGAGGTTGTCCGAGAGGACGGCGCCCAGCATCGCCGTCATGAACAACAGGATGAGCGTGAAGAATCGGGCTCGGTCGCGATTCGATTCCCGCGACATGTAAGCGCCCGAGTAGATCACTACCAGTGCGCCGATGCCGGTTATGAGGAGGGCGTAGAGAAAGGAAAAGCCGTCGAGACGAAAGGAGAGATCGACGCCGAGCGACGGTGCCCACGACAGCGTCTGCGTGATCGTACGTCCGGCCTCGATGGTCGGCGCGAAGCCAAGGAATGTGGCGAAGAGGCCGGCTGGCAGAAGCGCCAGCAGCCAGCCGCTGGTCCTGCGCCCGGAAAGGTGGGAGAGCGGCCACGCGAGGCAGCTCCCGGCCAGTGCTAGCGCCAGAAGCCACACGATCATTGCGGCTTCCCCGGCGGCCTCTCGGTGCGCAACAGATCGATCGCTGCGGCTATCGATTCGTGAGAACCGGCGATGGCCAGCACATCTCCGTCACGCAGCACTTCGTGACCGGTCGGAATCATCACCGGCTCTCCCTGTCGGGTGATCGCGAGCACGGTAGCGCCCGTGAGGCCGCGCAGGTTCAGCTCGGCGAGTGTCCTGTGCACGCCCGGGCTGTGCGCCCAGAGACGCACCGACACCGGGTCCCCCAGTCCAGGGAGCATGTGGTGTACCGACTCGATCACCTTCTGGTCGTCGCGCATGTCGGTCTCCATGAGCTCCTCACCGCCCTCATCGCCTCCTCCCGCCTCGGGCTGCGCGGCCAGCTGCTTGGCGAGCGCCGACACTATGATTGCCGCTCCGGCCTGCGCGTGATCCTGAAGGCGGGTAGCACTCCGGTAAATCCCGACCAGGAGCACCACGGCCACGAAGCCGAGCAGTAGCGCGCCGCGCAACGGAGGTAGGAATGGCTGCGTGATGGCGACCACCGGAGCGCCGACGAGCAGGAGGATGGCGAGGTGCAGCGTCACGAAGAGCGCGATCCGCGGCGCATGCGCCATGTCGAGATGCCCGTGCTGCACGCCCGGAAGTGCGCGGAGCGCGAGGGTCTGCGCGAGCTGGCGGGAGCTTCGGAACACGCCCACCGCGAGCGGCGCCGTCACGAGCACGGCGACCACGAAGACGCCGGGTCGCGCATTCTGCAGCGAGATGTGCGTGAGCGAATCCACCAGGTTGGCGGCCGCGTCGAACTGGAGCGAAGCGCCGATGACCCATACCGTGAGGAGCACGGCGTCGATCAGGAGCACGCGAATCAGATTTCGGGTGCGCGACACGCCCGCGGACTCGCGCGGCGCACTGCGCAGCCGCTCCACCCACGATCCGTACAGCGCCACGAAGGTCTGCAGCGCGTGCGGGAGCCGCCGGTCCACGAAGTTTGCGACTGGTCCGGACGCCTTTATCAGCCAGGGCGTGGTGAGCGTGGTTATCGCCGATACCGCGATCGCGACCGGGTAGAGAAAGCCGCGTACGGCTCCGGTGGCGAGGCCCACACCGGCGATGATGAAGGAGAACTCGCCGATCTGGGCGAGGCTCATTCCAGTCTGGATCGATGTACGGAGCGGGAATCCAGTGAGGAAGGCGCTCAGTGAGACGGCAACGACCTTGCCCGTGATCACGACCACGGTGAACGCGAGCACCGCCACCCAGTGCTGGGCGATCGCGTGGGGGTCGATCATCATTCCTACCGCGACGAAGAAGATCGCCACGAACATATCGCGCACAGGCGCTATGAGATGGGCGACCGCCTTCTCCTCGCCCGACTCCGCCACGAGCGAGCCGGCCACGAACGCGCCCAGCGCAACGGAGTAGCCGAATTCGAGAGCGAGGAGTGCCGCCGCGAAGCAGATCCCGATGCTCGCCACGAGAGTCGTCTCGGGGCGGTCGAGCCGCACCACGTAGCGCATGAGACGCGGGATGAACAGCAGACCGACTCCCACGAGACCGAGGAGGAACGTCACGAGCCGCAGCGCCAGGAGCGCGATGCTTCCAGCCGACACGCCGCTCCCGCTGCCCAGCGTGGTGAGGATCGCGATCAGGAAGATGCCGACGAGGTCCTCGATGATCAGCACGCCGAACACGGTTTCGGCGACCTTCCCTTTGATCCCCTGCTCGTCGAACGCCTTCACTATGATGGTGGTACTGGAGATCGCGACCACCGCGCCCGCGAAGACACTCTCGAGCGTTCCCCAGCCGAGCAACTGACCCAGCAGATAGCCGAACCAGATCATCATGCTGTTCTCGGCCACCGCAACCAGGCCCGAGGTGGGCCCCACCTGGATCAGCTTGCGCAGGCTGAACTCGAGCCCGAGCCCGAACATCAGGAGAATCACTCCGAGCTCGGAGAGCGTGTGGACCATCGACTCGTCCACCGCGAGCGGGAGCGGGATGTGGGGGCCGATGATCAGGCCGGCCATGAGGTAGCCGAAGATCACCGGCTGGCGCAGCCGCTGGAACACCACGGTCGTGATGGCTGCCACGCACAGGACGAGTGCGAGGTTACGGAGGAAGTCCGCGGCTTCGGGCATTTCGGTGCGTCATCGCTTGCTGGGATGGACGCGCCAGCAATACGAGGCAGCCGCGTCCGGTGTGATAAATCAGTATATCGTCACACCGACAGCCCGGGTATGGGCAACGCGCGAGCTTCGATTATTCCGCGCGCATTGCTATCAACGGGTCCACCCGAGCGGCGCGACGAGCGGGGATCCAGCTCGCCAGGAATGCCACGGCGAGGAGCACGGCGGTGACTGCGGCGAAGGTCACCGGGTCGGTGGTACCTACACCGAACAACACACTCCGCATGAAGCGCGTGAGAATTGCGGCACCGATCAGCCCCGCTACGATCCCTGCCGCTGCGAGCCAGAGGCCGTGGCCCACCACCATCCCCTGGACGCGCGCGGCGTCCGCGCCGAGCGCGACGCGCACGCCGATCTCCCGTCGGCGCTGGGTTACGAAGTAGGCGAGCACGCCGTACAGACCGATCCCGCCGATCAACAGACCGAGTACGCCGAAGAGCCCCAGAAGAGTGGTGAGCAGTCGCGGGCGCGCCACCGCCTCGCCCACGGCGCTCTGCATGGTGAAAATCGACGTGATGGTCTGGTCGCGGTCGATGCTCCAGATGGCATCCTGTACGGCGCGCGCCATCGCCAGCGGCTCGCCTCGGGTGCGTATGACGAGGTTTGCGCGGCTCCGCATGTTCTGGAGGGCATGGATGTAGATGGTGGGCTCCGCCGGCTCCTCCACGGATTCCTGTCGGATGTCGCCCACGACACCGATGATGGGAATCTTGTCCGTGCCGATCGCGATGGTGCGCCCGACCGCGGTGCGACCTGGGAAGTATTTCTTCGCGAAGGCCTCGTTCACGACCAACCTGAAGGGAGCGCGATCGTCGTCGCTGCGGGCGAACTCACGGCCGGCGAGCACGGGCACGCCGAGCGCCCGGAAGTAGCCGTCGCTCACGTGGATGTACGGAGCGGTGGGCGCTTCATCGGAGGAGCCGAGCACCATCCCCTCGGGTACGAAGTCGTTCCGCTCGCCGCCCCCACGGAAAGGGAGCGCCTTGGTCGCACCTACTGCTACCACGCCGGGAAGGGCGCGCACGCGGTCGAGGACATCGGTGTAGTAGCCGCGCATCTGCGCCCGCGTCCCCTGGTGTGCATCACCTATGGAGTAGTTGACGACGAGCACGTGGTCGGGGCGGAAGCCGAGGTCCACATCGAGAAGACTCAGGAAGCTGCGCGTCATCAGACCGGCACCGACCACGAGGATGACGGCGACGGCCACCTCGCCTACCACCAGCCCCGCGCGCATCCGCTGCCCACGCGAGCCGCTGCTCCCGCGCCCTCCCTCGCGCAGAGCGGTCTGCAGATCGGAGGAAGTCGCGCGCAGCGCGGGGACGAGTCCGAAGATCAGGCCGGTCGCCATCGAGAGCGCGAGCGCGAAGAGGAGCACCGCCGGGTCGAGACCGATCTCCGACGCGCGCGGGAGCTGACTGGAACCGAGCATCACGAGTGCGCGCGTTCCAGCAATGGCGAGGAGTACACCGAGCGCGCCACCCGCAATCGCGAGAACGATGCTTTCCGTCAGTAGCTGCCTCACGAGTCGTCCGCGTCCGGCGCCGAGCGCGGATCGCACCGCGAGCTCCCGCTCGCGCGCGGTCGCCCTGGCAAGGAGCAGACTCGCGAGGTTCGCGCACGCGAGCAGGAGAACGAAAGCCACCGCACCGAGCAGGACGAGCAATCCCGTGCGCGCCTTCCCCACGATCACGTCGCGGAGCGGCTCCACCGACGGCGCGGTCCACGCTCTGTCCACTGGATACTGCTCGCTCAAGCGTCGCGTGATCGCCAGCATCTCGGCGCGGCCGCGCTCGATGCCGAATCCCGGCTTGAGCCGCGCGACCACGTCCAGGACGTGATTCTCTCTGATACGCGGGATCCCCTCGTCGGGGATGGTGGAGTAGGGGATATAGAGGTCCACCTGATCGTCGGGATACGCGAAGCTGCGCGGCATGACGCCGAGCACTTCGTACGGCTGCCCATCGAGCGTCAACGTCCGCCCGATGACGGACGGCGAGCCGGAGAACTGACGCCGCCAGAATGCGTACGAGAGCACCGTGACTCTATCGGGGCCGCCGCGATGCATCTCGTCTTCGCGCGGGAGCCGGCCGATCTGCGGTTGCACGCCGAGCGTCGGGAAGAAGCCCGGCTCCACGAACGCCGTGGAGAGTCGCTGCGGCTCGCCCTCGCCGGTCATGTCGACGCCGCTCCCTCCATTCTGGTACCAGTAACCACCGATGTCGGAGAACGCGGTGCGCTGCGCGCGCCAGTCGTCGAGGTCCACCGGGGATACGGACGACTTCTGGATCCCCGCCTCCGGATTCCCCGACCAGATCCGCACGAGCTGCTCGGGGCCGGGGAAGGGGAGGGGCTTCATGAGGACGCCGTGTACCACGCTGAAGATCGCCGTGTTGGCGCCGATCCCGAGCGCCAGCGTGAGGAGCGCGGTGAGGGTGAATGCCGGCGCGCTGCGCAGCTTGCGCAGCGAGTAGCCGATGTCGTGACGCAGCTCGCCCATGTAATCTCTCCTCCGCCGTGCGGCCTCGGTTTCTGCGTCCATGCGACGCAGGTAGCGGCGCGCATCTTCGAGATCCCCGAACTGTCGGGTCGCCTCGGCGATCGCGGCCTCGTGGGTGATCCCACGCGATTGGAGCTCTTCCGCTCGCATGGCGATGTGGAAGCGGAGCTCATCGTCCACGTCCTCGCTGATGCGTTGCGCGTTGCGCCAGGGCAGGCGGAAGAGCGGCCGGGTCATGCGGGTGCCAGTACCTTGGCGACGGCTTCGGCGTAGCGGTGCCAGGCGGACTCCTCGCTGCGGAGCTGCCGCCGTCCATCTCTCGTGAGCTTGTAGTAGCGCGCGCGGCGGTTGTTCTCCGAGACCCCCCACTCGGCGTCCACCGCGCCGGAGCGCTCGAGGCGGTGGAGCGCCTTGTAGAGCGCCGCGTCCTCGATCTCGATCACGCCGTCGGTGCGGTCGCGGATCCAGCGGGAGACTGCGTAGCCGTGCATCGGTCCCCAGGCGAGGGTGCGGAGGACGAGGACATCGAGAGTACCCTGCAGCAGGTCGAGCGGTCGGTCGGTCATGTCTTTCCCCTTACCAAGTATGGGGAGAGTATGTGCCCCGCGTCGTCGTGCGTCAAGACGGGGTCAGGTCTTTAATTTCGGGTCTTCGGGGAAAAGTGTGGGTAGATTCGG
>JBIQMO010000028.1:0-27910 GCA_044463245.1 Gemmatimonas aurantiaca
CATCGCGGGGTCGGAGCTCCTCTAAGAGGAGCGCAGAGAACGCGGAGAAGAACGAGAGAACGCAGAGAAAACCCGTAAGGCGAGATCTCGAACGAGGGGTCTTTGGGGAACCGCTCCCGCGGTCGGAGTCCTGCTCAGGTGGGCAGGGCTCCAAGCGCGGGAGCAGTTCCCCCTCTTTCTCCCGGCCGCTTGCGGCTAATAGCTGACCGTGCAGCACCCTCTGCGTTCTCTTTGCAGTTCTCTGCGTTCTCCGCGTTCCTGCTTTTTAGGGAACCCGGACTTTGCGATGCAGCCGACGGGGATCGCTATGCCAGCCCCCGCAGGCCGTTCTCCGCGTCCTCTCGCCGTTCCCTCCGCGCTCTCCGCGTGCGCAGTTAGAACGCGATGAGGCAGCCCCCACGATGAACCCGGACCAGCCGCGCGGCACTCTCACGAGATCCACGTGCCGAGACACAACCCGAACGCGCCGAGGAGCAGCACGAGCAGCGAGATGAGCCCGATCAAGCCGCCCGCGACCCGAAGGGCACTCACCAGCCGCGCTGGCACGGTGCGGCCGTGGATGGTGGTCGCTCCGCGGCTTCGATCGAGGATCCCCCAGATCCCCGCGCCGAGAAGGATGCCGCAGGGCGCCACGCCCGCCCACGGCCAGCGACGGAGGACGCCGAGTGTCAGGAGGCCAATCACCCCGAGCGAGGTGGCTACCACCAGTTGACCATCCGATGCGGCACGGACGCGCGCGCGCAGGATGTCGAAGATCGTCGGCGTGTGGCGCTCGGTGGGGGCGTCCATGGCAACCATCCTACATGACCGGCCCGCACTTGCCGGCGGAGTCGGGAACGGTGGGATAGCTGATCCCGAGCTGCTCCATGTACGTGGAATAGCGCGAAGGATCGAAGTAGTACTTCTTCATCTCCGGACGATAGCGCTCGAGGATCTCGGCGTTCAGGAAGGTGGCGGGTTGCTCGTTGGGCCGCATCAGCGGCTCGTACCTGGTCTCCTTCGTCTGCACGTTCCGGAAGTACGACCACGCACTATCCACGAGCGCGGGCTTGCCGAGGATGTCGAGCATCGTGAGCGCCATTGCCTTCGCACCCGAGGTGGCTCCCTTGTGCGCGATGGGCGTGGCCGATGCGATCGCACTCGACCAGTGGTGTCCTGGGAGGCCGGGTATGTTCGACGGATAGTTGAGCGTTATGGTCGGGACGTTCCAGCTGACGTCACCGATGTCATCCGAGCCGCCGCCCATGTTGGGTGTGTCGCGCGGCGCGGCGGTGGTGTCCACCTCGGTGGCGAGCCCGCGTTCCTCGGCACCCATCTCCTTCTGGACCGCCTTGGCGAGCTGCTGATCGGCAGCGCTCCACTCGGGGAGGCCGACCTTCTCGATGTTCGCCAGCATCGCCTCGGCGATCGGTTTGTTGAAGTGGCGCGGCCATGCCGAGCCGAGTACGCGCTCGCCGACGAGCTTCGTGCCGGTCATCAGCGCGGCGCCGCGCGCCACCGAATCGCCCACCGCCCAGAGTTCCTTGATCTTCGGGTAGGTGAGCTCGCGGAAGTAGTACCAGACGCTGGCCGTGGTGGGGACCACGTTGGGCTGGTCGCCGCCGTCGGGAATCACGTAGTGCGAGCGCTGCTGCAGACGCAGGTGCTCACGCCGATAATTCCAGCCCACGTTCATCAGCTCGACTGCGTCGAGCGCACTCCGCCCGCGCCATGGCGCGCCCGCGGAGTGCGCGGCCGAGCCTTCGAACGAGTACAGAACGGAGACGAGCCCCGAGCCGCCGCCGGGACCCCACGATGTCGCGAGGTTGCTCCCCACGTGCGAGAAGAGGGCGACGTCCACGTCCTTGAACACACCCGCCCGCACCAGATATGCCTTGCTCCCGAGCTGCTCTTCCGCGACGCCCGGCCAGATCTTGATGGTGCCGGGGAGCTTCTCGCGCTCCATGATTCGCTTCACCGCGAGCGCCGCAGTGATGTTCACAGGCTGGCCGGTGTTGTGACCCTCGCCGTGCCCGGGCGCGCCGGGCACGATGGGCATGTGACAGGCGACGCCCGGCCGCTGCGATGCCTGCGGGATGCCGTCGATGTCGGAGCCGAGCGCGATGACGGGCTTGCCGCTCCCCCACGTGGCCACCCAGGCGGTGGGGATGCCCGCCACGCCCTCCTGCACCTCGAAGCCGTTGCTCCTGAGCAGGTTCACGAGGTAGCGCGATGTCTCCACCTCCTGGAATCCCAGCTCACCGTAACTGAAGATCTGGTCGATCATCTGCTGGGTGGCGCGCGCGCGCGAGTCGATGTCGGCAACCGCCTCGCGTCCCAGCGCGGCCAGGCGCGACTTCGAGAGCGCCTTGCGCTGTGGGCTCTGTTGTGCGGCGATCGAGAGAGAGCCCGCGCCAGCGAGCGGCGCGGCTGCGGGGAGCGCGGCGAGCGCGCAGAGCGCGGCAATGCCGCCGAGGAAGGGGCGAAGCGTTGAAGTGCGCACGTGCTGTACTCCGAGTTGGATAGGGCGGTTCGGCCGCTTGCAGCGGCTCCGGGAGTGCGTGCTGCCTACAGCGCTACTGCGGGAATCCCGCGACCCTCCGTGCGACGTACGCGCGGGAGGGCCGGGGAGAATGGTGAGACGTAGATGACCGTACTACGGGCGGATCTCTCGCTCGGCACGGAGCCAGTCGTCGAGCTCGTGCCCTGATCGGGAACCGTGCTCGAGATAGAGGTAGTAAGCGCGGGTTCTGATCGCGTCCTCGCTCTTCCGATCAGATGTCGCCAGCCGCTCCTCTACGGCAGTCACCTGCTCCATCGGTGCTGCGACGACATCCGCTGGCTGAGCACCCGCGCTCTTCGCCCGACGACGTGCGGACCCGCTACCCGGAGTCCGCGACTTCTTCTGCTGCATACTGCACCCACTTGTACATCCGCGGCCTGCGCCTAGAGAGATGCGATCGGCGTCGCCGCGGAGTAGCGCCGACCGATCGTTACGGGTTTGACTTCGTAATCATACAACCTCGGGGGCGCGATATCGACCAGTGCGGTGCCGCAGCGCGGAACAGCGCGTGCCGGCGCGACACAGATGCGTGGCGCCGGCGCGGCTCACATGCGGAACAGGTAGCTGAGCTTCAGGAAAAAGCCGTCCGACTCGCGATGCAGGTCGCTGAAGCGGAAGGCGCGCGGCTCGGAAAGCGCCGCACCGTAGCCCAGGAGCACCACCGTGCCCGGAGTGGGCTTGTACGAGAAGAGCACGTCGGTGGTGAACTCCCGTATCGTCGATCCGGCGGCGCCGGGCGCGAGAACCGAGTCCACGAGAAGAGGCAGGCCCGTCCGCGGATCGCGCGGCGCTGCCTGCTCCTGGGCGAAGTACTGGCCGATGTAGCGCACGAAAATCGAGCGAGTGAGCTGGTACTCGATCTTCAGGCGGGGAATATCGGCGGTAGCGAAGCGGCTCCCGTCGCGGGCACGGTCGAGAGTCGTGTGCGTCCAGAGCGCGTTGAGGCGCAGCGCGGTGGTGGGTCGCCAGTTGAGCTCCGTCTCCAGGGAGAGCTCTCGCCCCTCGGCGGCCTCCGCGAAGATCGGCGACGCACCGTACGACACGCTCACGTTGGCGGTGAGCGGACGGTTGGGCGTGGTGACCTCGAAGCTCCCGGACCAGAGATTGTACAGGCCGTGCGGCACCACGAACGCCACCGTGTCGGTGGGGCCGGGAACGCTGTAGCCCAGATAGTCGGACTGCTCGAAGACCTGCTGCTGGTTGCTACCGCTGAGCTCCACCTGCCAGCCGCCGCGAAGCGTGGCGTTCCAGTTGTTGGAGTACTGGGTCTCGATCGTCCCGCGGCCGTCGAGGAAGTCGTCGTAGCGCCAGAGAGGACTCACACTGACGAAGGTGGTGAGCTGCTCGAGCAGCGCGCCGGGGGCACCGTACCAGCTGAAGCGGTTCATCAACCTCCCAGTCACCACACCCGTGCGGTTCACGAAGCCGCTCGCGGCCACGAAGTCTGGGCTGATTCCCGTGAGCTCGAAGTGGTTGCCGTACGCGCGGCCGGTGCGGTCGGCGAAGGTGATGTCCCAGAGAGCGCCGCTGTTCGCGCTCCCCGCGCTCCCAGCGCTCCGCGCGCTCCGCGTGCTCGAGCCCACGACCTGAACCTGCGAGAACCAGACCTTCCCCCATACGAGGCGCGCGTCACTCCCCAGCACGCGATTGTAGTCGCTCGATTCCACTCTGTCGGTGTACACCAGCCCGAGCGTGGAGCTGGGGCCCAGGTCGCGGCGAAGTCGTAACACGTTGTAGACCGGGTTGCTCCCGGTTGCATCGCTCCTGGCATCCACCGCGCCGAGGTAGGCGATGCTCGTTGCGCCGATCTTCCCCGTGAGCTTGGCGCCCGCCACCGGCTGCGTGATACGGCGGGTGTAAATGAGCCGGTTGGGGGTGTCGTACTGCTCGAGCGCCTCGAGGAAGAATGGGCGCTTCTCCGGGAAGAAGAGCGCGAAGCGCTCGTTGGCGGTCACCTGACCGACGTCCGCCTCGACCTGCGAGAAATCCGGATGCGCCGTGCCGACCGCGGTGAGGTTGGGCGTGATCCCCCAACGTAGCGTGCCGCCGATGTCTGCGTCGCTCTTGTAGTCGTATCCCGACGCGGTTGGAGAGCCATCGAGGCGCGTGGTGAACTCCGGCGTGAAATCCATGACCAGTCCGCGATGCATTTCGCTGAGCCCCACCAGCGTCCCCGATTGGATGAGGAAGCTCGCGTTGGCGCGGACGGCCGGCGTCCAGGTATCCTCGTATCCGGAGTGCTGTACGGTGCGCACGATCTGCAGCCCCCAGTTCTGCGGATTCGCGCTCTGGTAGCGGAGACTCTTGAAGGGGATCCGTACCTCGACTTCGTAGCCATCGTCGAGCACGTGGCCGCGCGACTGGTACACGTAATCCGGGTTGAGGTCGACCGACGCGTCGAAGCGTCCTCCGGACGACGCGCCGCCCGCGCCGCCGCTGAAACCGTCGCTCCACACTCCGTCCTCCTGCACCCCCAGCGGGTTGACGGAGAAGAGCAGGGCACGGCGGTGGTCATCGTAGGTGTCCAGGAGAATTTGGACCTTGTCATCCGCGTCGATGTTGTCTCGGTCCGCGAGCGTGGCGCGCACGTTTCCGTGCGGCTCGGAGGCGCGGATGCCGAAGTAGATGGCGTCGGCGGCGTACCACACCAGGACCTCGGTTTTCTCCTCGGCCGGCCTGCCGTCGGAGGGGCGGTACTGCGAGAAGCCCGTGAGTCGCGCTGCGCGTTGCCACACGGCCTCGTCGAGCCGGCCGTCCACGACTACCGAGGTGTCAACGCGGGGGATGGCGACGTCGAGCCTTCCGGCGCGACCGTCGTAGACGAGTTGAGTATCGGCGGGCGCGGAGACGAGTGTGGCCGCCAGCAGAAGTGCGTCGAGCAAGAGATGGTCGGTGGGTAGAGTTCGAGCCTGGGGGGTATACGGCGCAGCGGGAGTGATCGCCGTGCGTCAACAATGTAAATGCCGCGCGCGCAAGAGTGGGCGGGGTGGCGTACCACCGGACTCGCGGCCATGTTGCGATGACAGGCCATCACTGGACCACCGCCTCGCGCGAGCCGGCGGATCTGGACAACCAACAACTTCCTCGAACGTGCATCCGACTCCCTCCCGGGCATGGCCCACGGCCGTGGCCTCGCTCCTGGCCGGCGCCCTCCTGGCCGCCGGCACCGCCACTCCCCTCCGTTCCCAGCAAGCTCCCCAGTCGAGCGATCCGACGGCCAGCTTCGCCGACGCGCTCCGCATCGCGAAGCAGCACAGGGTCGATGGCCTGGACGACCGCCGCTTCACGCACGACGCCTTCTGGCGCGTGGTCGCTCCGTCGCTGAAGTCGTCGGTGCTGCGCACGGAGGAGATCGGGAAGTCGATGCACGGCCGTGCCATACGAGCCGTGACCTTCGGCGAGGGGAAGACCAAGGTCCTCATGTGGTCGCAGATGCACGGCGACGAGTCCACCGCGACTATGGCGCTGGCGGACATCTTCGACTTCCTGGCTGCGCCTGGGAGCGACCCGCTGCGCGACCGGCTGAAGAGTGGTCTCACGATCGTCTTCATCCCGATGCTCAATCCCGACGGTGCTCAGCTCTTCCAGCGGCGGAACGCCGCCGCGGTCGACATCAATCGCGATGCGCGCCGGCTCTCGACGCCCGAGGCCCGTGCGCTCAAGGCCGAGCGCGACAGGCTGCAGCCGGACTTCGGCTTCAACCTTCACGATCAGAACGCACGGACGCGTGTAGGTCCCAACGGAAAGCAGGCGGCGATCGCTCTCGAAGTCCCCGCATTCTCCGCCGATCTGGCGTACAACGATGTGCGAACCCGCGGCCGTCTCGTCGCGGCGACGCTCGCCGACATGTTTCAGTCGCAGATCCCGGGGCGGGTGGCGAAGTACGATGAGACCTTCAACCCCCGCGCGTTCGGCGAAAACATGCAGAAGTGGGGTGCGAGCACCGTGCTCATCGAGAGTGGAGCGCTTCCCGACGATCCCGAGAAGCAGAAGCTCAGGACGCTCAACGCCGCCGCCATACTGGGCGTACTGGATGCAATCGCCACGGGGAGTTACGCGAACGCGAACCCGGCATCGTACGAGTCGCTCGCGAGCAACGAGGGCGGCGCGCACAACATTCTGGTCATGGGGGGGAAGCTCGTCCTTCCCGGTGAGGAGCCGATGGTGATCGACCTCGCCATAGACTACGACGACGCGGTAGCGCACCGCGGGCCGCGGCTGCGCGACGCGGGCGATCTCGCGGAAGCGGTCGCGATAGATACCGTGGACGCGAGCGGCCTCTTCATCCATCCGAAGGGCTCCTCGCTCGCGCGGGGAGCCGGTGGAGCGCGTCTCGTCCTCGGTGCGCCGGCTTCCTTCGACATTCGGCGCGGCCCGGATCCATCGAGCACTCTCGTGAGGCATGTCGGCTCCCAGGCGTCGAGCGCGGGAGGTAGGCGGCGGTGAAGCTGGTGCAGTGGACGGCGCTGCAGCGCTTCTACGCAACCGTCGGCAGCAGCGTCGTGGTCCTCGTTTTCGCGGCGCTGGCGTACGCAGGAATGTCTCGACAACACGCGATCCAGCAGAGAGCGGACAGATCGGGAAAGATCATCCGGACGCTCGAGCTGACTCTCTCGCGGATGGCCGATGGCGAGACCGGCCAGCGCGGCTACCTCCTCACCGGGGATGAGGGCTACCTCGTCCCCTACGAGGCCGCCGAGCACGATGTGGACAGGTATCTCGCCCTCCTGGACACGCTCATGCGCAACGACGAGCCGCAGCATGCGCGCCTCGACACCCTCGCTAGAGTGTCCAGAGCGAAATTCGACGAGCTCGACCGCACCATTGCCCTTCGGCGTGAGAAGGGGCTCGATTCGGCTCTCGCCGTCGTCAACACCGACAGCGGCCGACGCCTCATGGATGAGGCACGGCGCATCACGGATGATCTCGAGCAGACCGAGACTGCCGTGCTTCAAGCACGTCTCGATCGGGAAGATGCGTACTCGCGGCAGGTGCGGCTCATACTCGTGGCTGGCACCATCATGGCCGTGGCGGCCTCGCTGGTCACGAATCTGCTGCTCACTCGCTACGCGCAGGAGCGTGAGGCCACGGCGCGGGAGCTGGATAGGCAGAACGAGAGGCTGCGGGAGCAGTCGCTCGAGCTCGAGCTGCAGAATCAGCAGTTGCACGAGCAGGCACTCGAGATGGAGCTGCAGCAGCAGCACCTCCAGGAGCAGGCGAGCGCGATGGAGACGCAGACCGAACAGCTGGAGAAGGCGAACGGCGCTCTGCAGCGCGCCGTCCACGATCTCGAGAGTGAGCGGAGCGCTGCCATGGACGCTCGCGCCCAGGCAGAGGCGGCGAACGCCGCGAAGAGCGACTTCCTCGCCACGATGAGCCACGAGCTACGCACGCCCCTCAACGCCATCTCCGGTTACGTGGATCTCCTGGCCATGGGGATCCGGGGGCCCGTCACCGATTTGCAGCTCGAGGATCTCGACCGCATCCGCAAGAACGGGCGCTACCTGCTCGCGTTGATCAACGACATCCTCAACTTCGCGCGTCTCGAGGCGGGGCAGGTCGAGTTCGCACCCACCGATGTCGAAGTGCGCGACCTCCTTCTCGGACTCGAACCGATAGTGGGCCCGCAGCTGGCGGCGGGTGGAGTGCGCTACTCGTGCGAAGCGGGCCCGCCTGGCGTGCGCGTGCGTGCCGACTTCGAGCGCGTACGGCAGATACTGCTCAATCTTCTCACCAACGCCATCAAGTTCACCGCCGCGGGCGGCAGCGTCACCGTGTCGTGCACGAGCTCGAGCGACGCCGTATCACTCAGCGTTGCCGACACGGGTCGCGGCATAGAGAGCGCCAAGCTGGAGCGGATCTTCGAGCCCTTCGTCCAGGTGGACCGCCACCTCACGAGCGTGAGCCAGCAGGGCGTGGGACTCGGCCTGGCCATATCGCGCGACCTCGCCCGGCGAATGGGGGGCGACATCGCCGCGCGAAGCGAAGTGGGAAGGGGCTCTACCTTCACCCTCGTTCTGCCGCGCACCACGGCCGTGCGCGGTGCGACGATGCCTCGAGGTACGAGCGTGGAGCCACTGGCCGGAGAAGTGCATGGAGCCGGGCGGAGGTCGTGAGACGCTGACCCAGCCGCGGTGAGAATCTGACAGCAAAACCGGAGAAGAAGGATCGTACACCCGAAGCGGGCACCCGCCTGTCCGCCAGGGAGATTCACGAGAACGTCCTCCACACGGCGGATGAGGAGCTGCGCAGGTCGGCGGGCGCGCTCTTCTGGTCGTCGCTCGCCGCGGGTCTCCTGATGGGATGGAGCTTCGTGGCGAGCGCCTACGCTGCCAGCATGGGCTCGCCACTCCGCGCCGGTCTCCGCGCGGCCGCCGCGTATCCGCTCGGCTTCATCCTGGTGATCATCGGGCGTAACCAGCTCTTCACCGAGAACACCCTCGAGCCGGTGATACCGCTGCTCGAGGATCGTGATCTGCGAACGCTGGAGCGTGTGCTCCGCCTCTGGGCGATAGTCCTTTTCGGGAATCTCCTGGGCGGACTGGCGTTCGCGCTGCTCGCCGCACGTACGGTGATGCTTCGCCCGGAGCTCGACCCGCACCTGCTGCACATCAGTCGCGATGCACTATCCGGCGGTTTCGGGCACGTCTTCTACCTCGCGATCTTCGCCGGATGGCTGATCGCGCTCACCGCCTGGCTGGTGCAAGCGACCGAGCGGACACTGGCGCAGATCGTGCTCATATGGCTCACGATCGCACCTATAAGTGCGTTCGGATTCCGTCATTCGATCGCAGGCGCGGTGGAGGTGTTCTACCTCGCGGCCATCGGTGGGACCGGGTGGGGGAATGCGGTGGGTGGATTCGTGATCCCGGCCGTGCTGGGAAACATCGTCGGCGGAGTCATCTTCGTCGCTCTGCTGAATCATGGGCAGGTCGCGGCGGAGAGGAGGCGAAGGTGATGGTGGGGCTCCACGCCTGCCGGGAGGCATTGCATGCGGGAAGCGTTTCGCAAGTTCGCTGCGACCACCTCGCGCGTGGTCGGATCGCCGTGGGTCTTCGCGCTGGCGGTATTGCTGATAGTCGGTTGGGCGGTGAGTGGGCCCGTCTTCGGCTTCTCGGATACCTGGCAGCTCGTGATCAACACGGCCACGACGGTCGTGACCTTCCTCATGGTGTTCCTCATCCAGAATACCCAGAACCGCGACTCCGAAGCGATACACCTCAAGCTGGATGAGCTGATACGGGCCGTCCACACGGCGCGCACGCGACTGGTAGACCTGGAGGATCTCTCCGACGAGCAGCTCGAGGAGCTGCGCGAGGAGTTCCAGCACCTGCGCAGGCTGCACAGTTACGACGACGATGAGGAGGCCATGCAGGCGGACGGGAATCCGCCCATGCGGCGCGCTACGGATCCGCCCGAGGCGGGCGACAAGTCGCCGCTGCGCGAGGAGGAAGCGCCGGCGAAGTCCTAGCTGGCCGGACCGTTACCAGGTTGGCCGCGAGCGGAGCATCGCGGTCATCGCTTCGGCATCGAGCGGGGCGGAAAAGAGATAACCCTGCGCGTGCCTGCATCCCAGCGACCGCAACCGGCGCATCTGCTCCATGGTCGTGACGCCTTCCGCGATCGCGTCGAGCCCCAGGTTCGAGCTCATTTGCAGGATCGTGTGAACGAGCTGCGCCGAGCGCTCCGAGCTCTCGATCTGGCTCACGAAGGCGCGGTCGATCTTGAGCGCATTCAGCGGGAGCTGGTGCAGATAGCTGAGCGACGAGTAGCCGGTACCGAAGTCATCGAGGAAGATCTGGACGCCGAGATCCCTTATCTCGTGGAGCATCTTTACCACCGGCTCCGGCTTGTCGAGGATCGCGCTCTCGGTGATCTCCAGGCGGAGCCGCGAAGGATCCACCCCTTCCTGGACCAACGTCCGCTCGACGGAGCGCCGCAGATCGGGGTGGACGAGCTGACGACCTGCCACGTTCACTGCCACGGTCAGTTCGTTCTTCCCGGTATCGGATCCGCCGTCCGAGCCGTGAGGGCCCGCTCCGCGACTCGCGTGCAGCGCGGGGAGCTCGTCCCATTGCCTGAGCTGGCGGCACGCTTCCTCTAACACCCACATTCCGATCGGGATGATCAGCCCGGTCTCTTCGGCCTCGGCGATGAACGCGTTCGGCTGGATCATCCCACGCTGTGGGTGCCGCCAGCGGACGAGCGCTTCGACACCGCTGATCGTCCCCGATGTCAGGTCGACCACCGGTTGATAGTGCAGCTCGAACTCCCTTCGCTCCACTGCGCGGCGAAGATCGGTCTCGAGTTGCAGGCGGATCAGCGCGGCCGCGTGCATCGCGGGGTCGAAAATCTCGAAGCGCGCGCGGCCGCCCATCTTCGCGCGGTACATCGCCATGTCGGCGCTGCGGAGGAGATGCTCGGGCTGCTCGTGTGCCGATGAGCTGAGCACGATCCCCAGACTCGCGGTGGTGAAGAGGTCGTAGCCGCCGACGTTCACCGGCGCGGCGAGCGCGGCCTGGATCCGCTCGGCCACGTGCGCCGCGTCGTTCCCGTCCTGGACCCTCTCCAGGAGCAGCGCGAACTCGTCGCCGCCCAGTCGCGCGACCATGTCCCCGCCACGCAGGCATCCTTCCAGCCGGCGAGCCACGGCGACGAGGAGCTCATCGCCGGCATGGTGCCCCACGCTGTCGTTGACCACTTTGAAGTGGTCGAGGTCGAGGAAGATCAGCGCGAAGAGGTAACCCTGCGCGCCACGCGCCCTCGAGACGGCCTGTGAGAGTCGTTCGGTGAAGAAGCTCCGGTTGGGCAGCCCCGTCAACGGGTCGTGCCGCGACGCGTGGCGGAGCTGTCGCTCGACTCGCTCGCGCTGGATTATCCGATGACGCAGCGACAGCTCCGTCGACGCGCTCGCGGCGAGGTCGCCGAGGATGGCGACCTCGCGCGCACCCCAGGCGCGCGGGATCACGTCGGTCACGCAGAATACACCGAGCGTCTCTCCGTCGTCGCTTCGCAGCGGCGCACCCATGTAGCTCGCGATCCCCAGGCGTTCGGCGATCTCCGCCTCGTGCCAGCTCCCGTTGTGCCGCACCGGGGAACGACCTCGCGCATCGGTGACGCTCACGACTCCTCTCGCATCGGCGATTCGGAGTCCCAGACCCGAGCGTATCAGTACGCCCGGGTCGTGGAAGAACCAGGCGGGGAGGTCGGTGCCGCCGCCGAAGCAGCGGCGATCGGAGCCGACGAGTGCGACGAACGCAGCGGGCGCCTGGAGGACGGTGGCCGCCAGGCGCGCCGCTCGTTCGAGCGATGCGGCGAGAGTTCCGTCGAGCGCCGTGCCCTCGTCCGGCGTCGTCGGTCGTTCCGCTGCAGGTCGATCCGTGTTCGTGCTGCTTCGGGTGGGGGCGGGCATACAACAAAGACGTGCTGCCGCCGCTTCGGTCACATACCTGAAACCTCGAAGCGAAACAGATTGAACGTGCGGACCGAAGTGTCAGGCCGGCTGCCGGACGAGCCGCGTTATTGCCTCGCTGCAAGCCGCCAGACATGCGCGCAGCGTATCCGGATCGTGGTCGCCCATGTGGCCGATCCTTACCGTGCGATCCTTCAGCTTCCCGTACCCAGAACCGATGGTGAAGCCGCGTTCGGCCACGGCCGATACCACCTCGGGACCCCGGAGCGATTCGGGGAGCACGATGGCGGAAACAGTGGGGGAGCGACTCCCCTCACTCGCGAGGAGCGAGAGCCGTACACCGTGCCTCTCCGCGAAGGAGTCCGCCCACTCCCGGCATTGGAGAGCCATCGCGGCGTGCCGCTCCCACCGTTGCTCGATCCCTTCCGCGGAGATGGCTGCGAGCTGCACCTCGAGCGCGTACAGGAGCGAGATCGCAGGTGTGTTGGGCGTCTGGTCACGCTCCGCGTAGCGGGCGAATTCCACGACATCGAAGTACTTGCCTCGCGCGGGCGCTTCGGAGGCGCCCCGCATGTAGGCCGGCGACGCCACACCGAAGGCCAGGCCGGGTGGAAGCGCCAGAGCCTTCTGCGATCCGGTGAGGACGAAGTCGAGACCCCATTCATCGGCGTGGAGCGGTGCTCCCCCCACTCCCGAGACGCTGTCCACGAGGCAGAGCGCGCCGTGTCGGTGCGCGATCTCAGCCACCGCGCGCACGTCGGTGAGTGCTCCGGTGGAAGTCTCCGAGTGCACCACGGTGACTGCCGCATACCGCTTCGCCGCCAGTCGGCGCTCCACCTCGTCGAGCTCCACGGTGGAGCCCCACGGTGCTTCTACCACGTCCGTCGCGTGCCCGCAGCTGGCCGATATCTCCGCGAAGCGCGCGGAGAACGCGCCATTTACCAGCGAGAGCACGCTCCCCGCCGGTGCGCAGCGCACCGCTGCTTCCATCAGCCCCGTCGCCGACGAGCTGCTGACGAACACCGGGCGCGCGGTCCGGAACACCATTCGGAGCCCATCCTGCAGACGCGCGAAGAGCTCCTCGAACTCGGCGCCCCGGTGCGGGATCATGGGCCGGAGCATACCCGAGAGCACCTCGGTGCGCACTTCGGTAGGGCCCGGGAGGAAGAATCGGCCGAAGCCGGGTTGGATTTTCATGCGAGAACCAGCTCGAGAAGTTCGTCGAAGGAGCGCAGCTCGTGGTCGGCGACCGCGACTACCGGCTCACGGCGCACGAAGCCGGTGAACGCGGCAAAGGAGTCTACCACCGGCGCGAGCGCTGCGTCGGTGGATCCGTCACCAGCTGCGAGAATCGGGCGGGGAAGGGCGAGCTCGCGCACCACATCCGCCTTGCCGTGCTGAGTGATGAGCGGCGCTTTCTCATCGAAGCCGGCGTACCGTCCCTCGGAGTCGAAGTACAACTCGACCGCGTGCACCTCGCCGTCGGAGAAGCCGAGCCTCCGTGCTGCGGGCAGGATGGCCTGGAGAATCCCGCCGCTCACGATGGCGAGCTTCACGCCCTCCTGGCGCAGACGCGCGATTGCCTGCACGGCACCGGGCGCCATCGATGTCTCATACAGGAGCGCGAGCTCCTCTATCTCCCCTGCGTCCGGACGGATGAGTGCTAGGCGTTCCCCGTAGATCTTCTCCAGCGCCAGCTCGCCATCCATGGCGCGCGAAGTGAGCGACGCGATCTCGCGTGCTACCCCGGGCTCGCGGCGCTTCGCGAGCCAGTCGATCCCTTCCACCGAAACGATGGTGGAATCCATGTCGAGCACTACCGCGGCGTAGGCGCTCATGGAAGGACGTTCCCCGGCGCGAGGATCCCGAACGGGTCGAGCTCCGCCTTGAGCGCGCGCATCGCGCGGATCTGCAGCTCGCTCATCTGGAGCGGGAGCCAGCGACGCTTGAGCTTTCCGATTCCGTGCTCCGCCGCAACCGTCCCACCGGCCTCGAGAACGTGGCCGAGCGTCTCGGTCACCGCGCGCTCCACCGCCGCCAGCTCATCCGGGTTGCGAGCGATGAAGTTCTCGTGGGGATGTCCATTCCCAGCGTGCCCGTAGATGACTGGCTGCGCGATCTTCTGCCTGCCGGCCGCGGCGCGTGCGGCGACGATCGCGTCGTGCAGCGCGCGGAACGGAACCGCCCAGTCGGTGGAGACCTTGCGGCCGCCACTCGTGCGGAACGCGGACCCGCGCTCGTTCATGCTCGCGGGTACCGCGTGGCGCAGGCGACGTGCCTCGCGCAGCTCGGCTTCACTTTCGAAGACGCGCGCATCGCCCACGCGAGCGCCGTGGCGCTCCGCCAGCTCCACCCACCGCTCGAGCGCCGTCTCGTCGGCGCGCCCGGCCTCCTCGCCATACACCAGCGCCGAACCGATCCCGCCCAGCTTCCAGTCGGTATTGCTCGAGGCATCACGCACGATCTCCACCGCACCATGGTCGAAGTACTCGAGGCAGCGGGGGCTCACCTCACTCGACTCGCGCGCGGCGACCACGAACGCCAGTGCGTCCGCCTCGCTCTCGAACGGGATCGCGAGCCCGGTTACCGATTCGGGGAGCGGAAGGAGCGCGAATTCGGCTTCGACGATCACGCCGAGCGTTCCCTCGCTCCCGATGAACCAGTCGATGGGTTGCTGAGCCATGGCGTAACCCACCGTGTTCTTCTCCAGCCGCGCTCGATGCAGCTCGATGACTTCACCATTCGCGAGTGCCACGCGGAGCGAGAGAGCGTGGTCGCGCGTGGTTCCGTAACGCAGCGACCGCGCTCCAGATGCATTGCACGCGAGCGCGCCGCCGATCGTCGCCTCCTCCTCGCTGGTAGGATCGGGTGCGAAGAGCAGCCCATGTTCCGCGGCCGCGCGCCGGACATCCGCCACGAGCGCACCGGGCTGCACGCGAACTGTGCGCGCCTTCGGGTCGATCTCGATGACGCGGTCGAGCGCGCGAAGCGAGAGGAGAATTCCGCGGTCGGTGATGGATGCCGCGGTGGTGCTCGATTGTCCACCAGCGGCCGTCACAGGCGTGCGCGACGCGGACGCGGCACGAAGGATCTCCGCCACCTCTTCGGCTGACCGGGGCCGCGCCACCGACTCGGGAAGGAGCTCGAGCCCCGAAGCGTCGCGCGCGAATGCCAGGCGGACCGACTCGTCGCAGCTGGCAACGGTGCTCATCGGCGAACGCCCCGGTGCGAGCGTCGCGGCCGGACGATCATGAGTCGCAGAAGTGCACGAAGGTGGCGGAGAGCACGTCGGGTAGCTCGAGTAGCTGCTTGCGCAGCGGCTCGCCGATATCGTGGTCCACCGAGATCGCCGCCAGTGCCTCGCCGCCCTGGAGCAGCCTCGCCTGGTGGTACTCGGCGATGTTCACGCCGGCGCCCCCGAGCACCGTTCCCACCCGGCCGATCACACCAGGTACGTCGTGATTCGTGAGAATGACCAGCGAGCGGCGCGGCGTGATCTCGATGTGGAAGTCGCCGATCCGCGTGATGCGAGGCGAGGAGCCGGGGGCCGCCACACCCGAAACGGCGATCCCCTGCACGCCGCCGCCCAACCCCACCTCCAGCGCGCTGGGATGCTCGAGCTGCGACGACTCGCCCACCATCAGCTCGAGCCCATGCGACTCCGCGAGGGAGCGCGCGTTGATGAGGTTGAGGCGCTCCACGTCCAGGACGCCCTCGAGCGCGCCCATCGCGGCCGCGGAGAGGATCGCACCACTCCCGCCACTCAGCGCCGAGCCACAGCGGAGCGTGAGGCGGCTGAGCGCGCGCACTCCACGATCGGTGAGGAGCGCACGGGCGATGGCGGCGGCACGGCGCGCCACGAGCAGCGCCGGCTGGACCTCGTCCCAACGAAGCCCGTTCACCGACGCCACGTTGAGCGAGCGGGAGAGCTCGCCCGCAAGGAGCGCGTCGCGCACCGCGAGGCACACGTCCACCGCTACGTTGCGCTGCGCCTCGGCGGTGGATGCCCCGATGTGCGGCGTGAGCATCACGTTCGGCATGGTACGAAGCGGGTGATCGGGCGAGAGCGGCTCGGCCTCGTAGACGTCCACCACCGCGCCCTGGAGCGCCCCGGACCTGAGCGCATCTATCAGCGCCGCCTCCTCCACAATCCCGCCGCGCGCGAGGTTGCACACCACTGCGCCGCCCGGTAGCCGCGCGAGCTCCCGGCGGCCGATCATTCCCTTGGTCTCCTCGTTCAGCGGGGTATGCACGGTGAGTATGTCGGCCGCCGAGACGAGCTCCTCGAGGGTACCGGCGCGCTGAACCTTGAGCGTGGTGAAACGGTCTTCACTGACGTAGGGGTCGTATCCGACCACCGTCATCCCGAATGCCCGTGCCCGCTTCGCGACTTCGCCGCCGATGCGCCCAACACCGACGATACCGAGCGTCCGTCCCCTCAGCTCGCGTCCCAGCAGGAGGCTGCGATCCCAGCGGCCGGCATGCATCGAGCTGTCCGCTGCCGGGAGGTGGCGGAGGAGGGAGATGAGCCCGCCGAAGACGAGCTCCGCGACCGCGACGGTATTTCCTGCCGGGGCGTTGATCACCGCCACGCCGAGCTCGGTGGCCGCGCCGAGCGCGATGTTGTCGATACCGACGCCCGCGCGGCCGATGACGCGGAGCCGGCCGGCACGCCGGAGGAGGTCCTCGGAGATTCGTGTGGCGCTGCGGCCGATGAGCGCATCGTAGTCGCCGATCTTCTCGATGAGCTCGGCGCTCGGCAGCGTGGGTACGGAGTCCACCTGCAGGCCGGGCTCGCTCGCGAGCAGGTCTATACCCTCGCGATCGATGTCATCGGTCACTAGGATGCGATATCGAGTTGTCATTGCGGATTGGAGAGTGGGTGTGACGTGGCTGAGGAAGTTAGCACTGACAGCGGATCGCGCGCCATACCGGCCGGGCGGCGTGACTCCCATAATATGGACCCGAGTTCCACAATCTGAGACGGAAAGCCGGCGAGCGGAAGGGCGCCGCGTGGCCGGATCGCAGCGCAGATGAGTACGGCAGAGGTGGTGGTCGGCCTCCTGGTCGTGGCGGTCGCGCTGGCCCGCCTCGGCAAGGGGATCGCCACACCGACGCCAGTGATCTTCGTCGTCGCCGGGCTCCTGCTCGGATTGGCGTCGCGCTTCATTCCGGCACTGCCGAACGTCGTTCTCGACCCCGACATCGTCTTCTTCGTATTCCTCCCTCCGCTCCTCGCCTCGGCAGCGCTCGACATCCCCTTCGGTCCCTTCCGGGCCAACCTGCGCCCGATCGCCCTGTTGGCGGTGGGGTTGGTGCTCGCCACCATGGCCGCCGTGGGCTTCGTGGTTCACGCGGTAGCACCGGAGATTCCGCTCGCGGCAGCGCTGGCACTCGGCGCCATAGTGGCGCCGCCCGACCCCGTCGCAGCCACGAGCGTGGCACGACTTCTCGGAATGCCCAATCGGCTCGTCACCATCCTCGAGGGAGAGGGATTGGTTAACGACGCTACCGCTCTCGTTGCCTACCAGGTGGCGGTGACCGCTGTGACGACCGGCTACTTCTCCTGGAACGAGGCCGGCGCGCGCTTCGTCTTCGCGGGATCGGTAGGGATCGGTTCGGGGCTGGCCGTGGGGTGGGCGACGGGGCTCGCGCTGTGCACTCTGCAGGACGAGGTGCTCGAGACTGCCACCGCGCTCCTCTCTCCCTACCTCGCCTACCTCCTGGCGGACCGGGTGGGTGCTTCTGGCGTGCTGGCCACGGTGACGGTGGGTTTCTTCCTGCAGCGGCGGACGTCGGTGCCCGGTGATGCGTCGGCGCGGCTGGTGAGCCGGAGCGTGTGGCAGACGCTGATCTTCATCATCAACGGTGCGGTGTTCATCCTCGTGGGCCTCCAGATAGGTGAGATCGCGGCGGCCGGAATGCCGGCCGGTACACTTCGAGCGGCAGCTCTCGTGAGCGCGGTGGTGATCTGGGTGCGGCTCGCGTGGATGTTCATCGTCCCGCTCATCCTGCGCCTCGTCCTCCCCGGTCGCGGCGATCACGGCATCCCCTCCGTTGCCGGGCTCGCGATCCTGGGTTGGGCCGGGATGCGTGGTGTGGTGTCGCTCGCCGTCGCACTCTCGCTCCCGCTCACGACCGCGAGCGGAGCGCCGTTCCCCGCGCGCGCAGAGCTGATCTTACTGGCCTTCGGGGTCATCTTCGCCACGCTCGTGCTGCAGGGCCTCACGCTCCGTCCGCTCGTGCGCGCGCTCGGGATGGCCGACCCAACCTCGCAGCGGCGCGAGCGCCTCGTTGCGCGCCGGGCGGCGGTGAGCGCGGCGAAGCGGCATATCCGGAGGATGCTCGTAGAAGGCGAGATCACCAGGCGGCAGGCGCGCCAGTTGCGACGCTCGCTCACGCCAGTGAGTGCGGAGGACGTGGATGCACACCGGGAGCTGAGGAGGGCGCGCTCGGAGGTACTCGAGGCGGAGCGGCGCGTGATTCACCATCTCGTGCAGTCGGGTGAGATAGGCGATCCCACGAGCCAGGAATTGGAGGCAGCGCTGGACATACAGACCATGGGCCTGCATCTACAGGACGAGCGCGAGAAGGAGTGGAGGCGGCGCAACGAGGAGGAGCAGGGGGAGAAGTGAGCACTCACGAGGAGAGGAGGTCCGTGACGACCGGAGACATGCGCCCTGAGCGAGTGGTGGTGCGCCACGGCGCGGAGTTCGTGCACGCGGCGGCGGCCTGGGTCGCGGACAACATAGCCGCGGTGCTCGCGCAGCGGCAACGCTGCTCCATAGCGCTCGCTGGCGGGGAGACGCCACGCACGATCTACCAGCATCTCGCCGATCGCTACGTGGACGTTCCGTGGACGCTACTCGACATCTACTTCGGCGACGAGCGCCGCGTTCCGCCCGACGACCCGTCGAGCAACTATCACATGGCGTATGACGCGCTTCTCGCTCGCGTGCCGATCGAGTCGGCCCAGGTGCACCGCATGCCCGGTGAGCGCGAGGATGCCGACAGCGCCGCCCGCGAGTACGAGAGCGTACTTCCGGCCACGCTCGACATCATCCTCCTCGGCATCGGCGCCGACGGCCACACGGCGTCGCTCTTCCCCGGAGCGCCGGAGCTGCGAGAGCGCGAGCGGCGCGTCCTCCCCTCCACGAGCCCAGTCCCGCCTGGCGGCCGGCTCACCATCACGCCGCCGGTGATTGCAGCCGCCAGGCACGTCGGAGTCTTCGCCTCCGGGTCCAACAAGGCCGCTGCGGTCGCCCACGCTCTGGAGGGGAGCTTCGATCCGTATACGCTCCCGGTGCAGTTCGCGCTTCGCGGGGTCTGGATCGTCGACGGCGACGCGGCATCGCTCCTCCGCGTGGTACCGGCGTGAGGGTGCTCGCCGGAGACGTTGGCGGAACTCACGCCCGGATCGCCGTGGTGGATGTGGATGGCTCCACGGTGCACGTGGGTCGCTACCAGGAGTACGTGAGCCGTAGCTACCCGGCGCTCGCTCCCATCGTGCTGGACTTCATCCGGCGCGGGAGCGAGCACTTCGAGCGAGCGGTGTTCGGCGTGGCGTGCCCGGTGACCGATGGCGATTGCGTGACGCCCAACCTCCCCTGGAAGGTGAGCGCGCGAGCGATCGCCAGCGAAACGGGGATAGCTGCTACCTCCGTGATCAACGACCTGCACGCGATGGCATATGGCGTCCCGCGAATGCTTCCCGCCGACCTCGTCCCGCTGCAGGATGCGACGCCGGTACCGCGCGGTGTGATCGCACTGATCGGGGCGGGGACGGGACTCGGCCAGGCCTTTCTCGCGTGGGATGGGACGCGCTACCGCGCCTTCGCCTCCGAGGGGGGACACGCTACCTTCGCGCCGCAAACGGAACGGGAGTGGGCGCTGCGCACCGCGCTCGCGCCAGACCATGAGCACGTCTCGGACGAGAGAGTTGTCTCGGGGCCGGGGATCGAGAACATCTACCGCTTCCTCGCCGCCGCGGATGGCGCACGCGAGAACGCCGCGGTGGCCGCTGCCCTGGAGGCGGAGGGCCCGGTAGCAATCACGCGCTTCGCCCTCGAGGGGAGTGATCCGCTCTGCGCCGCGGCGATCGACATGTTCATCGCCGCGTACGGCGCGCAGGCAGGAAACCTCGCGCTCCACCTGCTCGCGACCGGCGGCGTCTACCTGGTGGGTGGCATCGCGAGGGCGATGGCGACCAGGTTGCGCGATGGTATTTTCATCACGGCGTTTCGCGACAAGGGGCGCATGGGCGAGCTCCTCCGGCGGATCCCGGTGAACGTGGTAGTGAACGAGCACGTCGGGTTGATCGGCGCGGCGGTGGCCGCCTGGGAAGATCCTCCCGCAAACGACAGCGGCGTGAACGCGCCGTAGAGAACACTGAACACTCGGAGCAGGCTGCGATGGAAGAAGTGACAACGCTCGCTGGAACAGAGCTCGACGAGCTGTGCATAAACGCCGTCCGCACGCTCTCGATGGATGCGGTACAGAAGGCGGACTCCGGCCACCCGGGCACCCCGATGGCGCTGGCACCCCTGGCGTACGTCCTCTGGACGCGCCACCTGCGCTACGACCCGAAGCACCCGAAGTGGCCCGGGCGCGACCGGTTCATCCTCTCCGCAGGTCATGCCTCGATGCTGCTCTACAGCGTCCTCTACCTCACCGGCTACGACCTTCCGCTCGAGCAGGTCGAGCAGTTCCGCCAGTGGGGGAGCGCGACTCCGGGTCACCCGGAATTCGGCCACACCCCCGGTGTCGAAGTGACCACGGGGCCGCTCGGTCAGGGGATCGGGAACGCCGTGGGGATGGCGATCGCGGAGGCACACCTCGCGGCCGAGTTCAACCGCGAGGGCGAGCCGGCGCTGATCGACCACCGCACGTACTTCATATCCAGCGATGGCGACCTTATGGAGGGTGTCTCGCACGAGGCCGCATCACTCGCCGGGCATCTCGGACTCGGCAAGCTCATAGGCTTCTACGACGACAACCACATCACCATCGAGGGGAGCACCGACCTCTCGTACAGCGACGATGCCGCGGGGCGCTTCACTGCCTACGGCTGGCACGTGCAGCGGGTGGCGGACGCCAACGACCTCGAGGCGCTCGACAAGGCGATCGCGCAGGCGCAGTCGGTCACCGACCGTCCGTCGCTCATCATCGTACGCAGCCACATCGCCTTCGGCAGCCCGAACAAGCACGATACGGCGGAGTCGCACGGCGCACCCCTCGGCGAGCACGAGGTGCAGCTCACCAAGGAGAACCTCGCCTGGCCGCGGCCGGACGAGCAGTTCTACGTCCCGGACGAAGCGCTGCGCGTGTGGCGCGACGCTGGCGCGCGCGGGAAGGAGCTGCGCGAGGCGTACGAGGCGCGTCTGAAGGCGTACGCCGCGAAACACCCGACGGAGGCGCGCGAGCTGGATCGCCGGCTGCGCCGCGAGCTCCCCGCCGACTGGCGGAGCGCGATGCCGAGCTTCGAGGTGAGCACCAAGGGGGTGGCTACCCGGGCCGCATCGTCGAAGGTGCTGAATGCGTTCGCCGCGCGCATCCCCGAGATGATGGGTGGCGCAGCGGACCTGGCGCCGTCCACGAAGACGCTGCTGGACGACAGCGGTGCCTTCGAACGGACGAACTACCGCGGCCGAAACATGCACTTCGGCATCCGCGAGCACGCCATGGGCGCGGTGATGAACGGGATGGTGCTGCACGGCGGGGTCATACCCTACGGCGGCACCTTCCTGATCTTCTCCGATTACATGCGGCCGCCGATGCGGCTCGCCGCGCTCATGAAGCAGCACGTGATCTACGTCTTCACGCACGACTCGATCGGGCTAGGCGAGGACGGCCCCACGCACCAGCCGATCGAGCAGCTCGCGGCTCTTCGCGCCATCCCGGGCTTCACGGTATTCCGTCCGGCAGACGCGAACGAGACGGCCGAGGCGTGGGCCGCCGCGATCGAGATGACCGATGCGCCCGTGGCGCTGGTGCTCACCAGGCAGAACGTCCCCACGCTCGATCGGTCGAAGCTCGCGCCAGCGAGCGGGCTCGCCAGGGGCGGCTACATCCTGGCCGACGCCGAGGGAGGGAAGCCGGAGGTCGTGCTCATCGCGAGCGGCTCGGAGGTACACATCGTGCTCGAGGCGCGGGAGCAGCTCGCCGGGCGTGGCATCCGCGCGCGCGTGGTGAGCATGCCGAGCATCGAGCGCTTCGAGTCGCAACCGCGCGAATATCGCGACAGCGTGCTCCCGCCCGAAGTGAAGAAGCGCGTCGCCATGGAAGCCGCGGCGACGATGCCCTGGTACCGCGTCGTGGGCGACGAAGGTGTCGTGATCGGCCTCGACCACTTCGGCGCGTCGGCACCGTATCAGCGGCTCTACCAGGAATTCGGCCTCACTCCGGAGCACGCGGTGAAGAAGGCCATGGAGATGCTCGGCCGCTGACCTGGCGGCCCCGGTGAACGAAACGACAGGAGAGTGTGATGCGACTCGGGATGATCGGTCTGGGGAGGATGGGCGGCAACATGACACTCCGGCTCCTGCGGGCCGGACACGAAGTGGTGGGCTACGACCGTGACCCCGGGGCGATAGAGCGAGTGAGCGCGGAGGGGAAAGGGAGCGCGAAGGCGAAGGCGATCGGCGCGAGTGATCTCGCCACCCTCTGCGCCGAGCTCCCCGCGCCGCGCGTGGTATGGCTCATGGTACCGGCGGGGAAGCCGGTAGACGACACCATTGCCGCGCTCCTTCCGCACCTCGCCAGAGGCGACGTGATCGTAGACGGCGGTAACTCGAACTTCCACGATACCCTTCGACGCGGCGAGGATCTGCGCTCGAAGGGTATCGAGTTCGTGGACTGCGGGACGAGCGGCGGCATCTGGGGGCTCGAGAACGGCTACTGTCTCATGGTCGGTGGTGAGAGCGAAGCCGTGAAGCGCTGCGAGCCCATCTTCCTCGCGCTCGCGCCCGATGACGGGTACGCGCACGTCGGCCCCACCGGCGCGGGGCACTACGTCAAGATGGTGCACAACGGGATCGAGTACGGGATGCTTCAGGCCTATGCCGAGGGATACGAGATCCTGCACGCGTCGAAGCACTTCGACGTCGACCTGCACCAGGTGGCCGCGGTATGGAATCATGGGAGCGTCGTCCGCTCATGGCTCAACGAGCTGGCCGAGCGTGCCTTCGCAAGCGATCCCGGGCTGGCGGATCTGCGTGGCTACGTCGCGGATTCGGGTGAAGGACGCTGGACTGTGCAGGAGGCGATCGACATCGACGTCCCGGCTCCGGTGATCACGCTCTCCCTGCTCGCGCGTCTCCGCTCGCGGCAGGACGAGTCCTTCGGCGCCAAAGTCATCGCCGCGCTGCGTCACGAGTTCGGCGGCCACGCGGTGAAGAAGGAGGAGCAGGTTCAATGAGCAGCAGTATTCTCACGGCCGGCTACGAGATGGGGCGGAGGCGGCCGGTGCAGAAGCAGTTGCGCGGCGCGGGGCCGTGCACCGTGATAATCATGGGAGCGTCGGGTGACCTGACCAGCCGGAAGCTGATGCCCGCGCTCGCCCACCTGGCTATGGACGGTCTTCTCGACCCGGCCTTTGCCGCGATCGGCGTCAGTCGCGAAGGGATCGACGACGAGAAGTTCCGGCGGAACATGAACGACGCCATCCGGAAGTCGAAGGAGACCGGCGAGACCAGGGAGGCCGTCCGCGAGAAGTTCCTGGAGAAGCTCCACTTCGTATCGGGCGACCTGCTCGATGCCGAGACCTACACGCGAATCTCCGAGTGCCTCGCGGCCATCGAGGGCGACGCCGTGGCGGAGCGCGGGCGGCTCTTCTACTTCGCCATTCCGCCCAGCCTGTACCCGGCCGTGCTCGAGCACCTCTCATCGAGCGGGCTTGCGCCGCGCGCCAGCGAGGCGATGTCGAAGTGGGTGCGCCTCATCATCGAGAAGCCCTTCGGTCACGACCTCGAGAGCGCGCGCCAGCTCAACGCGCTCGTGCGCGGCATCTTCTCGGAGCGGCAGATCTACCGGATAGACCACTACCTGGGGAAGGAGACGGTTCAGAATCTCCTGGTCCTTCGCTTCGCGAACTCGATCTTCGAGCCGATCTGGAATCGCGAGCACGTGCAGCAGATCCAGATCACCGCCGCCGAGACGGTGGGAGTGGAACACCGCGCCTCGTACTACGAGGAGGCGGGCGTGCTGCGAGACATGTTCCAGAATCACCTTCTCCAACTGCTCTCGCTCACCACCATGGAGCCGCCCAGCTCCTTCGAGGCGGACATGGTGCGCGACGAGAAGGTGAAGGTGCTGCGCTCCGTTCGGCCGATGACGCCGATGGAAGCGCGAACCGCGTCGGTGGTGGGACAGTACGGCCCCGGCGTAGTGGATGGCGCGAACGTCCCGGGCTACCGTGAGGAACCGGGCGTGGCGTCCGATTCTCGCGTGCCGACCTACGCCGCGCTTCGCCTCATGATCGACAACTGGAGGTGGGAGGGAGTGCCCTTCTTCCTGCGCTCCGGAAAGCGGATGGCCAAGCGGGTGACCGAAATCGCGGTGCAGTTCCGGCGGCCGCCGCACCTTCTCTTTCCCGTGGATGCTGATGACGAGGTCGAACCCAACGTGCTCGTGATCGGCATTCAGCCCGACGAGGCGATCTCGCTGAGCTTCGAGGTGAAGGTGCCCGGTGTGGAGGCGCGGCTCACACCCGTGCGCATGGTCTTCTCGTATCCGTTGGCATTCGGCGAGAGCACGCACTCGGCGTACGAGACTCTGCTTCTCGATGCGATGCAGGGCGACGCCACGCTCTTCGCGCGCGGCGACCAGGTGGAGGTCGCATGGAAGGTGATAGACCCGGTGGTGGATGCGTGGGAGGAGGGAATCCCCACTGGGATCCCGAACTACCGCGCCGGGTCGTGGGGACCGAGCGTAGCCGGAGCACTGGTGGCGCGCGATGACGCTGCATGGCGGATTCCATGACGGATCTCGTGCAGCGAGAGAAGCGTGCCGCGGCCCGGAGTGCAGCGGCGCTGGTCAATTCCGGAGCGGTGGTGGGGTTGGGCACGGGGTCGACCGCGGCGATCGCGATAGAGGAACTGGGGCGGCGCGTACGTTCGGGCGAAGTGGAGAACATCACCGGTGTGCCGACCTCGAACGCATCGCACCGCCTCGGGCTCGAGTGCGGTATTCCGATCGCGGACATCGAGCGCACGCCGGTGATAGACATCACCATCGACGGCGCGGACGAGATCGATCCGCTGCAGCGCGTCCTCAAGGGCGGCGGCGGTGCACTCCTGCGTGAGAAGATCGTCGCGGCGCGAACGCGGCGCTGGGTGATCATCGGCGACTCCACCAAGCTCGTGGATCGGCTGGGAAGCAGGTACGCGATACCAATCGAAGTCGTCAGGTTCGGCTGGTCGGGACACGCAGCGGCACTGCGCGCGCTGGGCGCAGAGGCGGTACTGAGGCAGGGTACCGGCGAGTCGCCATTCGTCACCGACGAAGGGCACTACATCATCGATGCGCGCTTCCAGCACGGCCTCGACGATCCGGAGGAACTGGCGCGCACCATGCGTATCCGTCCCGGTGTGGTGGAAACCGGCCTGTTTCTCGGCTTCCGTCCCGAGGTAATCATCGGCCGCGCGGCCGCTGAATGAGCGAGGCGCCTGCGAGACGCAACCCCGTTTCGGTGTAGCTACGGTTCGTCGCTCGGACGGTCCGTCAGCGAAGCAGTCCTCGCGCCGCGCACCAACGGGGAGTAGGAGATGGATTCATCGGTCGATTGCCAGTTGGCCTCCATCATGGCCGAGCGCCTGAGGGGGGCGAGAACGGAGCTCACTATGCGGTGGCTCGAGCGCATCAGCGAGCGGGTCTCGATCAGCCCCGAGCGCATTTTCCCCACCGACGAGCTGCTCGACCATGCCCCGAGGCTGATCGACGGAGTGGCCGACTTCATCGAGGATCCAACGCGGGCGGTGGGCGCGGACACCGACGTCATATCCAGGGCGCGCGAGATCGGTGCGCTGCGCCACGCCCAGGGCTTCGATGAGTTCGAGATCCTCAAGGAGTACGAGATATTCGGCGGAATCCTCTTTGCGTTTCTCGGCAAGGTGGCGAGCGACGAGGAGGACGGCTGCTCGCGGAGCGACATCGCGACCGTCGCGCTTCGGCTCTTTCAGGCCATCGCGCTGATCCAGCAGGCAACCGCCACGCAGTACCTTCAGCTCATGAAAGCGCGGCTGGGCGAGCGCGAGGAGCGCCTGCGCTCCTTCAATCGCGCACTCACCCACGAGCTGCGCAATCGGATGGGCGCGATTTCGGGCGCCGCGCAACTCCTCGAGATCCCCGAGCTCGCGGACTCGAAGCGACGCGAGCTCGGAAGTCTCGTAGTGCGCAACGCCACCGCGATGCGCGTCGTGCTGGAGGATCTGCTCGAGCTCACGCGCGTGAGCGACGAAGCGCGACAGCAGCGCCACGTGCGTCTCCGCAGCGCCGCCGCGGAAGTGCGCCGTCATCTGCGCGACGCCGCGAAATCGGCCGGCGTGGAGATCCGGCTCGCCCCCGACCTCCCCGACGTGGAGGTGAGCGCCGCAGCCGTGGAGCTCTGCCTCATGAATCTCCTCTCGAACGCCATCAAGTATGCGGACCCGGCGAAGGAGCGGCGCGTCGTGGAGGTGGGCGGGTACCTGGTGCTGAACGACAGCGACCGCCCGAGCGAGGTCGTGGTGGAGGTTCGAGACAACGGGATTGGCGTTCCAGCCTCACTGCGCGGTCATCTCTTCGAGCGCTTCTTCCGAGCGCACGCCGAGAGCGTTCCGGCGGTGGATGGGTCGGGGCTCGGTCTCAGCATCGTGCGTGAGACCGTGGAAACCCTGGGTGGGCGAGTCTGGGCGGATTTCCCCGAGGAGGGGTCGGTCTTCGCGTTCGCGATACCGTGCCGTCGCTCGTCGGACATGGCGTCGCTCGGCGACTACGTGAGCGTCCGCCGCGAGTCCGAGGAGAGACACCCTTAGATGGTCGCGGCATGTGCCATGCACCTCATATGAATCGGGCAGGCCGCGGCCGAGCGGTGGCGGGCTCACCCGGCTAGCGGCCGGTGCCTGAGCCGAACTTCAAGCACCCGCCACGTCGAGGAGGCTCACGTGGAAATGCGAACAGCGAATACAGACACCAGCCAGGTAAAGGTCGCCAGCGGGCTGAACTTTCTGGCCGGAATCTGGATCATAATCTCCGCCTGGGTATACGGCGCCATCTACACGAGTGGGAGCGCGTGGAACAGCATCATCGTCGGAATCGTCATAGCGGTCTTCGCCGCTATCCGCTTCTTCTCTCCGCGCTCGGCCGTCGGCCTGAGCTGGATCAACGCTCTGCTCGGGATCTGGATGATCATCTCCCCCTGGGTCTACGGTTATGCGAGCACCAACGCCGCCAGGATGTGGAACAGCGTGATCTTCGGGATCATAGTTCTGATCCTTGGGGTCTGGAGCGCCGCCGCGACACGCAACACGAGGGCGGTGGTGTAGGGGCGGGGTCAGGTCTTTAATTTCGAGCCGTAAGGGCTACTGCCCTTACGGCTCGAAATTAAAGACCTGACCCCGTCGGCTTTATTAAACAAAGTACTTGACAGGCGCCCCGCACCCCGATATAATCCTCCTCCATGCATTCCCCCAGGACTCTGCGCCTCGAAGAGCACGAAGAGCACGAGGCGCCGCCCGCGCTGCATGCGCGCGCAATGGAAGACCTGCGCTTCATCAGACGCACCATGGAGAACGCTTCCTCGTTCACCGCGGTGTCAGGATGGGGGCAGGCGGTCATTGGAGTGACGGCCATAGGGGCAGGACTCCTCGCCATGCGCCAGAGCAGCGAAGGACGGTGGCTCGCGGTATGGCTCGTCGAGGCGGTGGTATCGCTTCTCATCGGATTGCTCACGTCCATCTGGAAGGCGAAGGCCGCGCGAC
>JBIQMO010000029.1:0-26890 GCA_044463245.1 Gemmatimonas aurantiaca
CGATGAGCTGCGCGGTGTTCGCGAAGCTGAACCAGTGGTGATGGCTCACCGGCGGCCGGACGAGGAGCATCGGTGGTCCCTGCCACGTGGAGAGCTCGCTCACCTGCAGGGCGTGCATCATGATCGTCGCGGCGCGCATGTAGATGGTCGCGAAGCCCTGCGTCGCAATGTCGTTACGGCGGGCGAGCTCCGTCGTTCCCACGTCCACGGCGATGATGGCGTCCATCCCCAGTGAGGCGATGGCTACCGGCAGGTTGTCCACCGTGCCGCCGTCGATGCACTTCCGGCCGCCCACGTCGCCCGGCGGGAAGAAGCCGGGGAGCGCACACGAAGCGTACACGGCATCGATCACCGGAACATCCCTGAGGCCGGGGAGACCCCACACCACACGGGTGCCAGTCGCCACGTCCACGGTGTTCACGAGCAGCGGAGTGTCGAGCTCCTCGAAGGTGCCAGGCGGGCTCACGCTCTCGCAGAGGGCACGGAGCGGCTCCTCGAGGTAGAGAGAAGGGGAGTGCATCCGTTCGAGGAGCATCCCCATGTGGTTGATGCGGAAGAGGTCGCGCCGCCTGAGCGAGAGCGCCCGGTCTGCCATCTCGCCCACGCTCATCCCGCTCAGGTGCGCTGCGGCGATCATCGAGCCGATGCTGGTACCTGCGATCACGCTCGGCGTGATGCCCCGCTCGACGAGCGCGCGCACTACGCCAATGTGGGCGAAGCCCTTCAGGCCGCCGCCGCCAAGTACGAGAGCTGTTTTTTTCGGGATCTCGTACATGGCGGACGAGAAGACTCAGGGACTGACGGGTAAGCGGTAACCCACTCCGATGGCGCGCGAGCCCACGCTCTTGGAGGGCTCATGCAGATAAAGGTAAAGGCCGTATAGCCCCACACCAGCGCCCGCCACCATCATCACCGTGCCCGCGTCGTCACCGATGATCGCACCGGCTACGAACGCTGCACCGCCGACGATCATGAGCGTCTGGCTCAGGCCAAAGGGGCGGCGCGGCGCAGCGAGCGCACCCTGCGATTCGCCCGTGACGTCGAGCCGCGGCGCGACGGCGGTGCTGCTCATCAGGGGGCCGCGCTCGGCGAACGACGCCGGACCGGTCGGCTCTAGTGATGTGTGTGTCTGGGGAACTGCCTCCGCCGGCGCGCGCGTCAATTGCGTCAGTTGCGCGTTCGCGCGCGATCCCGCCAGGAACGCCGCGGCCAGTGCCGCCATGACTGCCCAGCTCCTCTTCATGCCGCTCCTCCACTCGATCAGGGGTCGAGCCAACGGACAGCACGAGCGCCCCGGCTGTCTCGATCTCGGACAAGGCTGCATTCGCGCTCCCTCCTGAGCGCAAGGAGGGTACCACGATAGAGACGACTGCTTCGGATGTGTGCAACCGTTGCCTGCTACTGGCGTCGGTCGGAAGTGCCGCTAAGATGGAACCTGAACGACCGCAAGCGTTCTCCGTGTGTCGCGAGCCTGCCATGCCAGGGGTCGTCCGGCAAAGCCCTCACATCGTGTATCCGCATGTCAGACAGTCTCCTTCGATTCCGAGCCGAGTTCCCGATCCTCGAGCGCACCACATACCTCGTCTCGAACTCGCTCGGAGCGATGCCGCGCGCGGTGCCCGATCGGCTGGCCGAATACGCCGAGCAGTGGGCCGAGCGCGGCGTGCGGGCGTGGGGAGAGGGGTGGTGGGAGATGCCCGTGCGAGTGGGTGACGAGATCGCTCCGCTCATCGGTGCGGGCGTGGGGGAGGTCGCCATGATTCCCAACGTCACCACCGCGCAGGCGGCCGTGCTGTCATCGCTCCGTTACGATCCGCCGCGCGACAAGATAGTCATGACCGGTCTCGACTTCCCGTCGGTGCGCTACGTGTACGACGCGCTCGCCACCCGGCTCGGCGCTCGCATCGTGGTGGTGCCTGGCGACGATGGATCGAGCGAAGCGGTCGACATTGGACGCCTGCTCGACGCGATCGACGAGCACACACGGCTCGTTGCCGTGTCGCACGTCCTCTTTCGCTCCGCGTACGTGCTGGACGCCGAGGCCATCTGCCGCCGCGCGCACGAGGTGGGTGCGCTCGTAGCGCTCGACGCATTCCATTCGGTGGGCGTGATCCCGGTGGACGTGAAGGAGAGCGGCGTGGACTTCCTGTCGGGAGGCGTGCTGAAGTGGCTGTGCGGTGGACCCGGCGGTGCGTTTCTCTACGCGTCGCCCCGGGTTCGCGACGAGTTGAAGCCGGCGTTCACCGGTTGGCAGGCGCACGCGCGGCCCTTCGCGTTCGAAGAGGAGATGGACTACGCACACGGCGCCTGGCGCTGGCTCAACGGCACTCCCGCCATCCCCGCGCTGTTCGCGGCGATCGAGGGGCCGAGGATCGTGCGCGAGGCCGGTGTACAGGCCATCCGCGCCAAGAGTGTGCGGCAGACTGCGCGGCTCATCGAGCTGGCGGATGAAAGCGGCTTCCCCGTGCATGCGCCGCGCGATCCGGAGCGGCGTGGCGGGACCGTGGCGTTCGACGTCCCGCACGGCTATGAAGTCTCACGTGCTCTCCTCGCCCGCGACATTCTCGTGGACTACCGCCCGGAGGCTGGAATCAGGATCGCGCCGCACTTCTACACCAGCGACGACGAGCTGGAGCTGGCGGTGGCCGCCATGCACGAGATCGTGGATACCGGCGCCTGGCGCGGCTTCATGGCCAAGGGCGTGGTGACGTGAGGCGGGGTCAGGTCTTGAATTTCCAGTCCGACGGGCAGCTGCCCGTCGGACTGGAAATTCAAGACCTGACCCCGCCGTTGCCCGGGAAAGTGTTGCTCACTAACTTGGCAACCACCTACCCCCATACCTCTTACGCCAAGGTCATGCCTACTCCACCGAAGAAGCTGCGCAAGCGTTACGAGAACACGGAGTACCCCTACGTCATCCTCCGCTTCGAGGATGGTCACGAGATCCGGATCAGGAAGGGATCGGCCAAGTCCTTCGACGCCTACTCGGGTGAGAGCATCAAGGTACTGGCGGTGTACGACACCACGTCCGGTGAGCGCGAGCTGGTGAAGACCCGGAAGGCAGACGCCTTCGCGGATGAGTAGCTCCTGGCGCGCGGTTCGTTCTTTCACCGCGCGGCTGGCGCTTCCCCTCCTTCTAGTTCTCCCGGGCTGCGCCACCGCACAGGCGAGGCCCGGCGCGGCGAGCGCTTCCTCCGATACCGCGGCCCTGCGCGCCACGCTGGGGCGGATCGCGGCGGCGCACCATGGCGTGGTGGGTTACAGCATCCGCGACCTGGACACCGGCGAGGAGCTCTCCCTCCGTGGCGACGAGACCTTCCCCACGGCGAGCCTGATCAAGGTTCCGATTCTCGTCACGCTCTACGACCTCGTGGAGCAGGGGAAGATCTCGCTCGACGATCCGCTCACCATCCTTGGCATCGACAAGGTGCCCGGCTCGGGCGTGATGCAGTTCCTGCACGACGGTTCCATCGTCACGGTGCACGACGCGGCGTGGCTCATGTCCACCGAGAGTGACAATACGGCCACGAACCTGCTCCTCGACAGGATCATCATCCGGCGGGTGTGGGAGAAGATGGAGTCGCTCGGTTTGCAGCACACGAAGGTGCACTCGAAGACCTTCCTGCGGATCTCGAGCGTGGCCATGGACAGCTCGAGGAAGTACGGTCTCGGTGTGGCCACGCCCAACGAGATGGTGCGGCTCTTTTCTCTGATGGCCCAGGGGAAGGCGGTGAGCCCCGTGGCTGACTCGGCGATGCTCGACATTCTCGAGCACAACACCGACAACACGCTCCTGCAGCGCTACCTGGATGGCGTGCGCGCCGCGCACAAGACGGGAGCAGTGGACGACGCGCGCACGGAGTGCTCGCTCTTCTACCTGCGCACTCGCGTCGTGGCGTGCGTCTTTACGAAGGAGAATCAGGATCAGCGCTGGATCCTGGACAGCGAGCCGCAGCTCACCATGGCGAAGATGGGCGCGGCGATCGCGCGGGCCTTCGGTCTTCCCGACTCCGCGTCCGTCGCCGAACCCTCCGCCGTGGCGGGACCGGGTAGTTAGCGGAGCGCGGGAGCCATCGATCGCGGCACCCTTCATGCCCCGATCGGCTGCCGGATGTTCTGCAAGCTGAACGAAGGAGGAGTCGTGCTGATGGTACGTGCCGCCACGCTGATCGTCGTCATCGTAGCGCTGTCGCTCGGGGCGGTACCGAATCGAGCGGCGGCACAGTTCACGGCCGCGCTGGTGCCGCCTCCTCCAATTCCGAGGGTGGACACCGCTGCGCAGGCAGACTCGACCAGAAAGGCGGCCAAGGAGCTCCAGGAGCGGATGATGAGCATCAAGGAGTGGGTGGATTCCGCCGCCGCCGCGCTCGCGGCGCAGCCGGCGCAGGTGCCTCCGGTCCCGCCCGATACTGCGCGGATGCCGAAGATGCCGCCAGTGCCCCAGGACACCTCGCGCACGCCGCGGATGCCTCCGGACACGAGCGCCCGACTCTCGCATCGACCGCGCGGATGAGACGCTTCGCCGGCGTGCTGCTCACCGTGGCGGGCGCGGGGCTCCTGCTCTTCGCCGGCGTCGGTTACGCGCGCGGCTACCTGGAGAGGGAGCGCGCCCAGTCGCGCTGGGAGGAGATCGCCCGCGCCGACGGCGACTCCGCAGCGCGGAGCGGCGACGCCGATAGTTCGACGCCGTATCATCCGGTGCGCGGCGAGCCCGTGGGCCGCATCATGATCCCGGCGGTCGGACTCGACGAGGTGGTGCTCGAGGGCGTGGACGATGCGCAGCTCGAGGCGGGGCCGGGCCACGTTCCCGAAACCGTGCTCCCCGGCGAGCCCGGAAACTCCGTCATCTCGGCGCATCGCGATCGACACTTCCACTCGCTGGGGCATGTAGCGGTGGGCGATACCGTGATCACCGAGACGCGCGCCGGAAGCGAGCGCTGGGTCGTCACGCAGCTCCGCGTAGCGGAGGCCGGGAAGCCGGCCATCTATCCCACGAGCGATCCGACGCTCACCCTCACCACCTGCTGGCCGATCCGATACGTGGGCCCCGCTCCCGACCGACTGCTCGTCACGGCGAGGCCAGCGCAATGAGCGCTCGCCTCGTCGACGGTCGCGCGCGGTCGGCCTCGTGGGTGCCGATGACGGGTAGCTCGCGACTCCTCGCGATGCCGGTCGTACGTCGGCGGTGCCCCGCGGCGTCCTTGACGCTCTAGGTGCTCGCCCGTATGCATCCGCATGGGATTCGCGCTTCCTGATCGCGACGTGGACAGGTGACATGGACCGGAGGTCAGTCGTATCATGAGCTTCTCTCGCAGGACGCTCGCCGCCGTTGCGGCTCTTCTTGCAGCTTTCACAGTCACTCCAACCCTGGCCGCGCAGGGCAGCGCGCGCTCCAACGCGATAACTCCGGAAGAGATAGACGGCGACCTTCGCTTCCTCTCATCGGACCTCCTCGAGGGACGCGCTCCGGCCAGCCGCGGCGGCCAGCTCGCCACGGAGTACATAGCCGACCAGCTTCGCTCGGCAGGCGTGGAGCCCGGCGCTGGCGACTCCTACTTTCAGAAGGTCCCGATCGATGTGGTGACCGCGGACTCGAGCTCGCTGGACGTGCGCGCTTCCGGAAAGGCGAGCGCTACCCTCCACCAGAGCGAGGACGTAGTCGTATGGGCCGGCTCAGCGGTTCCGGAAAGCAAGGCGAGCGGCGAGCTGGTGTTCGTGGGTTACGGCGCGACCGCGCCCGAGTACAAGTGGGATGACTTCAAGAACGCGGACGTGAAGGGGAAGGTCCTCCTCGTCCTGGTCAACGATCCACCCGCGCCGGCTGCGGAGCCCAAGCTCTTCGGCGGCAAGGCGATGACGTACTACGGCCGCTGGACCTACAAGTTCGAGGAGGCCGAGCGGCGCGGGGCGGCCGGGATGCTGATCATCCACACCACCGAAGAGGCGAGCTACCCCTGGCACACGGTGGTCAGCTCGTGGACCACTCCGCAGTACATGCTCCCCCGCGACGACAAGCTTCCCCCGCCACTCGGCTTCCGCGGTTGGATCACCAACGACGCTGCCGCGAAGCTCCTGGCCGGCGCGGGACTCGACCTGGCCAGGCTGCGCAAGGAAGCACAGACGCGCGACTTCCGCCCTGTTCCCACCGGGATCCAGGTGGATGTCTCCTTCCGGAATGCCGTGCGCCGCATGGAGAGCCGTAACGTGGTCGGGATCGTGAGAGGGCAGAAGGGCTCGCTCAGCGACGAGTACGTGGCGTACAGCGCTCACTGGGATCATTTCGGAATCGGGCCCAAGGTGAATGGCGACTCGATCTACAACGGCGCCGTGGACAACGCTTCGGGGACGGCGGCGCTGCTCGCGGTGGCGCGCGCCGCGGCGGCCGCGCCCAAGCCGCGACGCTCGCAGATCTTCGTCTTCGTGACCGCTGAGGAGGCGGGGCTGCTGGGATCGTCGTACTTCGCCAACAATCCCACCGTGCCCGCGAGCAAGATCATCGCCGACCTCAACATGGACGTGATCACGCTCGAGGGGCGGGTCAACGATCTGACCGTGCTCGGTGACAACAAGTCGTCGCTCGGACCGATGCTCGCCCACTTCATCTCGCGCGACGGGATGCGGATCTCGCCGGACGACCATCCGGAGGCGGGTCACTTCTACCGCTCCGACCACTTTTCCTTCGCGAAGGCCGGGATCCCCGCGGTCTCCATCGGGGCGGGGAGCGACTACGTGGGGCGGCCGAAGGGGTGGGGGAAGGAGCGCGACGACGACTACACGGCGCACCGCTACCACCAGCCGTCCGACGAGTACAGCCCCGACTTCGATTTGCGGGGCGCGGCTCAGATCGCGGGGATCGTCCAGCGTTTCGGTGCGACGCTGGCTAACTCTCCGGTGAAGCCTACCTGGAACAAGGACGCCGAATTCAAGGCAGTGAGCGAGGAGGGGAAATAAGCTGACTGGTGTGTAGCGCCCGCACTGTGGCGCCCGCGCGGCGGCGCAGCCGCAATCCGGATGGTATCTTTACCTACAGCCGGTAGTTACGCCACAGGGCGGGGTTCGGAGGAACGGGCGTGAAACTCGCAATACGCAAGTGATGGCGTCTGTCAACCGCTTGAACTCATCAGTAGCCGGATTGTACAATAGGCGTACCGACACGTCGGAGGTTTCGATCGCCATGCCTACCCCCTTTCTGAGTTCCGAAGAGTATGACGAGCGTGCGCACCAGCTTTACAACGAAGGTCAGTATGACGATGCGCTCGAGGTTCTTCGCGAGGGGCTCGCTCTCTATCCGAATTCGGTAGAGCTACACATCGGGGTGGGGTATGCTCGACTCGCGCGCGAGGAGTATGCGTGGGCGCGTCAGAGCTTCGAGAAGGCTCTTGTGCTCGACCCCGACCACGAGGACGCGCTGGCCGGCTACGGCGAGACGCTCCTCAAGTTCGGCCAGCACGAGCAGGCGGTCGCGTCCTTCCGGCGGATCCTGGAGATGGGATACGCCGATGACATCGATCTGATACTCCAGGTCGGCCGCGCGCTCTTCCGCGAAGAGCTGATGGACGAGGCGCGCGACTTCTTCGAGATCGCGGTCCGCGAGGCGAACGAGCTCGCGGAAGCCGCGGCGTGCCTCGGCTACGTCCGTCACCGGCAGGGCGACGACCAGGGAGCGATCCAGAGTCTCCAGCGTGCGCTGCAGCTCGACGACGAGCACGCGGAGGCGCGAATCTACCTCGCGAACATCCTCTACGATCGCGGCGAGTACGAGTCGGCGCTCTATCACCTCGAGCACACGGACCCCTCCGACCATTGGGACGAGCTGGGGATATGGCGTCTGGTGGAGCTCAAGAAGTCGCTCTACCGGCTCGCCGATGACGACCCCGAGCTTCGCCCCTGGGAGGAGCGCCTGGGCGAGCTCGCGGGCGACGTGGACGACATAGACGATCTGCTCTCCGAGATCGAAGCGCGCGTGATGGAAGACGACGCGCGTGCGGCCGGAATGGCCGGACGCGGACAGCTCGAGCTCTTCGGCGTGCTCCTCAACGATCTCGCCGATCGTCGTGGCGCGACCGGCAACGGCGCGGTGGACGAGCGCGTCGAGCACCGCATCATGCTGACCGACGGCCGTCAGTTCGTCGGAAGCTGGGAGCGCATCGTGCGAGCCATGCGCGACTCCAACAAGGCGATGGCCGGTCGGTCGCTGCAGGAGTACATGGCGAACGAGGCACGCAGGGGGTACTCGCTTACTGGAGTGAAGATCCCCACTCGCGACGCGGAGAGCTTCATTCGCGGCAGTGCGAGCGCCGGGTTGCTCCGTATAGTTCGGTGACTGCCGCCGATCGGCGGTCGGCGTTGGCCGCCCTCGAGGCGGCACGCCCGGGAATGGCGAAGCTCGATGCCTCGCGACACCCCGAGGAGATCGCCGCCGACATCATAGAGATCTGGAGCTCGGTCGAGACCGCCCTTCGTTCACTGATGGGCGGCTCGACTCTTTCTGGCCAGGCGCTCATCCGCGAGCTTCGTTCGCGCGAGCTCATCTCGCTCGATCAGGCGCACTCGCTCCTCGAGCTTCAGGCCGTGCGCGAGCGGGTGGACGACACCACCTACCAGCCCACCCAGAAGGACATCGACACCGCGCGCGAGGCGTACGACGTGCTTCAGTCCGGGCTGAGGACTCCGGCGTCGGCGAGCGCGGCGGCCGCATCGCCCTACGCTCCGCCGGGCGCCGCTCCCGCCCCCGCCGTCCCTTCGTCATCTCCATCCGCCGAGCCGGCGCAGTTGTACGTGCCGCCGCCTCGCGAAGAGGACGTGCGCCGCCGCAGATCCATCCTCCTTGGCGCGCTGCTCATCCTCCTGGCCGTCGTGCTCGTGGCGGGCGGCGTGTACTGGTTCCGCTTCAGGAGCGGTGAGCTCCCGTCCGACGTGCGGGCCGCCATCGTGCTGTACGAGCGAGGGCAGCCGGAAGCGGCGCGGGCCGCGTTCACCCAGGCAGCGCGCGCACATCCCAGGATGGCTCTGCCTCACCTGTACCTGGGACGAATCGCGCGTTCCGAAGGCGACTTTGCGGCGGCGGGGAACGAGCTCAAGACCGCCATCGAGCTGGAGCCGCAGAACACCATGGCGCTCGATGAGCTCGGCGCCTTCTTCCTTGCGCGCGGAACCAGCTTCGCCAACCAGGGGCGGAGCGACCTTGCCACGTCGGACTACGACGCGGCGCGTCGCAACTACGTGCGCGCGCTGCAGCTGGATCCGGCCGACTCCACGGCTCGCGGCTATCTCGGCTGCGCGCTCGCACGCCTCGGCCGCACCAGCGAGGCGGATAGCTGGCTCGCTCGGGCCGGAAGCGGTCCGTGGAGCGAATGTGCATCCGCTGGCGCCGCCGCCGCGCCACGAGGCCCGTGATCGAGCTCCGCGACGTCACGCAGATCTACCGATCACCCCTTGGCCGCCCGGTTCGCGCGGTCGAGGGGTTTTCTCTGAGCGTCGGGCGTGGCGAAGTCGTCGGGCTCGCCGGTCCGAACGGAGCCGGGAAGAGCACGCTGATCAACATCCTTCTCGGCTACCTCTCACCCACGGCGGGGACCGCCAAGATAGGTGGCATCGCGCCGCGCGATTATATCGAGGCGAGAGGCGTTGGCTACCTCTCGGAGCTGGTGGCGATCCCACCCGCGTGGACAGTCCATGCGGCTCTGGTGCGCTACTCGGTGCTCGCCGGCGTCGCGGAGCGCGAGATCCCATCACGCGTGGCGGAAGTGATCGCGCAGCTCGGCCTCGGCGAACACGAGCGGAAGAAGGTGCGACAGCTCTCCAAGGGAACGCTCCAGCGCCTGGGACTCGCACAGGCGCTGCTCGGCGATCCGGACGTCCTGATACTCGACGAGCCGGCGCACGGCCTCGATCCTACATGGACTCTCCGCTTCCGCGATCTGGTGGGCGAGCTGCGCCGGCCGAGTCGTGCGACACTTCTGGTGTCGCACGACCTCGATGAGCTGGAGCGCATTGCCGACCGCGTGGCCATCATGCATCGCGGTCGGCTGGCTCGCCTCGTCGAGATGGACCCTGGCAATCCATCGCTCGAGCGGCACTACCGCGAGGCGACCGCCGAGGCCATCACATGAGCGGCCGCCTCGCTCGCTACGCGCTCTTCCAGGCGCGCGACTATGTGCGCGAGCGCGGAGTGCCACTGCTACTGGTGGGTGCGCTGCTCCTGCTCATGACGTCGCAGGGTGCCATAGGACCCGGCGGCGTGGACCTCCGCGGGACGAGCATGGGCACGCTCCTCATGGCCGCGGTATTCTTCGAACTCTTCGCGCCGACTGCCGTGCTCATCGCCGTGAACGGGCTCATCTCGGGCGACCGGAAGCACCGTTACTACCGGCTCCTCTTCGCGAAGCCCGTCGCACCCACTCGCTACTACGCGCAGGCATGGCTGGTGAGTCTTCTCGGGACGCTCGTCGCCACGCTGCTCGTGACGGCGGGCTTCAAACTGTTCCTCGGCGCCGTCCCCATCGGGGCCGCGCTGCACTTCGTCCTCCTCTATTTCATCCTCTTTGGCGGGGTGGGCTTCCTCCTCTCGGCCATCACCGAGTACGATTGGGTCGCGCTGGGGGTAGTGTGGTCGCTGGCATGGCTGCTGCGCTCATGGCTCCCCGCTAGCGATAGCTTCATCGGTCGCGTGGTGGACGTGCTCCTTCCGCCCTTGCAACTCCTCACCGGCGCGGCCGCACCGCTCCTGAGCGGCGGTGAAATGGACACCATCTCCCGACTCTGGATAGTGGGTTATGGCGTCGCCGCGCTCGCGATCGGTCTCATCGTAGTTCGTCATCGTCCCATGGCCTCGTAGAGAGTGATATCACTTCCGCTGATCCCGCACGATTCCGTCGTTCGCACGGTGCTCCCCAACGGCCTCACCGTGCTCCTGCGTCGCGATGTGTCCGCCCCGGTGGTGGCGATCGTCACGTACGTGAAGGCGGGCTACTTCGACGAGGCCGACGATGTGGTGGGAATCGCGCACGTCCTAGAGCACATGTACTTCAAGGGGACGGGGAGGCGCGGGGTCGGTGAGATCTCTCGCGAGACCAAGGCGCTGGGCGGCTACATCAACGCGGGTACGATCTACGATCACACCAGCTATTACACTGTAGTCCCATCCAGCGGCTTCGAGCGGGCGCTCGACATCCAGGCCGATGCCTACGCCAACTCGGTGATCGATGCGACCGAGCTCGCGCGCGAGCTCGAGGTGATCATCCAGGAGGCGAAGCGCAAGCGCGACAACCCATCGGCGGTGAGCGTCGAGACGCTCTACTCGCTCCTCTACGACAAGCATCGCATGCGCCGCTGGCGCATCGGCACCGAGGACGAGCTGCGCTCGCTCAGTCGCGATGATCTCATGTCGTTCTACCGCGCGCTCTATCGTCCGCATTCTACGATCCTGAGCATCGTCGGCGACATGGAACCTGATGCCGCCATCCGCGCGGTGGAGCGCTACTACGGCTCGCTCACCTCGCTCCCGGTGGAGCGTACGCCCGGACCCGAGGAGCCGGAGCACACCGGCTTCCGATACCGCGAGCTCAGTGGCGACGTCACCCAGACGCAGCTCGCCTTCGGATGGCGTACGCAGGGGGCGCTGCACGCGGACACCGCGCCGCTCGAGCTGGCCGCAGCGGTGCTCGGTAGCGGTCGCGCATCGCGCCTCTACCGTGCCGTTCGTGAGCGTGAGCTCGCCGCGTCGGTCTCCGCGTACAACTACACGCCCACCGAGCTAGGCGTGTTCGTGATGCGTGCCGACGGACCGCCGTCGAACACGCGCGATGCCGCCCGTGCGATGTGGGATCAGCTTCGCACCGTGCGCGAGGAAGGGGTGGGGAAGGATGAGCTCTGGCGCGTTCGTCGGTTGCTCGAGGCGCGGTGGATCAGGCAGCTCGAGACGATGGAAGGGCAGGCCAACTACCTGGCGGAGTGGGAAGCACTGGGCGACTGGATGCTGGGGGATCGCTTCGTCGAGCGCCTGCTCACCGTCTCGCCCACGACTGTGACCGCCACCGTGGACCGCTACCTCGACCCGGAGCGTGGTGCCGCTCTCGTCTACCGTCCGACCAGCTCTCCGCCGCTCGCCCGCGACGCCGGCGAGATGCTGGAGCTGCTCGACCGTGCGCCGCGCCCGGCGCCGCTTCCTGCAACTCCCCCCTTCGAGGCGCGGAAACCGGCGGCCGTGGAGCGTGCACCGGAGCTCGAGCGCGTCACCGCCGGCGTGCACGTCTTCCGCAGCGCGCTGGGTCTTCCGATCCTGGTTCATCCCAAGCCGAGCGATGGCGCGTCGCTCGTTCACGTGGGTGCGTACGTGCTGGGTGGTGCCACGGCGGAGTCGGAGCAGCACGCCGGCCTCACCATGCTGATGACTCGCACGGCGCTCAAGGGGACGGAGCGGAGGAGCGCCGAGTGCATCGCGGAGGAGGCGGAGCTGCTGGGCGGCGCGATAGCGGCCAGCGCCGGCTCCGAGACGTTCGGCTGGGGGATCTCGGTGCCGTCCGGGTACACCGCCGCGGCGCTCGAGCTGATCGCGGACGTCTCCCAGTGCGCGACCATCCCCGAGGAGGCGCTCGACACCGAGCGCGCGATAGCACTGGCCGGCCTCGAGCAGCTGCGCGACGACATGCAGCGCTACCCGATCCGCCTGCTCACGCGCGCGGCATTCCCCGACCATCCGTACGGCATCCCGTCGAACGGCTTCGAGAGCTCGCTCGCATCGATAGATGCGACGCAGGTACGCGAGTGGCACAGGGAGCACGTTCTCGAGTCGCACGCGGTGGTGGTGATAGTCGGCGATGTAGATCCGGGTGAGGCCGCGGCCGCTGCGGCCCGGCATTTCCGGAGCATCCGCCCCGCGGAGCGCGCGCAGGTTCCCGTTCCGGTGTGGCCCGATCGCCCCGTGCTCTCGTACGAGTCGCGCGAGAAGGCGCAGACAGCGCTCGCGATGGCGTTCCCGTCCCCCGACCGCCGCGATCCCGACCGCTTCGCCGCGCAGCTCCTCAGCCGAATCGCGAGCGGCCTCGGTGGACGCTTCTTCGAGGAGCTGCGCGACAAGCGCTCGCTCGCGTACACGGTCTCCGCCTATCCGGTAGAGCGCTCGCTCGCCGGAATGTTCGTGAGCTACATCGCCACCTCTCCGGAGCGTGAGGGCGAGGCGCGTGAGGGTCTACTCGCCGAATTCGCCAAGCTCCGCGATGCCCCCGTCTCCGATGACGAGCTCACCCGCGCCCGCGAGTACGCGATCGGTATCCACGCCATTCGCCAGCAGAGCGGCGCCGCCGTCCTCGGCGACATCCTCGACGCCTGGCTCTTCGGCACTTCTCTGGAAGAGCTCACCGAGCACGATGCCCGCATCCGCTCCGTCACCGCCCGCGACATCCAGTCGCTTGCCCAACGCCACTTCGACGAGTCGAGGATTGTGGAGGGGGTAGTGCGGGGGAGGTAGGACGGGGTCAGGTCTTTAATTTCGAGCCGTATGAGCGGTCGCTCATACGGCTCGAAATTAAAGACCTGACCCCGTCGGCCCTGAACCCCTCACTCGCCCAGCCCCGCAATCGCACGCTTCAGCGTTCCGGCGGCGAGGCGGATGCGGCCGGAGGGGGCCTGGAGACCGAGGCGGGTGGAGTAGTCGCTGGCCTCGAACGCGATCACGCCGCGGACTATCGGGTGGTTCGTAGACCAGGCGAGGATTCCCCATAGAGCGCGCGACTGACTCAGCTCTCCGTGGACGGTGGGGAAGCCGCCAGCCTCGAGGATCCAGTGCTCCTTTCCGGGCGCGTCCGTCTGCGAGGCGAGCCAGCGATCGATCGTGTGCTCCGCGCGGCGGAGGTCGAGCGCGCCGTTGGGGCCGGGAAAGAGGGTGAGCGCGACCGCGTCGACCGGCGATGAGCGCGATACGGCCCATTCGTAGAGCGCGCTGTCGCGCGGAGTGAAGCCGCCGATGTGGGCCATCACGCGGGTCTCGGGATTCGCGATGTGCACTGCGCGAGCGACGGAGGCTATGTAGCTCCGCCAGTGGGCGAGCGTGCGGTCGGCGCCACCGGAGAGCGTCATGCCGCGCGAGGCCGCCGGGTCTCCGGCTCCCCCTGTGCTGTGCGAGCGGTCGGGAGAAGATGGAAGTGTGGGAGTCAGCGCGTCCGTCTCGATACCAACGGTCATCGGCGCGACGACGGGGACGAAATAGTCTGGGCGCAGGATGCGAGTGATGCGCGCGGCATCGCGGACCAGCGCGTCGACGTCTGCGATGCGCGTGGCGGGCAGGCCGCGCGCTTCGATCCCGCGCGGTACCTCGTGCGCGAGGTCCAGCGCCACGACTATCTGACGTTCACCGCGCACGCCGTCGAGCGTCTCCGCGAGCGAGCGCAGAGTGGACGCCGACGTGCCGCGTGGTGAGATGTAGATGCAGAGCGCCTGCGTACCGATCGAGTCGGCGAGGGCCAGGTCCCGCTGCACGGAGCTGCTGGGGACGACCGCGCCGACGGTGGGGAAGATCTTGATCCCGATAGTGAAATCACGTTCGGGTCGCTCGCGAAGCCGCTCGGCGGCGAACCGCTCGTAGCTCTGCACGGCGCGCGATGCGCCGGGGAGCGCCGCCGTGATCATGCCCCCCCACGCGAGTGCCACTGCGGTGATCGCGATGTGCATCGCCCCGGAGATGCCGCGCCTGAATGCCGTGCATGGCGCGATGATGGGAACGTGCAAATACCAGGGGAGCGAGAGAGCTGCCGGAAGGGTGCCAAGCGCGATCGCGCCGCGCTCCGCCGCGACCAGCACCGTCAATGGATCGGTGACCGGGTAGCCGGTGTCGGCCAGATAGGCGGCCGCGTAGATGATGGCGAGGAGGAGGTCGTAAATGGCAATCGGAACCCCGATCGCGGCAGAAAGCATCCCGCGCGTGGTCGCGTAGATGGCCTGGGTGGCCACGAGCGCCACGGTGAGTGGCCAGATCCAGGCGATGGATGCGAAGGCGCGGCCGGTGAGAAGCGATCCGGAGAGAAGGTGTACCGCGAGCGCTGGCAGCACGAGGAGGCCCGCCAGCCCGCTTATCGCCGCGAGGAAGCGCGGTGCGTAGCGCAACTGGGCCGCTCGCCCCGCCGCCCAGAGATTCCAGAGGAGCACGGCGGCGCAGAGCGCGAGGTGCGCGAAGGCGAGTTGCTGCAGCTTCATGACGACCGGGTGGGGTTCACGCTCCCCGACGCTTGATGGTGCACGATCGTCACTTCGCTATTCCCCCTGCGGCGAGCGCGGGTCTAACTTGCCCTCGTGATCGAAGCCCAACTCCTCGGTACGGCGCGGAATCTACCGCGCGTAACGCGATTTCCCACTGTGGAGGCGCTCGTGAGACGCGGCTCCGGCCTCCTCCTCTCGATCGGGCTCTCCCTGGGAGCGCTCCTCCCGTTGGTTGCGAAACCGCTGGTTGCGCAGGTGGATCGCGGCCCGCTCATCCAGCCGGCGGCACGTGTGGATGTCTTCGTCTCCAGCGTCACAGCGGTGCAAGCGGGAGCCGAGTTGAGCGCCATCGCCGGGCGCTACATGCGCATCGCCGCCGTCGGTGGTGTCGGCGGATCGCGGGACAATGGCTCGAGCGGACTGAGCGCGCGCGGCGAGTTGCTCGGCCGGTTCATGCTCGACCCCGACTTCCACTCTCGCTGGGCACCTTACGCCGCGGGAGGCCTCGGCGCGCGCTACGATCACGTCGCGGACGGTTGGCGCGCCACGTTGATCTTCGCCATCGGCCTCGAAGGTCCCAACCTCAACGGCGTCGTCCCCTTCTTCGAGGCCGGCTTCGGCGGCGGTGGCCGCTTCTCGGTAGGGCTACGGAAAGCGCGCCCCTTCGGACGCTGATACAAAAAGCCCCCGCACGAATGCGGGGGCCAAATCTTCTAGTACCATCCAACCGGCGATTGCGTCAGGCAGCCGAAGCGGCGTTGGCTGTCTCGTGCTCGGGGGAGGACTTGGGCGGCTCACAGAAGCGAAGCCCAAGGGTCTTGAGCTCGCTGATCTGACTGTCCTGGAGCTCGGGGTACCGATCCTCGATATATCCCATCGTATCGTCGAACCACTCCTGCTGGTGCTCCGGAGCGGCCTGCAGTACACCACAACGAATTATATGCTGGAAGAGCTCATCGCGGGCCTGCTCGAACGGTGTAGAAGACGTTGTTTCCTTGTGACGATTTCTCTGTTTGGCCATTCAATCCATCGGGCTAGAGTCCAATTAATTTAACGAATTACAGGCGGTATTTGTACCCTCGTTGTGATAACGCATCCGGGTAGTAGGAGCGTTGTATCAGTCGCTCTTCTCCACTGAATCGGCACCGCGAGCGTGCTCGGTGAGGAGCCGAGCGAGTACCTCGGGCGAGTCCTCCGGTACGAGCCGGCCCGCCTGCGCCACCCGCACGAGCCGGCTCCCGTGGATAGCTCGCTGCAGGCGCTCCGCGAGACCACCGTCGAGCCATGGCTCGGCTTCACCCCACACTATGAGAGTCGGGGCCCTCACACGTCCAAGCGGGAGCGATTCCACGTCATCGGCGCGCAGCGCACGCGCCAGCGCGAGAAGGTGGATCACGCCGTCGGAGCCGGCGTACGGAGCGAGGTAGCGCGCGACCAGGCGCGCGGGCATCGCCTCGGGGCGCGCTACTCCTTGCTCCAGTACCCGCTTCAGAAGTGGTGCGGCGCCGAGCACACCCTGCGAAACGCGCAGCGCGAAACGCGCGGTGCCGAGCTGGATCGATCGTACGTCGCGGCCGGGGCACTCGTCAAAGGCCACGCTGTTGATGAGCGCCAGCCGGCGTACCCGCGCCGGGCGCGTAGTGGCGAGCCGCTGTGCGATCCCTCCGCCGATGCCGAGCCCCACGACCGTGGCACCTGTCACCTGGAGTCCCGCGAGGGCACGGTCGACGTACTCGGTCTGCGCACCGATCGAGTAGTCGGCGTCCATAGGCCTATCGGACTCGCCGTAGCCGAGGAGATCTATGGCGAACGCCGTGAAACCCGCGAGCGTGAGCGCGGGTGCGATGTTACGCCAGAGAAAGCTGGACGTCCCGAACCCGTGGAGAAGAACCACCGCCTCGCCGCCCCGGCCGTAGCGTTCCACGTGTACCGAGCCCGGTCCGACGGGGATTCGCAGCAGGTCCGCATCCATGACTTGCTCCATATCGCGTGGAAGCTCCACGCCTGGCGCTCGGCGGTCAAGCGTGCGCGGCCTTGCTTGAATAAGCTCGCCGCTACGGTAGTTTTCATTGTCCGGATTGAGCGAGCGATTTCGCGGCCGATGCCGGGGTTCATCGCTTGGAGTGCGGCGCAACGCCGGCAGACGCGCGATGCGGCCGCGCGGACATTGAGCAGGATCTGGTGTATGATGGAATCCGAGCCGACGTATGGCGAGCGCAGGAAGCGCGATCTGGAGGAGCTGCTGCGCGGGCTCGCCGCCCGCATCCTAGAGCTGGATGCGGGCGGCGCACTCCTGGAGCATGCGGGCGAGCTGACGCAGCTGATCGGCGACGTGCGCAGTGAGCTCTTCCACTACGAGGTGCGAGCCACCTACGATACCCCAGAGGTAGCCGAGAGCCGGCGCATCGTGGAAGAGGCGAAGGGCCAAACCGAGACCGATTGGGAGAAGACCGAGTGGGAAAGGGACGACGAAGAGCCAACGTGGTGAAGGAGCAGCGGGCCCAGTCCACGAAGCAGTTCTACCTCGTGCTCGTGGGGATAGCCGTCATTGGCGGGCTGCTCATCTGGCGCACCGCGGGGAAGGCGAACAGCCGCGTGGTAGCGACGGACGTCAAGGCGACTCCCGCTCAGGCGGAGGGATACCTCATGGGGAATCCCGATGCGCCGGTACAGATCATGGAGTTCGCCGACTTCGAGTGCCCCGCCTGCGGGCAGTTCGCCACCGTGACCGAGCCTGATGTGCGCAAGCGCATCGTGGAGACCGGGCTGGCGAGCTACCGCTTCTTCGACTTCCCGCTCACCGAGATCCACAAGAACACGCTCGCTGCGTCCAATGCGGCTGCGTGCGCGGCGGATCAGGGGAAGTTCTGGGAGATGCACGACCAGCTCTACGAGCACCAGCCGCAGTGGAGCACGGAGGCCACCTCCAATCCGAAGAAGTTCTTCGAGCGCTACGCCTCGCAGATCGGGCTCGATGCGTCCACCTGGAGCAAGTGCTACGACGAGCAGCCGCACCTCCAGCGGATCATGTCGAACCGCGCCGAGGGCGAGCGGCGCAACGTCAGTTCGACGCCGACTTTCGTCATCGGCACCAAGATGATCCCCGGGCTTCTCCCGTACGATGTGATCAAGGCGTACGTGGATACCGCGGCGGCGCAGGTGGCGCGGAGCGCGACAGCGGCTGATTCGGGAGCCAAGGGCGGCAACTAGTGCGCCCCCGCATGCTGATCGCGGTGTTCGCCCTCCTGGGCGTCTTCGTCGCGCTCTACCTCACGCTCTACAAGATCGGCGTGATCGGTGTGCTCTCGTGCAACATCGGCTCGTGCGAGACGGTGAACACGAGCAGGTGGGCGACCTTCCTCGGGCTCCCGGTGGCCGCCTGGGGGCTCGGCACCTACATCATCATCCTCGTACTGGCGCTCGCCGGCCTGCAGGGCATGGCACCGCGCGAGACCGCCTGGCTCACGGCGTTGATCACCGGCTGGGGCGTGCTCTTTTCCGCCTGGCTCACCTACCTCGAGCTCTTCGTGATCCACGCGATCTGCATGTGGTGTATCATCTCCGCCACGCTGATGCTGCTCCTCTTCGCCACGAGCGTCGTCGATCTGCGCGGAGAACTACGCCAGGAGGGGTGACTTTGCGCATGCTGCAAGGGTAGCTTCGCGGCGCGCCGCAGCGGTGCTCCGGCCGGGTGTAAAATCCTGGGCCGGGCCGGGGCGGATAGCTGGTCAGAATGGCCACCCTCGCGACCCGACCTGAATCGTTTTCGACCGCAGAATCGTCATATATATCGGCTGCTCACTCTGGTACGAGAGGTGCTTCAGTGAGCAGCGCGCGGCGGGTGATGTCTGGCAAGCCGCGGCCGGGCGATGGCTGCCCGGGACGACTTCAACTCCATCGACGGAGTGACTATGTGGGGCAAGCTGTTCCCCGAGAGAATATTCGCGCGCAGGATGAGCCGGGACGCGGAGAAGCGTCTCCGTCTCGCGCAGGCGCGCGCCGAGGAGTCCATGGTGCGTGCGCACGTGGACAACGCCATGATGTTCGTGGATACATTGTCGGAGGATCTTCCGTTCGACCGCGCGATAGAGACGTACGTGCGCGTGATGGGAATTCCGGAGCCGCTGGCCAGTACGGTGGCGACCCGTTCGCTGGTGGCGCTGGGTGAGGAGATGATGCCGTATCGAAGCAGGCTGGCGGAGCCGTCGAGGGTGGAAGAGACGCCCAGCGGGCGGCCACCGCTTCGGCTCGACCAGGCGTCCGACGCCCCGGTCAAGGTGGTGCGCCGGGCGTAAGCGACGGGGTCAGGTCTTTAATTTCGAGGGGGCCGAGCGACTGCTCGGCCCCCTCGAAATTAAAGACCTGACCCCGTTTGCTGCCCGCCTACTTCTTGGGGTCGTCCTTGCGCCGATTCTCGAGGAATACGGAGCGGAGCATCTGCTGAAGTATAGGGTCGGAGAGCGTCACGTCCTCCAGCTTCGGCACGACGTGCATCTGCAGGTGCGGGCCATGGTACTTCCCGTCGGCTTCGATCGGCGCGCGATCCGACTCGCGCAGCGCCGGGGCCGCGTCCCAGATCGCGAGCAGATCCGGATCCTTCGCGGCGAGCCGCAGCAGGAGTGGGCGCGCCTGAGCCGGCAGCAGGGCGAGAAAGTGCTCGAATGCGTCGGCGTCGATGTCGGCACGAAGGCGCGAGCGGTCCTCCTCCGAGAGGGCGAAGGAGCTGTCGGGACGTTGGCTTGGTGGGCTCATTTCGAGCAACGATACGATTTTGGGGCGTGCTTCGCCAGACTCGGCCGTACCCGCCCCCACTCACCCGCTAACCGCACGGCAGCTCGAGCGCCGAGAGCTCCTGCGCCCTCGAGCGGTGGACGTAGAAGTCGAGCCCCAGCGGAACCAGCCCGGCTGCCGCGATGCGTGTGAGGTACCACTTCGGCGATCGCGCACGGAGCGCCGCTACGTCCCCCTCCACCGCATCCGCGCTCGTGAATGTCGGCAGGTACGCCACGCCGCCGAGGAAGTGGGATACCCCTTCCAACCCTCGCCTCACCTCGCGGCCGGTCAGGAAGTGCAGGACATCGGCACATATTACCACGTCGAACTTTCCGCGCAATCCCGTCTCGTCCAGCCGGTCCACGCTCCCCCTGCGGATGCCGCGCGAGCGCCCATAACGCTTCACGACGTATTCGCTGGGGTCGACGCCCTCGTAGCGAATTCCGGGGCGGAACTTGAGAAGTGACGCGCGCCACCTGGCCTCGCCGCATCCCACGTCCAGCACCGATCGTGCGCGGCGGTCCAGCACGATCTCCGCCACGGCTATCGTCAGGAGCACGCGCCGCTCCAGCTCGGCCGCGGTGGATATGCGGTGTACCGGATCGCGATACCATCGGTCGAAGTAGGCTCGGTCGTAGCGTTCCCAGCTTTCCTTCACGAGTCTCCCGCCATTGCGTGCCCCCGCACTGCGCAGCATGCTTAGCCAGTCTGACGAACACCAGGGGAGGAATGATGGAGAAGAGCGAGGACGATCGCGAGAGTGCGGTCGAGCGGCAGGCGACGGTAAGTCGTCGCGCCTTCGTGGGTGCGGGTGTGCTTGGCGGCGCGGCGGCGCTCACTGGAATGCGCTTCCCCGGCATCGCGCCGGCGGCGCTCGCGCGTACGCAGTCCGTTGCCGCGGCTGCGGCCTACGAGCCGCGTGAGTTCGAGCTGGAGGACGTCACGATCGCCGATCTGCAGGAAGGAATGCGCTCGGGGAAGTACACGGCGCGGAAGCTCGTGGAGCTCTATCTCCAGCGGATAGATGAGCTGGATCAGACGGGGCCGAAGCTCAACCAGGTGCTCGAGACCAACCCGGATGCGCTCGAGATAGCCGATGCGCTCGACCGCGAGCGGAAGAGCAAGGGAGCGCGCGGTCCGCTGCACGGGATACCGATCCTGCTCAAGGACAACATCGCCACCGCGGATCGGATGGCTACCACCGCTGGGTCGCTCGCGCTGCTCGGTGCGGTGGCGCGCAAGGACTCGTTCGTCGCGCACAAGCTGCGCGAGGCCGGCGCGATCCTGCTGGGGAAGACGAATCTCAGCGAGTGGGCCAACTTCCGGTCGAGTAACTCGTCGAGCGGGTGGAGCGGGCGCGGAGGGCAGGGGCTCAACCCCTACGCGCTCGACCGCACGCCATCCGGGTCGAGCGCTGGCTCGGCAGCGGCGGTGGCGGCCAACTACTCGGCCGCGGCCATAGGGACGGAAACCAACGGCTCGATCGTGTCTCCCTCGGCCGCGTGCTCCATCGTCGGGATCAAGCCCACTGTGGGACTGGTGAGCCGCGCCGGGGTCATCCCGATTGCACACAGCCAGGATACCGCCGGACCCATGGCGCGTTGCGTAGCCGACGCGGCGGCGGTTTTGAGTGCACTCACGGGCGTGGACGCCGACGACGACGCCACGGCGGCGAGTCGGGGGAAAGCCGCGGCTGATTACACGAAGTTTCTCGACCGAGATGGCCTGCGCGGCGCGCGGATCGGCGTACCCCGCAATCGCTACTTCGGCTACAGCACGGCGACCGACGCGCTCATCGACGCCGCGCTGGGGCTCATGCGTGAGCACGGCGCGGTCATTGTGGATCCGATAGACCTCGATATCAGGCTCGGCGACGCCAGCTACTCGGTTCTGCTCTACGAGTTCAAGGCGGACCTCGAGAAGTATTTCGCGGGCCTGGCAACGTCGCCCGGGATTCACACGCTGGCCGACGTGATCGCCTTCAACGAAAAACACGCCGATCGCGAGATGCCTTTCTTTGGGCAGGACATCATGATCGAAGCGCAGAAGAAGGGGCCGCTCAGCACGCCCGAGTATCAGGAAGCGCTGGCGAAGTGCCGCTCGCTGACGCGCGAGAAGGGGATCGACAAGGTGATGGACGAGCACAAGCTCGACGCGATCGTGGCACCCACGCATGGGCCGCCTGGGCTCATCGATCTCGTGAACGGCGATCCGGGCTCGGGAGGCAGTTCTTCGACTCCGGCCGCAGTGGCCGGATATCCGAGCATAACGGTTCCCGCCGGCTACTACTTCGGGTTGCCTGTCGGGATGTCGTTCTTCGGCCGAGCCTGGTCGGAGCCGCTGCTGATAAAGCTGGCGTATGCCTACGAGCAGGCCGCAAAGATCCGGCGTCCGCCCGGCTTCGCGCCTTCGGCGGATCTCCCCTGGAGCGGGCGCCCGCGCGCGAGCTGAGCGGCGGTATCGCGGGTTGAGCGGTAGTCGTGGATCGGAGGGGGCGGGGGGCGTGTCGCCGGTGCTATCGCGCTGGAGGGCGTTAGGCTGACAGCCGGGCGCGTCCCCCCGCAGTTGACCCGCTCAGCGCTGGCTCAACGCCAGAATCACGGTCAGCCTAACACATCTCAAGCTGTATAACGCTAGCCGGTCAGCCTAATAACGTCCCGGTCAGTCTAACAGCAATCCCGGTCAGCCTAACGCGCGTCGCTAGAAGGAAGGGATGCGGGCTCGGCGCGCTCGGTCTGTAGGCGGGCCATGTAACGCTGCGCCTCCGAGATACGCTCGATCTCGATCGACATCGACTCCACGGTGTTCTCGATGCGCTGTAGTTGCGCAGTCACACCCGGATCTAGCGACTGCTTGTACGGCTTTCGGTCGAGTCTACGGCCCAGCGCTCGCGCGATCGGAAGGCCGATGATGATCACCGCCACCGTGATGAAGAAAAAGAGCACGATGTCGAATACCTGTGGCGGTATCGCGTCCATCTGTGGAGGAAGCGGCGGCGGAACGACGGTTATGGGCTCGCCCGGATTCTGCGCCGCCTGGCGCGCTGCTTCCTGCGCTGCCTGCTGCGCTTCCCGCGCCTGCTGCTGCGCCTCCTGAACCTGCTGGCGCACCTGCTCGCGAATCTGTCTGGCGAGGTCCGATTGGCTCTGCTGTTGTGCGACAGCTGCGTTCGTCATTGCGGTCGACTCCGAGTGCGATGACAGCGGGTGAGTGGTGTGGCCGCTACACCAGCTTCTATTTCATTACGACACTCTTACCGATGCGGTTTCCTACGAACTGGTTGGCCGAAACTGGCCACTATCGAGGAAACTTTCCCGGGCGCTGGTCGTATGTCCAGTAGTACTGAACCGGTTCACGATACCCGCCCCCGGGGGACGGGTTTGACTATTTCGATGGAGTGTGTCGTCATGCAGCACGCCTGGAGAGTTGGGGATTACGCGGCGAACACCTGCCGCCGTTGCCGAAAGATGGTGCGTACTCGCTTCGAGCTGCGTACCGTGCAGCTCGCGCGCACGCGTCTCTGCGTCCGTGACGTGCTCGTGGATGTCTGCACCGAGTGCGATCACATGGTGTCCATACCGCCGCAGTCGCTGCCGCAGCTGCGCGAGGCGGGGCTGGCAAAGTAAACGTACCGGTCACCGCGTTCGGCGCGGTGACCAGCCGTAACGCTCGAGCGATATGCGGCCCCGGGGATCGAACCTGACTCCCTCGGCCTCTAGCAACAAGCGTTGATTGAAAGCGCCCGTGGGGTCTCCCCTGCGGGCGCTTATCGCGCCCTGTGCATTGATCACGCGGTGCCAGGGGGTTCGGGTCCCACGCGGCAGCGCGCTCATGGCGTAGCCAACGAGTCGGGCCTGACGCCCCAGGCCCGCGAGCTGCGCGATCTGTCCGTAGGTGGCAACGCGCCCGCGCGGTATGCGTCGTACTACGGCGTGGATCCGAGCGTGCGTCCCGAGGCGCGTCCCGAGGCGCGTCCCCGGAGCGCCGTCCTGGTCGGAGCCGCCGCGAGTGCCGGCGCTCGGCGACTCGCTTTCGCCTCCGGCGTCAGACGTGGTCCGCTGCCGCCTGGACTCCCTCCATGTGCGCGCAGTTTGCGCAGCAGTAGAACGTGCCATTCGCCTCTATGCCGTGCCCGATGATCTTGCACCCGCAGTGGTCGCACACCGGGGCGAGCTTGTGGATCGCGCACTCGAAGCTGTCGAATATATGCGTTACGCCGGCGGTAACGACCTCGAACGACAGGTAATAGTCGTTACCACAAACCTCGCACTTCGCCATTGGTCGGTCCTCCCCGGTTGAAGCCGCCGCCCCACGCGACGAGACCGATCTCGGATGCAATTCGTGTACGAAGCCGCGGCCGCTCACACGTGCTGCTCAGGGGAGATACTCGTTCCAGAGACGCCGTACGAGGTAGATGCCGAGTCCACTCCCCACGGCGCTCAGAGTGACGGACCCGAAGAGCCCGAGCGGCGAGCCCGCCCACCAGCCGAGCCCGCCGACCAGTGCGGAGCCGAGCATCACTGCCAGAGCTTTCATGGCGAGTCAGCGCGGCACGTGCGGCATCACGCTTCCTGTTCTTCGTACTGCTCCTTCAGCCTCGCGACCACCGCGGGATCCGCCAGAGTGGTGGTGTCACCGAGCGCGCGCCCCTCGGCGATGTCGCGAAGGAGGCGCCGCATGATCTTCCCCGAACGAGTTTTCGGGAGGTCGGCGCTGAAAAGAATGTCGTCAGGCTTTGCGAGCGCACCGATCTTCTCCGCCACCTGGTCGCGCAGCTCGTCGCGCAGCGCCGGCGAGGGCGTGAACCCTTCGCGCAGCGTGACGAACGCGGCGATCGCCTGTCCCTTGAGCTCGTGCTGTTTGCCCACCACGGCCGACTCGGCGACGGCCGGGTGCGATACGAGCGCCGACTCGACCTCCATAGTTCCGATCCGGTGGCCGGCCACGTTGAGCACATCATCGATGCGACCGAGTATCCAGTAGTAGCCGTCATCGTCGCGCTTGGCACCATCGCCGGGGAAGTAGAGATCCGGCCGGCCCGACCACTTCGAGAAGTAGGTGTCGACGTAACGATCGGGATCACCCCAGATCGTGCGTAGCATCGACGGCCACGGCTTCGTGATGGCGAGAAATCCTCCGCCGACGGGGATCTCGCTCCCCTTGCCGTCGAGCAGAGCGGCGGTGATCCCGGGAAGCGGGATCGTCGCGCTTCCCGGCTTGGTGGGCGTCACGCCCGGGAGCGGCGAGATCATGATCGCCCCTGTTTCGGTCTGCCACCAGGTATCCACGATCGGACAGCGGCCGCCGCCGATATTCTCGCGATACCAGATCCAGGCCTCGGGGTTGATCGGCTCGCCCACGGAGCCGAGGAGGCGCAGGCGCGAGAGGTCGTGCTTTGCCGGGAGCTTGTCGCCCCATTTCATGAAGGCGCGGATCGCGGTGGGCGCCGTATAGAAGACCGTGACGCCGTACTTCTCGCAGAGCGCCCAGAAGCGGTCCCTCTCGGGCCAGTCTGGTGCACCCTCGTACATCACGCAGGTAGCACCGCAGGCGAGAGGGCCATACACGATGTACGAGTGTCCCGTCACCCAGCCCACGTCGGCGGTGCACCAGAAGACGTCGTCTTCCTTCAGGTCGAAGACGAGCTTCGTGGTCGTGTAACACCCGGTCATGTAGCCGCCGGTGGTGTGCACGATCCCCTTCGGCTTTCCCGTCGTGCCGGAGGTGTAGAGGATGTAGAGCACATCTTCCGCGTCCATCTCCTCCGGTTCGCAGTCGGCCGACGCATCGCGCATCAGGCGGTGCCACCAGAGGTCGCGTCCCTGCTTCATATCGGCGAATGCCTCGTCGCCGGTGGCACCGGGACGACGCATGACCACGATCACGTGCTCGATGCTCGGCGTCTCCTCCAGCGCCTTGTCGGAGTTGCGCTTGAGGGGGACGATCTGGCCGCGACGATACCCGGCATCGGCGGTAATGAGGATCTTCGCCTCCGCATCGTTGATGCGATCGCGAAGAGACTCGGCGGAGAAGCCGCCGAAGACCACCGAGTGTGGAGCACCGATGCGCGCGCACGCGAGCATTGCGATGACCGCTTCGGGGATCATAGGGAGGTAGATCGCGACGCGGTCGCCCTTCTTCACGCCGAGCGACTTGAGGACGTTGGCGAACTGGCAGACCTCGCGGTAGAGATCCCAATAGGTGAGCGTGCGCTTGTCGCCCGGCTCACCCTCCCAGATAAGCGCCGCCTTGTTGCGGCGCGCCGTACGCACATGGCGATCGAGGCAGTTCACGCTCGCGTTGAGCTTCCCGCCGACGAACCACTTCACCCACGGCGGATTCCAATCGAGGACCTTGCTCCACGTCTTCGACCACTCGAGCTCGCCCGCCTGCTCGGCCCAGAATGCTTCCGGGTCTTTCGCTGCGCGGTCGTATATCTCCGTGCTCGAGACGTCTGCATTCCGCGCGAACTCTTCCGGCGGCGGAAACTTACGATCTTCCTGGAGAAGGACATCGATGTCTGTCATGTGGTTTGCCTCGCGAGAATCGGCCTGTCCGTCGTGGTTGCTGTCAACAGTAATGCGCGTGCGGCCCGGGGTTTGGCAAGGTATCAGAGTGCGCGGAAGGCCTGGTTTGCAGGCCCTTTCGGCGATTCTGGCTGATCGCCGCTCCGATGTCGGCTGTGTTGCAGCTCCGGGCTTCTCGAGCAAGCAGCAGCGAGAGGAGAGCGCGCTCTCCTCCCACCCTTTCCGTTGCCCGGGACCGTGCTTACGATGCTGACGATGAGCCCTGGTCCTCCTACGACGCCGCCTGAGAACGAGCCGATCGCACCGGGGGCGGAGCCCAACTTCGACCCGGTGCACCGCTTCTCGGCGTGGCTGGAGCGGGAAGGGAAGATGGAGGCGACGATCGACGCGTATCACAC
>JBIQMO010000030.1:0-26859 GCA_044463245.1 Gemmatimonas aurantiaca
CGGCGCGGCATGCCGACGCCATACTCACGCCACGGGACTGGACGGCGCTCGAGGCCATTCCTCCGCCGCTCAGACGTGCAGTGGGATGGGCGCTGAAGGAGGCGGCGGCCAAGGCCACCGGAGTCGCGCAGCACTATTTCCCCACGGGAATCCGATTGCTCGCGGATGGCGCCAGCGGGCTGCCGTGCGCGCAGCTCGCCGACGACACGCGCACCACATTCGACAGCGACTGGCTCACGCTCGGCGGCTTTCTCTGTGCGGTGGTGCAGGCTCAGGCGAGATGCAAGGCCAGAGCCTTGCGCGAATGCACTCCCACCTTGGTGAAGATACGTTCTCCGTGATGGCGCGCCGTGTGGATGCTCATGCCGAGGATTCGGCCGATGTCAGCGTCGCTCGCGCCCTCCGCGAGGAGCAATGCGACCTCCGCCTCGCGGGTGGTCAGGCGGAATCGAGCGCGAAGATGCGAGACCGTGGGCAGCAGCGGCCCCGTGCGCTCCACCAGGACGAGTACCCGTGCGGGCGCCGAGCCCTCGAGCTGCAGCGCCATGCCCCACAGCCGGTATACAGCGCGCTTAGTGGCGAATCGCACGTCGCTCAGCAGCACACGTCCGTCGTGGGGCGCGCGCGGCGCCATGGCAAGCAGCCGCCAGCGCTGGCCCAGTTGGAGCGCCGTGTCGTACAGCAGGGAGGAGTCCGGTTCGGCCTCGAGCAGTACGCCAAGCGCGCGATTCCGGTGTACGACCGCGCCGGTAGCGGAGTCCAGAACGAGGACTCCTTCCGACAATGAATCAAGCAGTTCCAGGAGGGGCGCCGGCATGCCTCCATGGTAGGCAGCGGCGAGGGGACCATGACATACGTCTGTTGACGTAGGGGCCAGGCAATTTTGACGTAGGGTGGCTGAACAACCGGGATGACGGATCGAATTCCGGGATGCAGCGTCGTTGGACGCCGCCTTCTACGACGAGTTGCGGACCCCGGCCCCTCGGCTGCAGAGCCGGCTTCATGGTATCCGCCAGCGGCAAACCCGCCGCGTTCTCGGCGCCGCACGCGGAATGGAGCGCTTCAATTTGGCTTTTACAGCCGCTTCAGGCACTGCCGAGCGTGACTCACTACAGCGTCGCCCAGTCGCGCCACTAACGCTTGCATGTAATCGCTCGGGTGCACCTGGGCGTTAAGTGCATCGACAGCATTCGGAAGACGCGCAGCCATATCGCGAATCCTGTGAATGGCGTTGTCTGCATTCAGTCCGAGAGACTTCGCAAGCCGCAGCCAATGGCTTGCCTCGATCTTACTTATCTGCCGTTCGCCTCCAACCGACATCGCCAACTTGCTCTTCTCGTAGCTCAGTTGGGGATACGGCAGGATCGTGATGATGTCGTAGAGGGGCGCGAGCCTGAGCTGCGGGCCGGTGGCGTGCAGTAACGAGTAGTTCTTTCCGTGAGCATCGGTAGCGGCGATCAGCCAACTGAGTGCGATGGCGTCGAAAAACCGTTGGCAGTCCTCCTCGGGGTTCGTAGAGGACTCGCGTAAGAGCTCATATACACTGGACACCGTTGGGCCACCGTCCACTTCGTACTTTTGTGTTGGTGGGAGCCCAAAGGCCTGGCACATGTCCTCCTGATGGACGCGGACGAGGATGCCGCCCATCTCCGCGCGATCGTATCTCTCGACTACGATCGCGACTTCGTTGCCGAAGTGTTGAACTCGCGAAACCGCCGCCGGCATGCCGAGCTCTCGAGCGAGGATGAGGCAGAAGTGTTCATTGTACGCCAGGTCGTCCAGGCCGAGCGCCGGCGGTTTCAATATTCTGTTCGTCGGCATTCTCCCGGTCGGAACGCCCCATTCTCCCGTGCCGCGTTGGTAGAGCGCCGTCTTGGGTTGAGCACCCGCAAGGCTGAACTGTCCGGCATCGTTGGCGGCCCTTCCCGCAGCCGGGTTGAGTCGAAGCTCTCGCAGGCGGGTTTCGAGCTCGTTCTCGTCCAGCCAGTCGACCAGTGATGCTTCGTCCGCGACAGTCGCCAGGCCAATCAGGTCGCTGACGCGCTCAGGCACGGCGAGTTGAATGGCTCCGGCGCAGTCCTCGCCGACATGGGCGAGGAGGTCGACGACACTGTATCGTGAGATTCCGTACCGTTTAGCCCACCACTCCACTACATGCGGGTTGTCTGGCAGAAGCCCCCACAGGTATGCGCTTACGACCCGGTGGCCATGCTTCCGGGCTGCCAGAGGCATGGACAGCGATAGAGGATACGCGTCTCGAGTGGTTCGCCACGCTTCGTCATACACGAAGGAGAGCCGCCCATTCCCGGTCTGATACACCTGGCCAATCACAGCGCCATTCAATAGAACGACGAGCCGCAGCCGAGCGGATCGCGTCAGGCGTGATCGGGCTGCCATCATCGTCCTCGCTTTCGCTTCTTCGTGGAACGGGACTCCCTGGACTCTGGTGGGCTAGTGCTGTCCGCGGAAGACGAACTGGTGTCCCAGTCGTGGATTCGAAACGGTTCAGCTGTGGTTCGCCGAGCCGTTGGTATCGTCGATCGACTCAGGATCGACGACAGGTCGACGGCAGGTTGGGGAATCTGATCGAGCCGTTGTTCCGCGGATCTCTCATCTCGTTCCCGACGCAACGCCAGATTCTTTGGCTCGACGGTGAGAACCAGTTCGAGTGCACGCAGAGCCTTCAGCGTCAAGCCAAGTTCCGCGCGGCTCTTACCACGCTCGAATTCCGCGACCCAGAATCGACTGGCTCCTATCTTCTCTCCTAACTGAGCCTGAGTCATTCCGGCGCCGATGCGCGCGTCTCTGGCGAGCGCGCCCAGGTCCTTGGGAGTAAGAAAGCGCATAGCGGCCTCAGTCTGGATTGCGATCGATGTTGGCGCTCGTCAACATCATGCCTTTGTTGACGTTCGTCAACATAACATAAATGTTGGCGAGCGTCAACATGGATTCCCGCTTGCGCGGGAATGACTGCAGGTCGCTTCCGCGGGGATGACGATGATCGCTCCTCCTATTCCCCCACCCCCCTCGCGATCCCCACGATAGCCCCCACACTCCGTTCCACGTCTTCCTCCGTAGTCCGCCAACTCGAGACACTGATCCGCATGGCCGTACGCCCGTGCCACTCCGTCGCGCCGCACCAGCACGTGCCCTCGGCCTGTACCCCGGCCACGACGCGCCTCGTGTGTTCGGGGCTTCCGAACGACACCAGCACCTGATTCAGCACGACGTCATTCAGAATCTCGAAACCCGCGTCGCGGAGCCGCTCGGCGAAGAGACGCGCGAGGCGGCAATCGCGCTCGATCAGCTCCCGCAGTCCCTGCCGCCCCAGCGAGCGGAGGGCAGCCCACAGCTCCACCCCGCGCGCACGACGCGACGCCTCGGGCGTGTACTGGCAGCGGTCGTGCCCCGCGCTGGGCTGGAGGTAGGCGGCGCTGAGCGCCATCGCGCGCCGCAGCGGCGCCGGGTCGCGCACGAGCGCGAGCGCGGAGTCGTAGGGCACGTTGAGCCACTTGTGGCAATCGACCGCCCACGAATCGGCGAGAGCATAGCCGTCCACCAGGTCGGCAAGCCGGGGCGACACCGCGGCCCAGAGACCGAATGCACCGTCCACGTGCACCCAGGCACCCGCCTCCCGGGCGCGCTCGCAGATCGGCCGGGCGGGATCGAAGGCACCGCTGTTCACATTCCCCGCCTGGAGGCAGACCAGCGTCCGCTCGTCGAGCCGGGGCAGGGCGTCCGGACGCATCCGCCCCTCGCCATCGACCGGAACTGAGATCACGCGCGACCGGCCCAATCCGAGCAGCGACAGCGGCTTGAGCAGCGAAACGTGCACCTCTTCGCCGACCACCACCGTGATGGGCGGAGCACCGAACAGCCCATCCTCCTCGACGCTCCATCCCGCCCGAGCCAGCAGCGCCGAGCGCGCCGCGGCCAGCGCCGTGAAGTTGGCCATCGTGGTGCCGGTGACGAAGCCGGCCTGAGTCGACACCGGGAGCCCGAGCAGGTCGACGACCCATTCCGTCACGATCTCCTCGAGCTTCGCCGCAGTCGGCGACATGACCCGGAAGGCAGCATTCTGATCCCACGCCGCCGCGAGCCAGTTGGCCGCCAGCGCGGCCGGAACGACACCCCCGGTCACGAAGCCGAAGTACCGCCCGCCCGTCGAGGCTACCGTGCTTGGGGATCCCAGGTCGTCGAGCAGCGCGAGGACCTTGGCAGGGTCGGCGGGCTGGTCTGGCAGCGGGCCGCCGAGAGCATCCAGGCGGGCGACATCATCGGGGTGGGGGTTCACCCTCATTTCCGGGGACGCGGTGACGTAGCGTGAGGACCGAGCCGCGGCATCGGAGAGCAGGTCGTGCATCGTCGCCTTCTGGTTGGGGGACTTCATTTTCGAGATGGGATCAGTGGGCGTGGCGGGGGCAACCTATGTCATTCCCGCGTAAGCCGGCACTGTCATCCCCGCGAAAGCGGAGATCCATTTTCAGCCGAGTAACATGGATTCCCGCTTTCGCGGGAATGACGGCGATCGCTTTCGCGGGAATGACGATGGATGGCCCCCGCTTGCGCGGGGATGACAGAGGGTATAGAGCGGGGATGGCGGAGGGAGGGAAGCGAAGTCCAGCAGTTGAAAGATGGGCCTGCGGTGGCGCGCCGTTGTCTGTGAGCCGGCTGTCATCAATCATTGGTCGCTGTCTTCAGGGCCAGCAGCCGTCGTCTTTACGGTCCCTCGATTCTGCCACCCCGCCTGTAGGGGCAGGAGGCCGACGCATGCGCCACGAGAAGACACCCAGCGTATACATACTCGCCAGTGCGCGGCGCGGGACTCTGTACGTCGGCGTCACCAGCGACCTCGTGAAGCGAGTGTGGGAGCATCGGAATGACCTCGTTGCCGGGTTTACCAGGAAGTACAGTGTACATCGGCTGGTTCATTTCGAGTTTCATCAGCGGATGTACGACGCGATTGAGCGCGAGAAGCAGTTGAAGAAGTGGGAGCGAATGTGGAAGATCGAGCTCATCGAGAGGCGTAATCCGGAGTGGCGGGACCTCTGGGACGAGATAGTTGGGGTCGAGGAAAATGGATCCCCGCTTACGCGGGGATGACTTTTTACCGTCATGCCCGCGAAAGCGGGCATCCAGGTTACTCGACCGAACATGGATCCCCGCTTTCGCGGGGATGACTTTCCATCGTCATTCCCGCGCAAGCGGGAATCCATGTTACCCGGCCGAACATGGATCCCCGCTTTCGCGGGGATGACGGCTTCTGATTACGCGGGGATGACTACGGCATGGATCCCCGCCGTCGCTCCCGATCCGGCCGGTCTTCCCCGTGGGTAAGCCGCCCTCGAGCCTCGTCCAGTGCTGCCCCGCATCCGTGGTCCTGTAGATGCCGCTCTCGGGACCGCCGTTGATCATCCGCCAGGGGAGCCGCGTCTTGTCGTAGGCGGCGGCGTAGAGGACATCCGGGTTCTTCGGATTCATGACCAGGTCGATGATGCCGACCTTCTCGTCGATGTAGAGAACCTTCTGCCAGCTCTTCCCGCCGTCAGTGGTCTTGAAGACACCGCGCTCCGCATTCTCCGAGTAGAGGTGCCCCATCGAGGCGACGTAGACCACGTCGGGGTTGCGCGGGTCGATCACGATGCGCGGGATGTGCTGCGAGTCGCGGAGACCCATGTTCGTCCACGTCTTCCCCGCGTCGGTGGACTTGTAGACGCCGTCGCCCGCGTAGGAGCTGCGCGAGGTGAAGCCATCGCCCGTGCCGACCCAGACGATGTTCGGGTTCGAGGGGGAGATGGTGACGTCGCCGATCGAAGAGGAGCTCTGATCGTCGAAGATCGCGTCCCAGGTGGTGCCGTTGTTGGTGGTCTTGAAGACGCCGCCGACCCAGGGGGCGACGTACATCGTGTAGAGGTGGTCCTTCTCGGGGTGGGAGGGGACATCGATGTCGGCGATGCGCGCCTGCATCCGGAAGGGGCCGATGTTGCGGTAGGGGAGGGTGGAGACGAGGGAGGAGTCGAAGGGGGTGTTGGGCGGGGGCGGGGAGGGGGATCAGCGAGCTCGTAATCATGAGCGTTGCCACAAGAGCGCAGTTGCGTTTCATCGCGATTTCCCTGGATCGAGAGTGCTCAGAGGAGCCCTGTGATACGACCCGCCCGGCGTCGGAAGAATTAGGCGAGGAGCAGGTGCGGAGAGCACAGCGAGCCGAGAGTACGGCTAGGCGAGCCGAAGGTCAATGGCTGGTGGATATTGTATACAATAGGGCGAAGCGCGCAGGAATTGCCCCGGGAAATCGGTGCTAAGTGCGTGCACTGGAAGTGATAACGCACAAGACACTCCCGGAAACGGCCCGGTCGCCTCGCTCCCTGTCTGCTTGCGCCGACCGCGCCAGTCGAGAGTCCCATACGCCAACATTGCGCTAGTAAAACATTTGCCGTACTGTAGAGCCTGATACCTACCGCGCGCATGCAATGCATCCATGGGCAAGGGCGAGTCGTCTGCCGCGTTGTCGCTTGCCCGCCCGCTTCACGAGTTCTTCCGCGCTTTAGCAGAGGGTCCAACCGTTCAATCGACGTGACGACAGCGTTTGGCGTCCCGGCCGCCTCGCTCGGCCATCTCTATCAGTTGCGTTACGCCCTGCTGCTCCTGCTCCGCGCAGTGCGCGACATCGGGCCCACTGTAGAGCTAAGCCTTGAGCGCACGGACGACATTACCCTTGACGACCAAGGGGAACCGTCGGTCGTCGTCCAGACGAAGAATCGCGACTCGATCGACGTGGTTCGCCCGGCGTCCCTTACGGACGCAAGTGTCGATCTCTGGAAGACTATCCGCGTATGGACAGAGGGGATTGCGTCCGGTGCTATTCGTATCCCAGGAACGCTGCTGCACTTGGTGTCGACTGCCACTGCAAGCCCAGGTTCGGCTGCAGCCATGCTGCGCCCCTCCGAGCGTGACGTCGAGCAAGCGCTGCAGCAACTGCGGGCCGTGGCGTCCACCTCGCGCTCCCGGGAAAATGCGCTCGCGTACGCTGCGTTCAATCGGCTGGCCGATAGTGAGCAGCGCTCTATGCTAGAACAGGTTCGAATTCTCGATCGCTCACCCAACATCGGCGATGTCAGATCCCTTCTCTCCCGCGAGCTCGTCACAAGCGTTACTGACCAGCGGATACCAGCATTCCTCGATAGGCTTGAAGGATGGTGGCTGAATCGCGCCATCGCGCACCTACGAGCCCCGGAAGATGACCGAATCTCGGGACTGGACCTCATTCACTACATGCAGGAGTTACAGCGCCAGTTCCGGGATGATGCACTGCCGATTGACGACGACTTGGTCGATGCCGCCGCGCCAGAAGTCGAGGATCACGAGCGCCTAATGTTCGTTCGCCAGCTCCGGCTCATCGGCCTGCGGCACAGTGGTGTGCTAAGCGCGATTCAAGACTATTATCGCGCATTCGCACAACGCTCACGATGGGCTCGTGATGACCTTCTCTATGTGAACGAACTCGCGCGGTATGAGCGGCGTTTGATTGATGAGTGGCAACACGCCTTCAGCCTAATGGAAGCCGCCTGTCCCGAGGATGAGCCTGGCCGTGCGGCTGCTGGTCTAACGCTGTATTCGTCCCTTTCGCAGCGGTACCTCCCGATCCGGCCGGAATGTACGGACGGCTTCATTTCACGGGGCTCGCTCCACATACTAGCCGACGGACTCCGCATCGGCTGGCACGCTGACTTCCTTGATCGTCTGCGTGAACTCCTGCCGGTCCCTGGAGGGAAAGTATGATCGACTGGCGAGAGCGACCTGCGGAGGTAGCGCACCTGCTCAATCCTGCGTTCATTGCTGCGGTGATGGCGCGTGTTGCGGCCGGCTACCAAGACGAGGCAGGTGGGCCAGTTCCGTTTCCGCTGCTTTTCGTTGCCGTACCGCTCATCCTTCACCGAGGTACGAGAGAACGACTCCCGCGCAATGCACGCACGCGTATGACGACCTGGCTCCAATCCACACCGGAGGCGCGCATCGGATTCGCAGCGCGGTCACGGGAGATCGTTCCTTTCGTTCGAGAGGGACTAACGTTCGGGGTTGCGGCTCGGGGCCTTCGCATTACGCCTGATGGTGGGGTCGAGGTGGGATCTGGCATCTCGACGCGTCGCACGCTGTCACCGACAGACGGAGAGAGCGCAGAGGAGGTCAACGAGTGCCTTCGACGCGCGACGTTCACGGGCAAGTGGCTAGCGCGAGCAGGATCGCCAAGTACCGTATTCGCACTATGGGGTATCCGCCCGTGACGATGCAGATCAAGGAGATCGTGCTTTACAATGCTACCGGCGATATGCGCCGCGTGGCGTTCCGTCTTGGCGCTGTCAATATCATCTCCGGAAGTTCCAAGACGGGGAAGAGCGCCCTCATCGATATCGTCGAATACTGCCTCGGTCGTGGAGAGTGCGGGGTCCCCGTAGGGGTCATCCGCGATACGGTTGCTTGGTACGGTTTGCGGCTACAGTTCCCAGACATCGAGTGCTTCATCGCACGGCGCGATCCGGGGCCGACGCGCCGCTCCAGCGCCGACGTGTACGTAGAGTTTGGCCGCGAGGTGGAACCGCCGGGACTCGATCGCCTAGTCCCTACAACAAACCCCGACGCTCTCGTCGATCTGCTTTCGGAACGTATCGGAATCGCGCCGAATCAGCACGAACCACCGTCCGGAACCTCGCGTGCACCGCTAGAGGCGTCGCTGAAGCACGCCCTCTTCTTGGTCTTCCAGCGACAGGATGAGATTGCCAAGCGCGGCATCCTATTCCACCGCCAGGACGAAGAGTTCATCCCGCAAGCCATCAAAGACACGCTTCCGTACTTCCTGGGAGCAGTTGGCGACGATCGCCTCGCGAAGCGCCAAGCCCTTCGTAGAGAGCGAGTAGCGCTCCGGAACTTGGAACGACAATTCCGTGAAAAGATGGCGCTCCGCGGTGGCGGCCTCCCTCGTGCTGCAGCCCTGCTTGCTGAGGCGGAGAATGTTGGGCTGGTTTCTCACCAGGGTCGGGCGCGCACTGCCGAAGACTCAATGGCGCTCCTCCGCTCTGTCGCTGCGTCGACCTTGGAGGCAGCGTCGGCGGAGCGTCGCACGATTGGTGAGGGGCTGTCCCGTCTTCGCGAGCAACGTGACGACCTGACCGATCGCTATCGGCGTCTCCGCCGGCAACTCGACGATGTGCGCTCACTCCGCCACGATCAGCGTGGGTATGCCACCGAGACTGCGGCTCAACGAGCCCGCCTCCAGACTCTGGAGCTATTCGGCGAGCCATACGCAGACGTGACCCACTGTCCCGTCTGTGAGTCGCCGCTTGAAACCGTAACGGCGGGGGCGGCTGCCCTTCGCGAGGCGATTTCACAGCTGTCGGGGCAGCTGGAGCGCGTCGAGGAGACGCGCCCCCGCCTCGACGCTTATGTAGACGCCCTGGAAAGGGAGGCGGCGGGCCTTCAGGAGGCGTTACGCGACAACCAGCGCGCCATCAGTGCGCTTGTTGCGCAGGACCGCGCTCTATCCGAGCGTCGTGATCTTGAGGAGCGTCAGTCGTACGTGTTGGGCCGGATCAGTGTATACCTCGAGAGTGTTCCTACCGACGAGGATGACGACGCAGAACTGCGAAGCGGACTTGCGGCTGCCCGAGCTCGTGTTGAGGCGCTTGAGCGGGAGCTACGTGATGAGTCGGTCCAGCAGATGGTCGACTCGATCATGAACCTGCTGGGGCGAGAGATGTCGCAGTGGGCCGAGCAGTTGGAATTGGAGCACGGGAGGTTCCCGCTGCGTATCGACCTGTCGCAGTTGACTGTCGTAGCGGACACGGACACCGGCCCTGTGCCCATGTATCGCATGGGGAGCGGCGAGAACTGGGTAGGCTACCACATAATTGCGCACCTGGCGCTGCACCGGCACTTTGTGCAGAAGGGCCGTCCGGTGCCGCGATTCCTATTCCTCGATCAACCCACTCAGGTCTACTATCCTCCCGAACGTGACGCCGATGGTCGTCTTGATGTGCTGGACGACGAGGACCGCACTGCCGTTAGGCGGATGTTCATGCTTCTTTTCGAGGTCGTGCACGAGTTGTCACCTGGACTCCAAGTGATCATCACGGACCATGCCGACCTAGACGATGAACAATTTCAGGCGGCTGTCGTGGAAAGGTGGCGTCGAGGGGAGAAGCTCGTGCCATCCTCGTGGGAGCAAACGAACCCGCCTGGCTAGCAAAATGTTCGCTCGCAAGCCACACCTCGCTCGAGCTGGCTCGCCAGCCGAATTCTCTGCAAACAGGGCGCATTTATGGATATAGGGCCCCACACTAATCGGTGATGCACCTAGTCTACATCGATGAGGTAAAGCACGACCCGCTTACGCAGCCGTACCATTGGCTGTGCGCGCTCGCCCTTCCGGATTGCTCGCTCCAAGAGGTGGACGCGGCACTCGGTGCTGTGGCCGAGGAGTTCTTTGGGACGCCCCTGCTCAGTGCGGACACCGAATTCCACGGTAGGGACATCCTACACGGTAAGCGGGCGTATAAGGGCCGAAGCACCGATGAGCGGGTAGTGCTCTACAAGCGGCTGCTCGATATCCTCGCTCTACGCGCTGATGTCGGCCGCATTGAAATTCGCGTAGAACCGGCGCGTATGATCACGTCATCATACCAAGACAAGGCGTTCATGTTCTTGATCGAGAAGGTCGAGGACTATATGCGCCAGTGTAAGTCGATCGCGTTGCTCATTGCCGACGAGGACAAGGAGCTCGCCAGTACCAACGTCACCAGCCTCAGTGCATACCGAGCGCGCGGAACTCAGTACGCATTCGGTAAGCGGATTGCACACATCGTGGATACGATCCATCACACCAAGTCACACCACAGCAGACTGGTTCAGCTCGCGGACATCTACGTATACACGCTCGCCATTGCGGCGGGGGACCACAGCTCCTACCCGCGTAGTGACATCGTCACGTATGCGGGAGAACAGGGCATTCTATTCCCTAGCAAGTACAAGAACTGGCCGACAGGGCGAAGCTGGTATCGAATCAGTAAATAGACGGAGCTGTACGATGGCGGAATAGTCGGGCGGCTAATCTCCACAGCAGCATAGGTTCGGAGTATTTGGCCGTACCTTCCTATGACCGAGTGCGGGCTATGGAGCTAGCGTAGAGTGGCAGCGCACGAGCGTCGGGGGATAGCGCGCACGCGTAGTGGTGCATCCGCTTGCCCAAGACGAAGCTCACACCAGGAGGGCACCTCCGTGGCGTAGGCGTGGCGCGCTCAGTCCCAGTGGCATATCTGCTAGAGTGCAAGGAGCTGCATGCGCTCGACATCGGGATGTCTTCGCGTGCGCCCTTCAGGGCTCGTGCGGCGTAGTCCGACCGCTGCCGACCATATGCAGGCAAGATGCAGAGCAATACGTGGATCGCTCGCTCTGGGGCTGGCTCCCAGGGTAACCAAGGTACTCAACCCGAATATACGATTGTGACACTGAGCGTCGCGTGGATCAGGCGCCACGGCACAGTGGCCGAACTCGTGGTTGCGACGGACAGTCGCCTGCGCTCTGCCCTGATTTGGGATTGTGGGCCGAAGATTGTGCCACTTCCACGTACCGACGCGCTAGTCTGTTTCGCCGGAGAAACAATCTTCGCGTATCCGATGCTCCTTCAACTCCAAAACGCAGTCGCGATGCATTATGTGTCGCGATCGCGGCGGATGGACCTCTACGATTTCAAGGGCTATACCCTCCAATTTCTCAATGCGCTACGCTCCCGCATTCGCGAAGACGGGATACCGGGCGCGGAGATAGGGGCTGACACAATTTTTTTCCTGCTTGCAGGATACTCTTGGCGCCGGACTCACTTTGCACTGTGGACATTACACTACGATCCGCATATCGAACAATTCACGTATCGTCCGGCTGCCCGGTGGCGCGGCAAGAATAAGCAGAAGCGGGTGGCCTGGATTGGAGATGACGTAGATACAGCGAAGGAACGGCTCGCAGCACTTCTGAAGGAACGTGGCAAGATCGACCAAGGAGGGTTCGACATGGAACCGTTCGAGGTGCTACGCGACATAATTCGCAGTGATGTCAGTCCGTCAATCGGGGGACCTCCACAGGTGGCAAAGATCTATCGCCACATGAACGTGATTCCGTTCGGTGTTTACTGGCCAAATCGCCAAGATGGCCGCCCGACCGTACTAGGCCGTGAGCTATTGCACTTCGAGCGCCCGGAGTACGGTTTCATCGACCCAGATACGTTGGAGGTAACGTCCCTGATCAATGCGCCAGCGGGATCACCGGTACTCCCGCCTGACCCCGCACCCAACGTCGTCTTCGACGGCGACGTTACTGCTGCTGGAGATCTGACCGCATGACGCCTAATGACGCATCATAGGACATGAGTCGACTTTCGCGGCGCCGCGCTCCGTACCATTCGTTAGTGCCCTATGCGATAGTTCATTGTCGGAGGGCGATGCTTTTGGCTTCCGCGAGTCCGCGGTAGTGGTGGATATCGCGACCAGTGAAGTCGCCTACGGAGCTGTTGGAGTGCTGCAGCTTGCGCGCTAGCGAGATGTATCTACTCTACGAGTGTTGGCGCTTGGTCAACGTGCTTTGGGCAGCAAGGCGACGCGCCACTTCTCGCGCGCCGCACCTGTACACTGTGATACCGACCAAACCCCCATACGGATCTCGAACCTCCCAGAAGCGCTTGCGCCGCTGGATGATGCACATAGAATCCTCCGTGGTGGTGGCGGTGGGCTGAGGTGTAGCGACTGAGCGGTCTTGCGCTCGCCCCTGACGGGAAAGGGTGCTAGGGATTCGCATGAGGGAGCTCCTGTCTATAGCGAGAGGTAGCAAATCCTAGTTTGGAATATATCCTGTTGCGGGATATCTGCAAGAGGTCTCTTGTACATCGACGCGAGGACCTAAGGGTGTGTCTCAGAGGAACGATGGCAAAGCAGCACCCAGAGGCCGTACCGGCCGCGCTTCTCGCGTTGCTCCGGCAGATTCGTCAGGAGGCGGGACTACGTCAGGAAGACCTCGCGGAGCGCTTGGGTCGGCCACAGTCCTTTGTGAGTAAGTACGAGACGGGCGAGCGGGGATTGGACGTGGTGGAGCTCTATGATGTGTGCGCAGCGTGCGGAATCAGCCTCTCCAAGTTTGCGAGCCGGCTTGAGCGCCTTGTGCGTGGCTAAGACGGCCGGAATAGGAGAACAGTCATGACTTTTAGTTGGTGGGATCTTGGTGAGGGTGCCGGGTATCGGGGAGATGAGCTGGAAGTCGAGCGCATCACATGTCCGTTCTGTAAGGAGCGTGGTAACTTCGACGTGGAGCACCACGCCGCCAAGCGGAAGTCCAACTCATCCAAGACCCTTAACTTCGATACGCTTAGGTGCGGGAACTGTACGGGCTACGTTCTCGTATTGTGGTCGGCTAGCGAATATGCCAGCGGCTTCGATCGGCTTTACCAGTTCAGAACCCTACCGTGGCCGCTAAAGCTCGAGAAACATCCAGACCACTGGCCAGAGGGTGTTGGACGATTCTGGCTTCAAGCGCGACGGACCCTCAAGGATGAGAACTGGGATGCAGCTGCCGTGATGGCGCGGAGCGCGATGCAGGTCGCACTCCGGGAGCACGGCGCAAACGGGGGGACTCTCAAGCAGGAGGTTGACGATCTCGCTGACCGCGGGATCCTTCCTCCATTAATGAAGGAGTGGGCGCACGAGCTCAGGGAGCTAGGCAACGAGTCGGCACATCCTCAGCCTGGTCAGGCTCCTACCGAGCAGCAAGATGCGAAGGATATCGTCGAGTACCTCGACTTCATGCTTGAGTATCTCTATAACCTGCCGCATCGGATCAGCCAGTACCGCCAGCGAAAAGGGAAGCAGTAAGAAGAACCTATAGATGTAACTTTGGCGCGCGGAAGCCGATGGATGATGAGCCCCAGAGGCCGATGGGAGAGTTAAGGAGCATCCCGGCCGCGGCGGCTCCGTTTCCGCGGCATTCTTAGCGACTACTCGTGAACTAGCGTCGACGCTAGAAAGGTGCCGACCTCGATGAGCCGCAATCGTGAGGATTCCGGGCTCTTTCGCCCGGATAGGTCCTGGCAGTTCAACGCATGCTTGAACTACGGCCTAGATAACTGGACCGTATATAGCGACGGCTATAAGGAGGCGGCTGGCATCCTCGTACGGGCGTTATTGGCAGAGCGCGCAACGCTCGATTCAGTCGTATACCCACTGGTTTTCCTTTACCGCCAGTACCTTGAGTTGCGGCTCAAACAGCTCGCTCGGGATTGCAGCCGGCTACTCGAAGTGGAGTATCAGCTGAAAGCCACTCACCGCCTGGATGTGCTCTGGACCGAAACGCGCCGGCTACTTCACAAGGCTGAAGCCAAGTGGAGCGACCAGAGTACTAGCATAGCGTACGAGGTTGTCGACCAGGCACTCAGCGATTTCGTTGGTGTCGATAGTACATCCATGGCGTTCCGCTATCCGGAGGACCGCGATAAGGTTCCGCACAACCCGGACCTTAAGTATGTGAATATCGTAGCACTGGCGAATGGCATGCACGGCGTCCAAGAGGTTCTAGAGGGCGCGGCTGTGGTATTAGGCATCTGGCTCGACTGGCAGCAGGAGATGTATTCCTCGTACTAGGCGCCGCCTATTCAACGCACCACGCCGTAGATGGACTGATTGATCTTCCCCCCGCTTGATGGACGCCTCAACAAGCCCGGCTATGATTCGGGAGGATGTGACCACTGGCGAGGCGACGAAGGAAGTTCGCTGCGGGGTTCAAGGCCGGAGCGGTACGCCTGGCGGAGAGCGGCAAGTCCCTGGGCACTGAAGCGCTGGAGCTGGGGATCAGGCCAGACATGCTCAGGAGGTGGCGACGCCAGTTCGCCACGGCAGCTAGCACGCGAGACGCCTTCCCTGAGAACGGGAAGCTCACGAGCCAGGACAAGACATCCGGCAGCTCCGCAGGCGGGTAGCACAGCTCGGAGAGGAGCGCGAGATCCTCTAAAGAGTGCGGCGGCCTTGTGCGTCAGGGAATCCCGGTGAGGTACCGGTCGATAGGGGAGCATCTCACTTAGCACGCGGTCGCGACGATGTACCACGTCCTCGGGGGGCGAAGGTCGGTTAGGGAACCTGCTTACTCGTTGCGCGACCGGGCGCGGAGCGAGCGAGATCTCTCGAATCGGCGGCTGGCCGTGAAAATCAGCGCCGTCCACCCGCGGGGTCGCCAAACCATGGCAGGCCGCTCATGCATGCGGAGCTCGTGCTCGGGGCAGGAGGGTGAACCGGAAACGGGTCGAGCGCGTGATGCAAGTCGAAGGCATCCGTGCGAAGACCAAGCGCAAGTTCCGTCTGACGACGGACTCGAGGCACACAGCCCCGTCGCACCGAATGTGCGCAGAGCGAGTTCGCGGTGTAGCAGGTCGCCGGCCAAGATCACTTGTAGGTGAGCGACATCTCGTACATACCGACCATCGAGGGCTGGCTCTATCCGGCGACCGCAGTGCTGGATCCCGGAACTCGTCGCGTGGTGAGGTAGTCCAAGAGGCACTACTCGAGCGGCGCATCGCCTGCGACGCGCTCGAAATGGCCCTTGAGAGGCGTTGTCTCGAGACGGGCGCGCTGGATCACTCGGACAGAGAGTGCCAGTGCGCTTCGGGAGACTTAAAGGCGCTGCTCGAGATCGGCATGATATCGAGTATAAGCTGAAAAGGCGACTGCTGGGACAACGCGGTGGTGGAGAGCTTCTTCTCGACCCTCAGGAGCGAGCTATCGGAGGATGCCGAGCGGGCGACCCGCGAAACAGCTCAACTTGCGCTGTTCGAGTGGATCGAGTTGTGGTACAATCGTGAGCGCTGCCACTGGTCGGGACCCATGCACTATGAGCAGGCGATGCTGGAGACAGCCACCTAACCCCGTGTCCAGCAAACCGGGAAGTCCAGTTGTTAGTAGATTGTCCGATCCTGCACAGCATTACCACGACGTCGCGTGCAGTCTAGGGAGGCGTTCTTGTCGTCTGCGTCCCTATGCGCTGCATCCTCCCGCGCTTTTCGAGGGATCAGCGCACTAATGTGGTAACGTCGCGTCGTCCAAAAGGCGCAGGTTCATCAGCCGGTACATCATGGCTTGGCTGCTCACTCCAAATCTTTCGCACAATGCGCGTAAGGATTCGTCGTCTCCCAAATCAACGGCGTGCAGTTCGAGCTCACGACGCAGCCATGTGGCTGGCATAAGTAGGGCGGCTGCGAATTGATTCGCCTCGCGTTCTTCGGCAACTGACCCAGAGTTCTGTGCCGAGCTTCGAAGTCGAAGTGTTGTGCCGCGGTCTACGTACGTGCCGCCGTCATGAAGCTCAAAGTGCCCAAGCTCGTGAGCGATGGTAAATCGCTGTCGATTGAGCGGGTGTGCGTAATGCACTCCGATAACGGCGCCGCCATTGGCACGCACCAACATGCCAGAGCAATCGCTACCTAGATCGGCGAGTTGTAACGAAATACCAAGTTTCTTCGCAACGCTCGCAACATCTACCGGGGGCTCAACGATTCCAAGGCGCTTTAAGAGGGCTGAGGCCGCGCGCTCAGGTTTGCTCATGACCTACTCCGTTTAGCACTCGTCTCAACGGTCGCGCTTTCTAGCTTCGCGCGTGTCATTGAAAGCCAAGCTCGCGCTTGTGGGGACTCTAACACAGTTCGCTCAACAGCCGGCTCAAGCTTTACATCGACCAGCGCGCCGGCCGCCGCTTCCAATTCTGCGGAGTTCGGAAGCAATGACGCAGGCTCGACACCCAAGGCCATACCGATGGCCCAGATGATATGTATCGGTGGTCGCTGTGTGCCCAATTCGATATTCGCTATCGATCCTCTCGTGAGGCCTATCCTCTTCGCGAGGCCCGACTGGCTCAACCCCTTTGGTAGGACGCGAGCACGCGCCGCGGCGACATTTCGGCCTAAAATCTTATATAGAGCAGGATTGTCCATTGGCTTGCGCACGGACGGTAATGTAGCAGCGGCGTTGAAATGTGCAATAGCACTGAGCGCTCAGTAGTATAATACAGTGTATGGTACGCTGAGACTTGACAAGTACTCCCTGGCGGATGAGATTGTTCCCGAGGGTCGAGGCGGGTTCAACAGTCAACTGGGAGGTAGGACCATGAGCATCGAAGGCGCAGCCAAGGAAGAGAAGGTGGCCGGGGATGAGAAGACGGTGACCGTCGTGGTGAATGGTTCGCAGGTGACCATCGAGAAGAAGACGACCGTCGGTGCGTTGTTGGACGAGGCGGGTTACGCGGCTGGGAATCACTACCTCGTTCGTGTTGAGCACGACAAGGAAGTGAAGGAGTTCCGAGACGTGAATGAGAGCATCACGCTCCACGAAGGCGAGGAATTCCGTGCGTACTACAACGACGCTACGCCACTCTCATGATTCCGGCGCATGTGCAGGCGCTTATCGATGGTCTCAAGACGCATGGGTGGCGTCTTGAGACCACGCGCCGTCTGGAGCACCAACCCTTCACCTATGCGATCTTTTCAGAAGTACCGGGTTTCGGCAGGGGTTGTCCGAGCAACGTCATCCCGAAGCTGGCCGTCCCTCTTCCCGATGATCCGCAGATTCCCCCGCCGGGCTTTCACATGCATCCCCAACTCGGACTGGGCGCGGTAGCGAACACCGGCGAAAGCCCTCTGTCGCTGCCGAACGAGCCGTGGGTGTACTGGAGCCGGCCTCTGGCAAATTGGGCCAAGCAGCCTGACGCGGCTCGCATCGTTTCCCATTTAAACTCAGCCCTTCGCGATGCGTGAATTCTCGGTGGCTCTTACCGACGATGTCGCCGAGGCCATGCGGCGGCATCTCGCCCGTCCTGACGGTCAGGAAGACGTTTGCTTGGGCCTCTATCGGCCGAGCACGGGCCGCCGTCGCGACTCAGCCATTCTCTACGATTGGGAGCCGCCGAACGACGGTGAGCGCCTCGTCGATGGGAACGTCTCATTCACAACCGAATACCTGCGACGTGTCATCGCCCGTGCAGTCGGGGAGCGCGCCGGAGTGGCGATCTTGCATAGTCATCGCGGAATGGCAACGGGCTGGCAGCGACTTAGCCCCGATGACTTCGATGGTGAGCAGCGTCATGCGAGGGTCGTCCACTCGGCGGTGAGTTTGCCTCTCGTGGGGATGACGCTAGCTCCCGGAGATGGGACTTGGAGCGCACGCCGATGGTTGCTGGGCCAGAATGTCCGAGTTCAGCATGCCGGGCTCGTTCGGGTCGTCGGGAAGCGTCTAGCTGTATCAGTGAATCCGGAGTTCGCGGCTCGGAGCCAGGATAGCCAAGTCCGAACCGTCAGTTTTTGGGGCGACTTGAACCAGCAGGCAATTGCGAGTCTGACGGTCGCAATCATCGGACTCGGGAGTGTTGGGTCAATCGTCGCCGAGCTACTTGCCCGCACCGGAGTTAGGCGGCTGATACTCATCGACTATGATGTTGTGAAGACACACAACTTGGACCGAACTATCAGTGCCACTTCGGGCGATATCGGTCGAGTCAAAGTCGAAGTCGCTGCAGAAAGATTGCGTGCGATTGCGACCGCCGAGAACTTCGACGTGGAAGTGGTAAATGCGAGTGTGGTAGAATCCGATGGCTTTAGCAGTGTACTTGACGCGGATGTGACGTTTTCCTGTGTCGACCGGCCATGGGCTCGTCACGTCCTGAACAGAGCCGCCTATTCACACCTGATTCCGGTCATCGACGGTGGCGTCCTCGTCCTGTTCCGCCCGGGCGGGGAGCAAATGCTGAGCGCGAACTGGGCAGTTCACGCATCCGGGCCGGGTCGCGCATGCCTAATCTGCCAGCGCGCGTACACCACCGAGCAGGTATCATTGGAACAGACAGGCCTTCTGGAAAGTGAGCACTATATCCAGGGTCTGCCAGATGACAGTCCGTTAAAACGGAGAGAGAATATCATCGCACTGAGTGCATCGGTAGCGTCCTTTGAGGTGCTTCAGCTCATCGCGATGGTAAGTGGGCTCCTAGGGCTCTCCGATCCTGGGCAGCAACGCTATTCCTACTACCCTGGAAACGTCCGGCTTGAACGCGTGGCAACGTGTGAAGCCGTTTGCGCGACGCCTGCCTTTCTCGCGCAGGGTGACTACGCATACGCGGGTCTCGGGGTAGACCCTGCGCTCTCGGCGCTCCGAAGCCTGGTCGCCACACAGTCCTCCGGGTAGGCCTGGGCTTCCGATTGGCTAGGCGCGTGGCAGGAGCCGGATCGAAGGTCGTGATGACACCTAGCCAGGCGACCATGAGATGAGCTAGGGGGCCGAACTAGGTGCCTGGTATGATGGCATCTCTTCCTTAGAGCCTGTTCTGCACTTTAGTTGTTCTGAGCAGTAACTTACGGTCATGCAGTTGCAGTTGCGGTCCTCGGTGCCCACCCGAAAGCCGTACCCCAGTGATGTCAGCGATGAAGAGTGGGCCTTCGTCGCTCCGTATCTCACGCTCTGCCGGCTCGACGCCCGGCAGCGGACGCATGATCTTCGCGAAGTTTTCAACGCGCTCCGCTGGATGGTGAGGACCGGTGCCCAGTGGCGCTATATGCCGAACCACTTCCCGCCCTGGAGTGCCGTGTATCAACAGACCCAGCGCTGGATAAGCGCCGGAGTCTTCGAGGCCATGGTCCGTGATCTGAGGGAACTGCTCCGCGTGGCAGCGGGTCGCTCCGCTACACCGACGGCCGTCGTCATGGATGCGCAAACGATGCAGAGCACGCCTGAGAGCGGCCACCGAGCGGGCTACGACGGGCACAAGAAGCGGAAAGGCTCCAAGCTGCACGCCGTGGTCGATACGCTGGGCCACCTGCTCACGCTCAGTGTCACGCCGGCCAGTGAGCAGGAGAGAGCGCAGGTGGAGGAGTTGGCAGGGGAAATCCAGGCGATAACGGGTGGCACGGTGGAGTTGGCGTACGCCTTGGCGTTCGTCGATCAGGGCTATACCGGCGAGGAGCCGGCCGAGCGGGCCGCGGAGCAAGGGATAGAGCTCGAGGTGATCAAGCTCCCCGAGGCGAAGAAGGGCTTCGTGCTGTTGCCCAGGCGATGGGTCGTGGAGCGGAGCTTTGCCTGGAAGAGTCGCTTCCGTCGCCTGGCGCGTGACTTCGAGCGATTGCCCGAGACGGTGGCTGGTCTACACTTCCTCGCGTTCGCCTGCCTCATGCTCTCGAAAGCAATGCACCTGTTCGCAAGTTCATAACACGCTCTAGCAGAGAGCTCGCGCCACAGAACCAATTGCGGTTGCGGCTCGAGGTCAATGGCGTCACCATAACGGTTACACCGGATCTCCACGCCATCGAGCGAAAGAAAGCGAAGGTCATCAAGTTTGACTTTTCCTTACGCGAGCCGGACGACGACGTCGTCAAGATCGTCTCCCAGGTGATGTTCGAGGCGGCGAAGGGCCGGGTCCCCGGTATCACGAGCTCATCGATCGCGTACATTGACGTAACCCGTGGCAAAGAGTTCAAAGGTGCCCGTGCAGGAGCCAGGACCTTGAGAGAAATCGAGGCGGCATGCGCCAACATCGGGAGCATTTGGCCGAGCATCTAAGCAACTACAATCTAGAAACGCTGCAGTCGACGAAACGTCAGCCAAGTGAAGCATCGCTTGGCCCGGCTCGCCCCCGGCGTCATGGCGTTTCGCTGTCACAATAGCTCAACTCTCCATCCACAACTTTCGATAATAGCTCGCTGCGGCGTGCAGCGATGGCCTCATGCCGAGCGCAACGAGACCCATGAGTCGACCACCGTGAAGAAGAATTCCCTCGTGTACTGCCGCCCCCGGTGCTCTTCGAAGACCTCATCCACCTAATCGGCAGTCACCGAGCGCTCGAGAGCGAGGCGTGCCATCACTGCTATGGGACCTTCCGCTACAAACCGGGACAACACTGCATCCGACGCCATCTTCCTGCTCCAGCTGGAGTTACAACTTGCGCTACCCTCTGGACATCACACACACCTTGAAAGGGGTGGTGGCAAGACCCGGCTTACGCAACGATCTCCTCAACAGAACGAGCCACCACATACCGCGCCGGCGCCTCTCGCACCTGCAATGCCTTGAAGTGCGCCTTTCCGCATTCGATCTTCGCGCTCTCCTTGTCGCGCAGGTCGTCCGTGAACAGGCTGCTCTTGGTCTCCACGACAAGGTAGAGTCGCTCGGCGCCGTCCTTCTCCACGAGCACCGCCCAGTCCGGGTTGTAGGAACCGAGTGGCGTGGGGACCGCGAACCAGCCCGGGAGCTTGGCGTAGATCTTCACGGCCTCGTTCTTCTCGAGGCCATCCGCGAACGAGGCCTCCGTACCTGAGTCGTAGATCACCTGCTCGTACACGGACTTCTTTGTCTCGGTGAGCATGTTCTTGATGTAGCCGGTCAGCTCCTCCTGCTCGAACAGTTCCTGCGCGTAGTAATGCTCGTCGCCGAGCCGCTGGTACTTGATTCCGTCCACCACGGCCAGCCGCTTTCGACGATTGATCGCGTCGGCGGCCAGTTCAAGGAATGCCTGCGGATTGCGCTTGAAGTCGTCCAGTCGGCCACTGCCGGTAACGACCCGATGGATGGTGCGTCGGGTGAGCTGCGTGCGGTCCTGGAGCTGGGTGAGCAAGTCGGGCAGCTCGATGTCCGCTTCGTCCAGAACCACGGTCTGCGCGCCCTCACGCTCGGTGGCTTCCACACCGCCCTTGCCGATTGCGATGTCTGCCTTGCGCCACTGCAAGCGCGTTTTCGGAATGGCGGGTGCGTCGCGCAAGGCCGTGATGCAGACCTCGACAAGTTTCTCGTTGTCGAACTCCACGCGGTAGGTGGTCTTGTCCCTGATACGATCCCACAGCGCCTTGAATTCCTGGCTGTGGAGGATCGCCTGTCGCGGCCGCACCTGCCGGCGCTCGTCGGCGTTCTTGATCTCCAGGCGACCGGCGACCTTTGCGATAATGTCCGCGATCTGAACCTGGTAAGGACGGAACTCTTCCGGTAGCTCGATATGCCGATCGACCAGTGCCCTTTTCAGGGACTCCTGAACCTTGCCATGGGAGTCGATGTACCCGACCGACTTGAGGTGCTCCCAAAGATCTTTCGACCTCTCGTACCCGAGTGGTGTCACGTCGCCGTCGGCTGACGTGACGGCTACTGCGACGAACTGGTGCGCCTCGACGATGCCGAACCGGATGCCGGTTTCGGCCTCGATCTCCTTCTGAAGGTTCTCGGCGAACTGCTCATAGCTCTCCGTCGCGACCACGGTCAGTGTGTTGACGTCGAAGCCACGCACGCGCTCCCCCTGCTGGTTCACGCACAGACGCAGTCCCCGGCCGATGGTCTGGCGCCGCTCGCGCTCAGTCTGGATGTCGCGCAGCGTGCAAATCTGGAAGACGTTCGGGTTGTCCCAGCCCTCGCGCAGCGCCGAGTGCGAGAAGATGAACTTGAGTGGTGTCTCGAAGGACAGCAGCCTCTCCTTGTCCTTCATGATCAGGTTGTACGCCTGCTCGGCCGCGTCACGACCACCTTGATTCCCCTCGTACGTGTCCACCGCCTGCTTCGATCTCTTGTCGATGGAGAAGTAGCCGTCGTGGACCTCTTCGGCGGCTCGGGTCAGGTCCACCTCCTCGAACAGGGTCCGGTAGTCAGGGTGGTTCGCCAGACGCCGATACTCCTCCTCGAAAATGCGCCCGTATTCGCCCTTGACCGCATTGCCGTCGGCGTTGTATTGCCGGTACCGCGCCACCTCGTCAATGAAGAACAGCGATAGCACCTTGATCCCCTGTGGGCGCAGGCGCTTCTCCTTGTCCAGGTGCTCCTTGATGGTACGGCGGATCATCTCGCGCTGGACGGCTAGTCCTTCCACGTCGCCCCACGCCTGACCCGGCCGCAGGTACTGCTCGCCGCCTGGCACTCGCAGCTCTAAGAACTCGCCCCCTTTGACGACGCGGATTTCTCCGACGCGGCAGTCGTGGTAGATGGCCCGGCGGGTGGTCTGCTCCAGGTCGTCGCCGTCCTGCACCGTGACCTCGCGCCGCTGCACGCCGGTCGCCGTCTCCACGGCCAGCTCTACCTTGGCGCTGATGTTACCGCGTTTGTTACTGACCGAGATCAGGCGCAGGTACGGCTTGTTGTGGGCTTCTTCCACCGTCGCCGCCGCGAGCTCGATCTGCTTGACAAGCCGGCGCTCGTAGGCGTCTACCGCGTCGAGGCGGTACACCATGTGGTGCTTGTCCGCGTGGGTGGCCGAGTAACGGAGGGTGCAGAGCGGGTTCATCTTGGCGATAGCTTGGCGCCCCTGACCCTCGAGACCACCGTCAACGCTTTGCGGCTCGTCAATGATCACGACCGGGCGAGTAGCACGCACAAGGTCAATCGGTCGCTCGCCGCCTGTCTTTTCGCTTTGGCGATACATGACGTTCTTGTTCGGCCGCTCTCGCGGATCCTGTCGCGCGGCCTCTTCCTCGTCGCCAAATCTATTGATTGCACCGACCGTCACCACCATGATCTGGATCTGCGCGCTGGTGGCGAAGTTGCGCACCTGCCCGAGTTTGGCGGAGTCGTACAGGAAATAGTCGAAGGGCACGCCGGCGTAGAGGCCCCTGAAGTGGCCCTCGGTGATCTGGAGCGACTTGTGAACGCCTTCCTTGATGGCGATGGACGGCACCACGATCACGAACTTGGTGAAGCCATAGCGCTTGTTCAGCTCGAAGATCGTGCGCAGGTACACGTACGTCTTGCCGGTACCCGTCTCCATCTCCACGGTGAAGTCGCCGGAGGAAAGCGACTCGGACGGGGCAATGCCATTGCGAAGCTGGATGGCCCGGAGGTTGGCCAGCAGCTCGTCGTCGAGCAGCGTGAGACGGTTGCCGAGCCCCAAGTCGGTCTGCGCGAAGCCGAGGCGCATCTGGGAGTCCGCCGGATCGCGCGTGACCGTGAACTCAGTGCGGCAAATCTCCTGGCCGCGGAACAGGTCGCAGACGGCCTCGATTGCCTGGAGCTGGTAGTCGAGGTCGGGCTCGAAGTGGAGCTTCATTCGGACGTACCCTTCTTCCGGCTCGCCTTCCGCTCGCTGCCTCTTGGCGAAGGGAGCTGCTTTGCAGCAGCTTCCAGGGTGGCCTTCCTCGCGCGCTCGCCCTCGGCCTCTGCCAGTTCGCGCCGGTGCGCAGCGAACGCCTCGTACTCTGCCTCCGCACGCGCGTCCGCGGAGGCCTTGCTGACCGTGCCCCTGTCCGGCAACACACGGCGATCGTTGAAGGCCAGGAACTCGTCGAGCTTGCGCTCCCAGTCGCCCAAGAACACCTGCGTGCGCCGCCTGGCCTGGTCCTCGGCGAAATCGAGCCACATCACAACGATCCGGTTGAGCTCGTCGATCTCACCGGCGTCGAGGTAGTTCTTGGCGACGGTCACGTCCGCCTTGCGCACGGCGTCACCTTTCCAGTTGGTGAGTCCCATATTGCTCTGGGTGTGATCGGCGCGCGCGGCGATGAGTTCCGGTGCGGTCTTCCCGGTGGCGGCAAAATGCAGCTTGTTCTGGATCTTCTGGAAGAACTCGGTTGTGCGGGTGCTCCCCGAATCGTAGTCGCCCGCGAGAGCGAAGATATCCCGCACTCGCAGGTACATCCGCCGCTCGCTGGCGCGGATGTCGCGAATGCGCTCCAGCAGCTCGTCGAAGTAATCCGGAACGCCGGCCCCTTCGATTGGCGGGTTCCTCAGCCGCTCGTCGTCCATCGTGAAGCCCTTCACGAGGTACTCACGGAGCCGCTCGGTAGCCCAGCGGCGGAACTGCATTCCCCGGTCGGACCGTACCCGGTACCCGACGGCGAGGATGGCGTCGAGGTTGTAGTGCCTGACGGCGCGCTGAACTTCACGCGAGCCCTCCCGGCGAACTTGTAAGTATTCCTTACAAGTTGCCCCCTCCTCGATCTCCCCTTCGGCGTAGAGCGCCTTGAGGTGCAGCGTAATGTTCTGCGGGGTGGTCTGGAACAGCTCCGCGATCAGCGCCTGGCTGAGCCACAACGACTCGTCGGCGAAGCGGCACTCTACCCGGGTGCGCCCGTCGTCGGTCTGGTAGAGTACCAGTTCGCCGGTCGGTTGCTGCGGCTTGGCCATCGCTACAGGCTCCGGACGTTGGCGATGCCGTGCTGTTCGAGGATCGCGGCCATGTTGGTCTTGGCCACGTCGTCGGCGAAGGCGCTGTCGCGGAAGACGCAGGTCGTGTCGCCGGCGGGCGCGAGGGCGCTGTGCCAGTCGACGATGCCCTGTGCCAGAGCCTCTACGTCGTTCCGTCCGACCTTTTCCGCAAGGCAGGCCATCAGGACGCCGCCGCCCACCGCGTGCACCTCCTTGCCACCGAGTGTGCGCGTTTCGATGGGGGCGCAGAGGTCGAGGCCGAGCCTGAGGAGCAACTCGTAGAGCACGTCACTCTCGGTGCGATCGGGCTTGATGTGTTCGACGGAGTCGAGCAGCGACTGATCGAGGTCGTCGCGATCTGGTTCCCACGCGCGGAGGTTGCTGGAGTCGAGCTTGAATACGCGAAAGCCGAGGTCGCCAGCGAACATTGGGTTCTCGTCCTTGATCTTCTTCGCGGCACGGCGGAGGCGTTCTTTGGTCAGCTCCGCGATGTTGCGGGGCTTGCCGAGATTATCGCAGAACTCTGCGGCAACCTTCTGGTCCTTGTCTTCCTTGTCGAGTCGCTCGGGCAGTTGGACAAGGACGAATCGACGAGGAGGCTGAGCATCGGCACTCGCCAGCATCGCCCCGTGGCCCGTCGTGCCCGATCCCGCAAAAAAGTCTAGGACCAGATCGCCGACGTCAGTGAGATAGGATATGAGGCGGTGTAGATCGCGATAGCTCTTCGGGTTTGGAAACACCGACTGCCCATCGAAAAGCTCCGCGAAATCCTGCGTCGCCTTTTGCGCATAGCTGAAGATCACGCTTCGAAGAACCTGGTCGTCCTTCTCAAACAGGTTTCGTCTGATAGATGGTATGCGGCGCTCATCTGGACCGAAGACGACGTTTCCGGCATCGATCTCTTGCTTCATGCGTTCGTAAGTTGGCCATACCCAGCCACGACTGGGCACGGTGCATACCTTGCCGGTTACAGGATGCAGCACGTCATATCGCGGACCGCCGCCACCAGGCCAGCTTGCATCGCCGTCATCTCGATACGGACCACGCTCGTCGACCTTCGTGAATCGAGTCAGTGGGAGTCGTGGGTCGTCCTCCCCGAAAGACGCGTAGTGATCCTTGAGACCAGCAAGAACCTTGTCCCAGTTGTCGCCGTGCCGTTGTCGGAGCGCTACAAACAGTTCCCGGACCTCATCCACACCGTCCTTAGGGGCTCGCAGCCGCACGTCTAACTCGGTGAGTAGTTGCTTGTTGCGGGCAAAGAGAACCATGTACTCGTGCCCCGCCGAGACTAGTTTGGCGTCATTCTTACGATTTCGGTCAAACACCAGCGTGGCGATGAAGTTTTCCTCGCCACAGAGTTCGTTAAGTACAGACCGAAGGTTGCTAAACTCGACATCGTCGATGCTAGCCAGTAGGTAGCCATCCTGCCTGAGCAGGTGCCAGGCTGCCTTCAGCCGCGGATACATCATGTCCAGCCAGTCCGTGTGAAACCGGCCACTGGCCTCCGTGTTGCTACTGATCTTCGCTCCTCCCTCCACCTGCCCGGTCAGCTCCAGGTAGTTTCTGATGCTGTCCTGAAAGTTGTCCGGGTACACAAAGTCCTTCCCCGTGTTGTATGGCGGATCGATGTAGATGAGCTTCACCTTCCCCGCATAGCTCTTCTGCAGGAGCTTCAGCACCTCGAGGTTGTCGCCCT